>DATAXS010000004.1:0-65001 GCA_036266715.1 Minisyncoccota bacterium
CGCCCCGCGGGCGAAATGCTAAAATGAAAGCATGCGCCGTTATCGCCGCGGTTTCACGCTCATAGAACTTTTGGTGTTCGTTGCCCTTTTTTCCGTGGCCATCATCGGCCTCATCACTATCTTTGTCACCATCACGCGGGTGCAGAGCCACGAAACGTCCGCGAATGAGGTGGAAACCCAGGGACAATTCTTGCTCCAACAGTTGCAATACTACATACAGACGGCACGGCTGGTGGACATGGTTGAGGATGCCAAGATGAGCAGTTTGAAGTTAAGGGAAGCGACTTCGTCCATTGATCCCACGGTCCTCAGCGTATCAAGCGGCACCCTCTACCTAACGCAGGGCGTGAACGGGACGCCGCAAGCGCTCACGTCCAACAAAGTGACGGTTTCAAACATCGCCTTCACGCGTCACTACAACCAGAGCGCGTCGTCGTCGCCCTTCGGCGCGGATTCCGTTTCATATTCTTTCACGCTTGCCGCGAGCACGACGAACGCCACTCTGGAATATTCGCAATCATTTGAGTCGGGCGCGACGGTATTTACCCCGGTGCCCAAGATCGCGCTCATCCAGCAGAGCGCGACCTCCACGGGAAGCGGATCAAGCATCTCGACCGCGTTCCCGAGCGCAAACACAAAAGGGAACCTCCTTATTGCGGTCATCTCCAACACGGGGAGTTCTGGCACGTCTATTTCGGTCGCGGATACCGCGGGCAATACCTGGTACGAAGCAGTAAATCCGTCGTATGCGGCATACAATCAGCAATTCGCGATTTTTTATGCCGCGAACGCCACGAGCACGAGCGCGGAGACCGTGACGGCCACGTTCGGCACGAGCGTCACGAGCCCATCGCTCTTTATATATGAATACCGCGGCGCGGCGACCTCCACGCCGTTCGACGCCTCGTCTTCTTTGACCACCGCGAGCACGACCTCAATCTCGAGCGGTTCGGCAAGTCCAACGTCCACCGAGGAATTGCTCTTCGGCGTAGGGTATTTTAATCCGGCGAGCGGTTCCATTTTGCCGGGGTCGGGATTCACACTGGAGACATCCTCCACGGTGAGCAACACCTATGTGGAAGACCAGAATGCGTACGTGACGGGCCCGGAAGCCGCCACGTGGAGCTATTCCGGAAGTTCGCCGCCCACCACGAGCTCGTCTGCGGCCATCATCACGTTTATCGGGGGCTCCAATGAAAGTTCCTACACCCCGTGGACCTATTACCGAGCGCTCACCGTAACGAGCAGCGCCGCGGTCGCGTCCGGCACAAACTCCAATTTCCCGATGCTGGTATCGTCGGTCGTGTCTTCATGGGCTTCGTCCGCGCACGGCGGCACCATCCAGAACCTTTGCACTGCGCCGAATGGTTCCCAGGAGCCGTGCGACCTTGCGTTTGCCACCTCGGCGTCCAATTGCCAGGGAGGGAATTATCTCAATTTTGAGACGGAGGCGTACAACTCATCCACGGGTGCCTTGGTTGATTGGGTGAATGTACCCACAATGGCCACGGGCACCGTCATTTATACATGCTATGACTCCGGGGTCGCGTATGACTTGAGTAATCCCGCAGGCACATGGAACAGCAACTATCTGGAAGTGGCTCACCTCGCAGATGACGCCTCTTCCACGACCGTCGTGGAGTCCACCGCCAACGACCTTACCGGCAAAAGTACGAGCAGCACCAATCAGATAAGTGTACCTGGTCCATTTGGCGCCACGGCGCTTAGTTTCAGCACCAGCGGCATTTCCTTCGCAACCACTTCTTTGCTCAATTTCACCACGTCATCATTCAGTACGGAACTATGGGAGGATACGCAAACCATTGGTAACTATAATACCTTCTTGGGTCCGGGAGCCTACTGCACCGGTGGATGGTACGAGCAATGGAAGGGCGGCACTAATCAAGTGCAGTTTTATGTCTGCTCGGCGGGAGGAGCGTATGTTACGGGAGGTACGCTTGCCACGGGTACGTGGAAAGACCTGGTGTTCACCCGAAATGGTATAAATTGGGCGTGGTATATAAATGGTGCCCTAAGCTCAAGCGGCACAAACTTTAGCAATCCCACAAGCGAGCCGAATGTCCAAAACCACCTCGGTATGAACAACGGGGGCAATGGCTATCTTGCCGAAATGCGCGTGGCGAGCGGCGCCTTGTCTTCGCAGTGGATCCTTACGCAATACAACAACGAATCATCGCCTTCAACTTTTTATGCGATTGGTTCGCAGACGTCATTCTAGATGGACCGCGTGCCGGAACTCCGCCATTTTTACTTTGAGCGCCGGGTAGGCTTTAAGCGACGGGTCGCTCTTCACCACCGTGACGGCGGCTTCGCGGCTCGCCTTTACGAGTTCGGGGTCCTGGAGCGCGGACATGGCGATGTCGGGGAGCCCGGTCTGCACTTCGCCGAAGAATTGCCCCGGTCCACGGAGGGCGAGGTCTTTTTCCGCGAGTTCAAATCCGTTGGTTGCTTCCATAAGCGCCTTGAGCCGCGCGTTCGCGGCCTTGGCATCCGAGTCCGCCATCAAGAAGCAATAGGACTGGTTCTCGCCGCGGCCCACGCGGCCGCGGAACTGGTAGAGCTGCGCCAACCCGAAGCGTTCCGCGCCCTCTATCATCATGACGGTGGCGTTCGGCACGTCCACGCCCACTTCCACGACGGAGGTGGTCACTAAAATATCGAACTCGCGGTCCTTAAAGCGGCGCATGGTGTCTTCCTTTTCTTTTGGCTTCATCTGGCCGTGGAGCATGGCGAGGCGGAGGTCGGGGAAAATTTTGGTCCGCAGCTTTTCGTATTCTTCTTTTACGGAGCGGAGCTCGAGCTTCTGCGCGGTTTCTTCCGCGGATGGCTCAATGCGCGGGCAGATCACAAAAACTTGCCGCCCGGCACGCACTTCTTTTTTTACGAAGTCGTACGTGAGCTGCCGTTCTATCGGCATTACGATCTTGGTGTTCACGGGTTTGCGTCCGCCGGGAAGTTCCGTGATGAGCGAAAGGTCCAGGTCGCCGAACACGGTGAGCATGAGCGTGCGGGGGATGGGCGTGGCGGACATGCTGAGGAAGTGGGGGACAAAGCTTTTGTGGTTCGTGCCGCCATTTGCGCCATTTTTTTTGCTGCCCAGCGCCGCGCGCTGGCGGACGCCGAACCGGTGCTGTTCGTCAATGATGACGAGGCCGAGGTTTTTGAACGAGACCGCTTTTTCAATAAGTGCGTGCGTGCCGAACACGATGGCTACCTCGCCGTTTTCCACTTTCTTTGCCATCGCGGCGCGCGACACGTCCGCCGCCATATCGTTTTCGTAGAAGACGACGGCGCTCGTGCCGGTGAGGAGCCCGATGGCGGGTTGCGCGCCGGTGCCCGCAGCGCCTGCGCCGCGCGACATGCGCGCAAGCAGCCCTTTCATGGTTTCAAAATGCTGGCGCGCTAGGATCTCCGTGGGCGCCATGAAGGCCGTTTGGACGCCGTTCGCGGCCGCGGAAATTGCGGCGATCGCGGCGACCACCGTTTTGCCGGAACCCACGTCGCCCTGGAGCAGGCGGTTCATGGGCGAGGGCTTTTCAATATCTTTAATAATCTCCCAGAGCGATTTTTTTTGCGAAGGAGTGAGTTCAAAGGGGAGCTCCGCGAGAATTGCCTTCACGTGTTCAATGTCCGTTTTTACGACCGGCGCTTTTTCCTGCGCAAGCTTTAATTTTTGTTGCAGGTTTACGAGCTGAAGAAGGAAAAGGTCCTCAAACGAAAATCGCCGCGTGGCAGCAGACGCTTCTTCCAGTGTTTGGGGAAAGTGGACCGCCTGGAGCGCGTGGTTCGCGTCCGGAAAGCCGAGTGCCGCGAGCGTTTCCTGCGGAATCCATTCTTTAAAGGTCGGCACGCGCTTCAGGACGGATTGCATGATGAAGCGGATGCCGCGCGAGGTGAGCCCGCGGGTTTCCGGGTAGATGGGCACAAGCCGCGCGGTGTGCTTGGTTTCGTCAAATTGTTCGGGCGTGCCCCTGAGCGCTTCGTACGCCGGGTGGCTCAGGTACATTTCGCTTTCGTCGGAGAGGGATACCTTTCCGGAAAAGTTCGCGAGGCGCCCCACCTTTAAAATGTTCGCCACGTAGGGTTGGTTGAACCAAATGGCGCGGATGGTGCCGCTGTCGTCCGCGATGGTTGCTTCCACGATGGACATTTGCCTGCGGAAGCTGCGCCCGAGGTGTACTTCTTCCACCACGCCTTGGATGGTGGCCTGCTGGCCCGGTTCCAGTTCGGCAACGGAATATACTTTTGAAAAATCTTCGTAGCGCGCGGGGAAATGGAAGAGCAGATCGCGCACCGTGTGGATGCCCAAATTTTCAAGACGGCGCAGAAACGCGGAGCGCGCGCCCAAGACCTCGTACAGCGGTGTGTCTAACGCCACTTGGGCCATTGATGTGCCCGTAGTATACCATAGCGGCATATGCGCGTACAAAAAATAGAGAACCGCGCAAGAAGGCAGAGCACTATTGGGGGCAGAGTACGGAGCCACACTGCCCCCAATAGTGCTCTGCCTTCTTGCGTAGGCTGCTATTCTTCTTTTGTGCTGCGTACTTTTGCCGCGAGGAATGTGGCTATTTTATCGTCGCGATCGATATAGATAAGGATGCGGCGCAAGAATTCCCTGAGGCCCTTTTGAAGCGTTTCTTGCGGGGCGTTTTTTAAGGACGCCGGCCATTCAAAATGAGAAACCAATTTTTCGTAGTGCGGTGAGCGTTCTTTTAATAATTCCTCCGCCGAAACAGAGTCGGCAAGTTCAATCTCCAATCCATGCTTTTTAAGGATGTTCTCAAAAAGCTGGCGCGCCCTCGGAAGATGATATTCGTTGGTTTCCAAAAGAATTTTTTTGATATCTTCCTGGTCCAGCAGGGCAAGCACATTCTCAATGCCTTCGGAAGTATTTACGGATGTCCCTTCCGTGAGGATGGCATTTTCAGGAATACCATGGGTGAGCAGGTAGTGTTTCATTACCTCTGCGATGCTCGTATCCGTAGGGAGATCTTTTTGATGGCCGCTCCCGCTTATGATTATCTTTTTTACTTTGCCCTTTTCAAAAAGTTCCAACGCGCCGATGGCCCTCATTTTTGATTCAAGCGACGGGACTGCGTTTCCCTCCTTCACCTCAAACCATTCCCCGAAAACCACGACCGCGTCCGCGTCGGGAATGGTTTCGAGTGCCTCCTCCGTTTCCCGACCGTTTTCCATTTGTTCGGGATCGTGTGGTATTGGCCCTTGTTCAAACTTTCTCGGAGGCATAGCGATATTATATACCAATTTCCTGCGGGTGTGCCCTCGCGAGGAATTTCACTGCTCGGCCGCGCAACGCGGCCTGCGCGTGCGGCACCCACGGTGCCGCACTGTCGCCGTAAGAACGGCGACACTCCTCCACGGGGAAACTGCGTTTCCCCGACCCCCTTCCTTGTTCAATTCCTCCCCAAAAAACACAAGCATCTTCCTCTGCATTCCAAAGGCGTCTCGGAGGCACGAAGGTGCCGAGAGAGAGCGGCCATGCCAGCAGGCATGGACCGCGTCCTTTGGAATGCAGAGGAAGATGCTTGTGCCCTCGCGAGGAATTGAACCTCGATCGACTCGTTAGGAGTGAGCCGTTCTATCCGTTGAACTACGAGGGCGTTCGGACTACACTAATATGTGACCGGTACTCGGGTACTATAGGCGATTGACGGAAAGGTCGCAATACTTTATATCATATACATGTCATCAATCAGCGCTTCGTGGGGCGGACCGTTCGCGGCATTCTTTACGGGCTCCGGGGCGGTGGTCCTTGTGATCATCGTCATCTGGTCCATTTTCTGGAAGGGCCTCGCACTTTGGAGGTCCGCACGGAACGGGAGCAAGATATGGTTCATCGTCCTACTCATCGTGAACACCCTCGGCATCTTGGAAATCCTCTATATATATGTGTTCAGCAAGATGGGAAAGAAGAGGGCCGCGATGGAATCACAATCGCAGCAGGGCGGATCGGAAAATAAATAGCTTGTGGCGGGCTCATAGTAAAATGGCATTACGGATCCATGGCATGGATCAGGTCGGGGTTCGATTCCCCGTGGGTCCACAAGGAGGGGTCGGATAGTGGTTCATTCCACCGCACTTGAAATGCGGCGCCCCGAAAGGGGCTCGTGAGTTCGAATCTCACCCCCTCCGCGTCAAGGTTGACGGAATTGATAAGAGCAAGGTTCTAATTGATTATTCTCGCTACTCAGTGCTATTGTTTGTCCATGATCTATAGGATGAAGCTGGCAACTGAATATTTCGACAAAATAGAAGCCGGTACGAAGAGCATCGAGTGTCGCCTTTACGATGAGAAAAGGCAACAGATCAAAATCGGTGATAACATCGAATTCAGTGATGCCCAGGATGGAAAAAGGAAGGTTATGTCAGAAGTAGTGGCGTTGCACCAGTTCCGCTCTTTTGGAGATTTGTTTAAGAGATTTTCTGTCGTTGCTCTCGGGGGCAATACAAAGGATGAAGTATTCTCGGCGTTAAGAAAGTTCTATTCCCCCGAAGATGAAGAAAAGTATGGTGTCGTCGGCATAGAAATTAAACTCGTATAAAAAAGGCGTCCAAGCATAACTGCGCTTGGACGCCCGTTGTTCGTTTCCGCTAAAGAGGATCGATCTCCAGGACTACCATCCCGAGCTTTTCCTTCTCCGACGGATAGATTTGCTTCAGAAGTTGAAACGTCTCCTCCTTTGACGAAAGATCGGGGGCGATTTTTTCCCACGGCTCTTTGTCGAGGAGTAGCGCGATAGTCGGGTAACGGCGGATGGCCTTCACTCGGATATCGAGCGTGCTTTCGTGTGAGACGAATCTAATGCGCTCACCAACCTGGATACGATTGATGTTATCGTATCCGACCCTTACCTCCAGCGTCTTTTTTCTGGAGCGGGCCAGATTGATGAAGCGGGGCTTGACTCTCATTTCTCTCATAGTCGTAGCTCCTATCTCCAGACTCCACTGGTACGTAATAACTCCCGGACGGTACGCGGACGGCATTGCTGCGTCCAGTTTCCAACCGAAGCGTTGCAGTGAAACCACCTCGCTTGCAGTCGGGTTGATGTGGATATACAGCTTCCGTCCATATTGGACGAGTTGATGGGGGAGATCGACGAGTAGCGCATCGAATGCCGCTCGGCCCTTTGCGATAAAAGGCATCACCTTAATGGGTTCGCCCTTCTTCGGCGTCATCCCGGCGACGCCGACGATCTCGCCCGTGCCGCTCACCGCGACGTAAATCAGTTTGAACTTTACGTTGATGTCGCCGATGTGCCGCCGTGCGTAACCGCCATAAAGCGCCTTGATCCAATTCTCGTCCACGCCACCGAATGATTCCGGCAACGTGGTGAGAAGTAGCTTGGAGGTCTCGGCTTCGTGTTTCTCTTCGAGCGGTATCACGGAGATATGCACTCTCTCGTAAGCGGCCATTTCTTCCGCCTCGTAAAGAATCTTGTAGAGCATCGTTTCCACGACACCCGCCTTGTAGTGACTTGCCGAACTACCGGCACGAACGAATCCCTTCCGAAGAAAGAACTGCATTGCTCCGACATTCGATTCTGCGACCGTGCAATAGAGTTGGCGGGCATTGTGATCTCGTGCGTATTGCTCGGCGTGTTTGAGTAGGACGCTCCCGATACCAAGTTTCCCGCGAAACTCGGACGCAAGGATGAGCGGACTGATCTTGTAGGTTTCTTGCCGTTTGCCGACGAGATGAATCATCCCGGCGCGAACGCCATTAACCTCAACGATAAACATCCTCTGCTCAAACGAGAAAAAACCTACCAAGTCCATTCCTCCGCTCAGATGAGCTTCGAGAATTCGCTTGGCATGAGCGCGATGATCCCCGCCGTAAAACGGTTCAAGCGCGTCCTGCATGAGGTCTGAGACCCACGCCGAATCGCTTTCAACCGCTTCGCGAATTACCACTTCTGCCTTTTCAGTTGTCATAGACTCTCCTTTGAAGATAGCTCTGCACCCGTTTGCACGAATGCAGTGAGCAACCCTAAGGGCTGGCTATTCTATATCAAAAATACATCGCTAAGTCAATGATTTTTCGCGAGAACGAATGAACTCCATGAACCGCGTTACCTCGGCGGGGATTAGGCAGAAATAGTCAGATAGGTTCGAATATCGTCTACAACACCCCGCTTTGTATAGACGCGTACTATCCTGATGAGGAACAATACGCGGCGAGGTGGTATGATCAGATATACTAGGATGAACCAACCCTCCCTACAACAATTGATAGATCTTAAGGGGAAAACTGCCATGGTGACGGGCGGCGCGATGGGCATCGGTCTCGGCATTGCGCGAAGGCTCGCGGAAGCGGGCGCGAGCGTGATCGTCGCCGACATGAACGAAGGTGCGGGCATGGCGGCAGTAAAAGAGCTGCAAGACAACGGCGGCAAAGCAGCATTCGTAAAAACCGATGTGTCCGATGCGCAGAACGTGCAGGCGGCCGCGGACTTTGCCGTAAAAACATTTGGCGGCATTGATATCCTCGTGAACAATGCGGGTATTTATCCGTTGATCCTGGTGATGGAGATGCAAGCGGCTGATTTTGAAAAGATCGTGAGTGTGAACTTAAAAAGTGTTTTTTATTTTACGAAGACGGTGGCCGGCATTATGATCGCCCAGGGAAGGGGAGGAAAAATAATAAATATCAGTTCAATTGATGCCCTCCATCCTTCGGGGGTCGGCCTTGCGGCATACGACGCCACAAAGCACGGCATTTGGGGCTTTACAAAGAATACTGCTCTGGAGCTTGCGCCGCACAACATACAAGTGAATGCATTGGCTCCGGGCAGTATCGCGACGCCGGGTAGCGGAGCGGACAAACCTATCTCTCCCGATATGGAAGCAATGAGCAAGCGCTTTCTTGAGCGGATTCCAATGAAGCGCATGGGCGAGCCCGACGACATCGGCAAAGTCGCGCTCTTCCTTGCTTCTGGTCTTGCGGGTTACATGACCGGCACGCAAGTGGTGGTGGACGGAGGGGTATTGCTCGCGTAACGAACTTTAGAGGATTTGACAAATTCGTCCGCCTGAAATATACTGTCTGTACTTCCAAAGACCGCAGGCATCCGAGAGAAAACGGAATAAGCACCTGCCGAGGAAAGCACCAATGCCATTAGGGGCGGCGGTGCACCCGCGAATGGCTTTGGAAAGCCGTTTTTTATTTATCTCGCGGACTCGGGCTTTGCCCCTGCCGCACAAAAACCAATGAAAACAAGGGCACAGAAATCAGAAGAATTAAAGCGGGCAAAAGCGTTGCTTGATAAGAGCCAAGCGCTTATTTTTGCCGACTTCACCAAGATCACGGCGGAGAACATCCGTAAGCTGCGCAATGAGCTTAAGAAGACGAACGGCAGCTACCTCGTCATCAAAAAGCGCCTGCTCGGTCTTTTGCTCAAAGAACAGGGGATCGACGTGGACCTCAAAAAATTCAAGATCTCCGTGGGAACTATCTTTTCCGAAAAGGGGATAGAGGGCGTTGCGGGACCGGCGTTCAAGTTCTTTTCGGGGCTTGAGGTTCCGGAAGGCGGTGACAAGAATATGTGGATCGCGCATCTTTTGGGCGGATATGATATGAAGGGCAAGATGCCGATGGATGCCACGCAGGTTGTTGCGATCGGAAAATTGCCGCCGCGCGAAGTGCTCCTTGCCCAGGTCCTCGGCATGTTCACTGCGCCCCTTCGTTCGTTCATGTATATTGTTGACCAGAAATCCAAACAGGGAGGAGCGAGTGCAAAGCCCGTGGCAGCCGCAGCCGCGAGTACTACGCCTACTGCCGAAAGTTCCATTGATACTGCACCTGCAGCCACAAATGCTGCAGCCGGATAAAAGGTCGAGCTAACGCAAGCAAAAACGCAAAATAATACAATGGCAAACATTGATGAAGTCATTTCAAAAGTAGAATCTCTCACGGTGGTTGAGCTCGCGGAGCTCGTGAAGAAGATGGAAGAGAAGTTCGGCATCTCGGCGGCAGCCGCGGCTCCGGCCGGCGGCGCGGGCGCAGGAGCGGCCGCAGCGGAAGAGAAGACGAGCTTTAACGTCGTCCTTAAGGCGGGTGGCGCGAGCAAATTGAGCGTCATTAAAGTCGTGCGCGAAGTGAATCCCGCGCTTGGTCTCAAGGAAGCGAAGGACCTCGTGGACGGCGCCCCGAAGACGATCAAGGAAGGCGCAAAGAAAGAAGAAGCCGAGGAAATGAAGAAGAAGCTTGAAGCCGCAGGCGCGACCGTTGAGATACAATAGGTTAAAATAACGGTGAGCGATGCCGCGTGTCGTTTTGACGACAGTAAGGGAAGGCCTCTGTCGGCAAAACGATACGCGGCATCGCGAACCAGGCGTCTTTAGCTCAGTGGCAGAGCGTCCCGTTCACATCGGGAAGGTCGTAGGTCCGATCCCTACAAGACGCACTCGTTGACAGCTTGTGAATAACTAGTGCAAATGTGGCATCAAAAGTATAGGTTTTACTTATGTTTTCATCTATAAACCGCCCGAAAGGCGGCTTTTTGACGCTTACCCAAAGTGGCTTATAGTTATAGGGAAGTGGGGAATTGTGGATAATTCTGGGGATAACTGCCACTTTCTGTGCAGAACTCGGAATTGGCTCGCATAAAGCCCAATAAAACCACTTCAAATAAATTTCGGCCCATGGGCCGCTACGAACATGCTACTTGGAGAATTCCAACACAATTTGGATGTAAAAGGTCGTATGGCGATCCCGGCAAAATTCCGCGAGAAATTGACGGCCGGGGCCATCATCACGCGCGGAATTGATAATTGCCTTTTTGTATTTGCAAATGCGGAATGGGATGTGCTCGCAAAAAAGTTGGTCGCATTGCCGCTCGCGCAGGCGAACTCGCGCGCGTTCGTGCGGCTCATGCTCGCAGGCGCGTCGGACGTGGAAATTGATAATCAAGGAAGAATTTTGATCCCGGACTATCTCCGCAAATACGCCGGCCTCAAAAAAGAGGTCGTCGTGGCGGGACTCTACAACCGCGTGGAGATCTGGGACCTCGAGGCATGGGCAGCGTACAAGACCAAAACGGAGAACGCCTCGCAGGAGATCGCGGAAAAATTGGGTGAGCTTGGCATTTGATGGCTCACCGCTCAGTTCTTTTAAAAGAAGTTTTACAGTATCTTGCGCCGGAACCCGGGCAGTTCGTCATTGACGGCACGGTGGATGGCGGAGGCCATGCCGAGGCCATCATGAGCGAGATCATGCCGGAAGGAAATTTTCTCGGCCTGGACTGGGATAAAAAAATGGTGGAGGCGCGGGAAGCGGCACGCGCGGGGCATGCATACGGCGCGCGCGAACGGTATCTTCACCGCAACTACGCGGAGCTCCCGGAGATCATCCGGGAAGAAAAGCTCGGCCTTGCGGATGGCCTCTTGCTTGACCTTGGATTTTCTTCCGAGCAGCTTGAGCGATCGGGAAGAGGATTCAGCTTCGGCGACGCGCACGCGGGCGAGCCGCTCTACATGACCTACGACGATGCGCAGACGCCGGTCGCGGAACTGCTCCGCGGGGTGAAGGAGAACGAGCTTGCGCGGATACTCTTTACGCTCGGCGGAGAACGGCTTTCGCGGCGGATCGCAAAGGCGATCGTGGAGCGGGAAAAGGCGCACGCGATCACGACGAGCGGGGAGCTCGCGGAAGTGGTGCGCGGCGCGGTACCCGCGGGATACGAAAAAGGAAGGATCGATCCCGCCACGCGCACGTTCCAGGCGCTCCGCATCTACGCGAACGACGAGCTCGGCAATCTCACGCGCACGCTGGACAGCATGCCGCGGATCGTAAAGCCGGGTGGGCGCGTGGTCGTGATAAGCTTCCATTCGCTCGAGGACCGTATCATAAAACATTCGTTTCAAACATCGGCAAAAGAAGGCAAGGCCGAAATTTTAACAAAAAAACCGGTGGTTCCTTCCCGTGAAGAAGAGGAAGAGAACCCGCGCAGCCGGTCGGCAAAATTGCGCGCAGCAACGATCACATGACATTCATCCAACCAAACAAAAAGTTCAAATTCAACGCAAGCCTGGTAAACCTCGTGTTGGGCGTGCTTGTGGTGGGCGTCGCGGCGGGGGTTTTCGGGATGGTCGCATTCTATAATTCTACGGTGAACCTGAGCCACGACATTGCGACAGCGAAGGCAGAGCTTGATTCCATTGGCGCGCAAAACACCACGTTAAATAACGAGATTCTTGCCGCGACGACGGGCGCCCAGTTCACCAATCTTGCGGGCCCGGACGGGCTCGTCGCCGTATCTAATCCGCAATATTTCCAGGAAAGCCAAGATCCACAAACCAAACAATGGCAGCTCGCTTCTCAATAGTCGTCGTCCTCATTACCGCGGCCTTTTTTGTTTTAGGATTTCATCTTTACCAGTTACAGGTCTCCAAAGGCGACTATTATTACGCGCAGGCCGCAAGCGAAGTAGAGGCGTCGCAGAGCTCGAGCGGCAATCGCGGATCCATTTATTTTACCGACGAGGACGGGAACCTTTTGCCCGCCGCGGTGGAACAGGAATTTCCCTATATTTACGCCGACCCGTCCGCGATCGCGGATGCGGATGAGGCGGCGAACACCGTGGGGCCGATGCTGGGTATGTCGGTCTCCACGCTGGAAGCGCTTTTTTCCAAACCGAACGATTCATACGAACTTTTAGAACGGAAGGCGGATGATGCCACCGCGCAGTCCATCACGGACCTCAACATGAAAGGCATTTATGCCGCGTACGAGCCGGAACGGTACGACCCACTGGGCCCCGTTGCATCGCAGGTGCTCGGCTACGTGGGCCCGAACGCAACGAACGGCGGCGTGAGCGGTCACTACGGTGTTGAAGGATATTACGAGAGCACGCTTTCTTCGGGCACGGACGTCACGCTCACCATTGACCCGAACATTCAAATAGAAGCGGAAAAAGTATTGAGCCAGCTTATTGCCTCGAGCGGCGCGACGGGCGGGGACTTTATTGTGGAAGACCCGAAAACGGGAAAGATCCTTGCAATGGGCGCCTCGCCCGATTTTGATCCGAACAGTTATGCTTCGTCCTCGCTCGCGGACTTTACGAATCCGAACGTGAACGCCGTGTACGAGCCAGGTTCCATTTGGAAAGTGCTCACGATGGCGGCAGGCATTGATGCGGGGAAAATAACGTCAAGCACTACGTACGACGACAAAGGGTATGTGAATGTGGACGGCGCGCACATTACGAACTATAACCTCACGACCTATGGCGCCTACGGGCCGGGCACCACGATGACGGAGGTCATAGAACACTCTATTAATAGCGGCGCCATCTTTGCCGAAAACCAGACGGGCAATTCAATATTTGCCGAGTATATGAAAAAGTTTCACTTGGACCAGCCGACGGGGATTGATCTTCCCGGTGAAGCTACGGGCGACCTCAGCCAGTTGAATCCCAAATCGCCGCAGGTGGATTTTGACACGGCGGCATACGGACAGGGAGTCGCCGTCACGCCCATTGAACTCGTAACCGCGGTGGACGCGATCGTGAACGGCGGAGTGATGATGCGGCCGTACCTGAACGCGGCGCTGCAGCCGGAACAACTTGGCCGCGCGATAAGCACGAGCACGGCGGCGGAGGTCACGGAGATGATGGTCTCGGCGATAGACGACGTGGTGGGTGCGCCCGCGATTCCCGGGTATTCGCTCGGCGGCAAAACGGGGAGCGCCTTTATTCCCGACCTCGTGCACGGCGGCTACACGGACCAGCTGATTGACTCGTACATCGGCTTCGGGCCGACCACCGACCCGCAGTTCCTCATTTTCATACGCTTGAACACCCTGCCCGAGTCGTCGCTCGCGGTGGACAGCGTGGTGCCGGGATTCAAAGAACTCGCGCAGTACGTGATCAACTACTATAATATTCCGCCGGACCGGCCGACAAACCAATGAGCCCCACTAAAAAATTCTTTACGAATATTTTGCGTTCTGCCCTGCGCGGGCTTGCGCGGCTCACCATTTGGCGTTACCGGCCGGGCGTCGTGGGCGTCACGGGGAGCGTGGGGAAAACATCCACCAAGCTTGCCATTGCAATGGTGCTCGGCACGGTGCGGCGCGTGCGGGTTTCGTCCGGCAATTTGAACAACGATCTTGGATTGCCGCTCGTAGTGCTCGGCGACTGGAGCGCGCACGACCTCAAGCTCGTGAGCCGCGACACGCCGCGCGGTACGCGGATGGGGGCAAAGATCGGCTTTTGGACGAAGGTCGTTTTTGTCTCGCTGTGGCACATTGCGGTGACCGACAAAAAATATCCGGAAATTCTTGTCGTTGAATATGGCGCCGACCGGCCGGGCGACATTAAATATTTATTGACGATCGTGCGGCCGAATGTGAGCGTGATCACGGCGATTGGCGACTACCCGGTGCACGTGGAATTTTATGCCGGGCCGGAAGAAGTGGCGCGCGAAAAGGGCCGCCTTATTGAATGCCTGCCCGTGGGCGGCTTTGCGGTCTTAAATTACGACGACGAAACGGTGATGCACTTGGAGTCGCGGACGCGCGCGCGGGTTCTCACCTACGGTTTTGAAAAAGGTGCGGAGGTGCAGCTCGCGCGTTTTGAGAATCGCGTGGCGCATGGCGCGGAGGGGGACGTGCCTGCGGGCATCGCATTCAAAGTGGAGCACGCGGGGAGTTCGGTGCCGGTCGCAGTGGAGGGCGCGTTCGGCCGCGCGCAGGCGTATGCGGCCGGCGCCGCGACCGCCGTCGGATTGATTTTCGGTATGAATCTCGTTAAGATTGCGGAAGCGCTCGCGCGGTACAAGCCCGCGGATGCGCGCATGCAGCTTCTCCCGGGAATAAAGCAAACGTACGTCATTGATGATTCGTATAACGCAAGCCCGCTTTCCATGGATGCGGCACTCACGACGTTGAGCGATCTTCCCGCCAAGCGGCGCATTGCGGTCCTGGGCGACATGCTGGAAATAGGGAAGTATACGCCGGAAGCGCACGAGCGCGTGGGACGCCTTGCGGCGCATGCGGCGGACATGCTCTTTACCGTCGGCCCCCGCGCGAAGTTCATTGCGGACGCGGCGCGCGCGGCAGGCATGAAGAAAACGAGCATTTTTTCCTACGACACCGCAGACGAGGCCTCGCGGCCTTTGAAGGACGCGATGAAAAAAGGAGATCTCGTGCTCGTGAAAGGTTCCCACGCAATGCAGTTGGACAGAGTAGTTGCGGAGATAAAAATGATAGCGCCCGTAATGCCGTCATCGTCTAGTCCGGTCTAGGACGTCGCCCTCTCACGGCGAAAACTCGGGTTCGAATCCCGATGGCGGTACCACACAAAATACTCCCGAAAGGGACGGCGTCGCGCCGTACTCGGCGCGCGCCTCTCTCTCGGCGCTGCCAGCATACCCGTTATTCAAAATTTCCCTGGGCGCCTCCGAGACGCCCTTTCGGGAGTATTTTGTGTGGTACCTTCTTTGTTGGGGGATTCGAACAAGGAAGGGGGTCGGGGAAACGCAGTTTCCCCGTGTAGGAGAGAGGTTGAGAACCGAGGGTTCTCAAAGCGCAGGCCGCGTCGCGCGGCTGAGCAGTTCGAATCCCGATGGCGTGTTTTTATATTAAAAAATCATTAAAAACTTCTTGACCCCGCCTCTATATGCGTTATTATTTATCGCAAGGGTGACGGTCCGCATAGATTACGGACTAAATTGCTTGTCGGTGAAAACAGCCACAGATCGTGGCTGTTTTCATTTTAGATAGTTTTAACGGTCGTTTTGATAATGTGATTGCGCCGCGGATCTTGGGCCTGTAGTTTATGCGGTTAAAACGTCGCCCTCGACAAGCGAAAAATCGGGTTCAAATCCCGGCGGGTTCACGGCACGGCCGTGCTATTATATACCAATATGAAATTGATCTCCCTCAATACGTGGGCCGGACGCGCAGGTAAAGAAAAACTTCTTGATTTTTTGAAACATCACGAAGACGTGGACATCTTTTGCTTCCAGGAAATCTGGGAAGGTGGCCACGAATATGCAAAACGTTGGAACGGTCTCCATACCACACTCCTCACGGATATCGGCGCGGTTTTGCGTGAACACAGATCGTTTTTCCGTCCTCACTATATGGATTGGTGGGGTATAGCAATGTTTATAAAAAAAGATCTGGACATCATGAATGAAGGAGAATTATTTGTATATAAAGATAGGGGCTATGCTGACAAAAACGAAGAAGCAAATCACGCCCGCAACCTTCAATATGCGACTATAACAACACCAAGGGGCTTATGCACCGTGATGAATCTGCACGGGGCATGGATAGCAAATAGCAAAAAAAAGGATACCGAGAGCCGGCTGTTACAATCTGATAATGTTGTCCGGTTTGCCAAGGGCCTCAAAAATCCCTATGTATTTTGCGGTGACCTTAATTTGGATCCTGTGTCGGAGAGCATAAAGAAATTTGAAGATGCCGGTATGCGCAATCTGATCAAGGGATACGGCATTACCTCCACTCGGTCGAGTCATTACAAAAAGCCCCTTCGCTTTGCCGATTACACCCTTGTAAGTCCGGGCATTAACGTAGTGGATTTCAAAGTCCTGCCGGACGAAGTGTCGGACCACTTGGCGATGTATTTGGAGTTTGAATAAAAAGAGAAAAATTAAAACTTCATTAAAAAATTCTTGACACTGTGCCGATTTGCAATATCATTATTGCAAGGTGGTGGTCCGCATTTATTACGGGCTATTAATTTCTACTTGTCGTGAAGACGACCGCTTCGGCGGCCGTTTTCATTTTAGATAGTTTTAAACCTTTTTATTAACCTGACTGCGCCGTGGGTCTCGGGCTCGTAGTTTATGCGGTTAAAACACTACCTTTGACAAGTAGGGAACCGGGTTCAAATCCCGCCGGATCCACGGCACGGCCGTGCCGGTAACGTAATTTATGTTAAAATTCATTAGTAATGTCCAAACTCCTCGCCGCCAACTGGAAAGAGAATCCAAAGACAGAAAAAGATGCGTTAAAGCTTTTCCGCGAAGTTGGAAGGGCTGCGGACGATAAGGTGCAGGTGGTACTCTGCCCACCTTTTATTTATTTGGATGAACTTGCACACGCGTTCAAGAAGATAGCGTGCAAAAAACATCTCGCGCTCGGCGCACAGGATGCTTTTTGGCAGGAGAAGGGACCGTTTACGAGCGAGGTCGGTCCGCGGATGTTGAAAGCGCTCGGGGCGCGGTACGTGATCATTGGACACTCCGAGCGGAGAAAGTGGGCCAAGGAAACGGACGCGATCATTAATAAGAAAATAAAACTTGCCCGCGCGGACGGCCTGAAGGTGATCCTCTGCGTGGGGGAGCCGCTCGCGGTCCGCAAAAAGGGCATTCCTGCCGCGCAGAAGTTTGTGGCTGCTCAACTTTCCAAGGATTTTGCGGGGCTAAAACCACGCGACCGCGCACACATCATCGTAGCCTACGAGCCCATTTGGGCCATCGGCACCGGCCGCTATGATGAGCCGGAGGATGCGCGGGGAATGGCGGAATTCATCAAGCGGAAGCTCGGCAAACCGGCACCGATCGTGCTCTACGGCGGATCCGTCACGAGCAAGAACGTCGCCGATTATGTACAATATAGTAGTATTGATGGCGCCCTTGTCGGAGGCGCGAGTCTAAAAGCCGCTGAATTTAAAAAAATAATAAACATATGCCAAACAATATAAAAGAGTGGTTTTGGGGGACGTTCACGGTGCTGCTCGTGGTGATCGTCGTGATACTGATTTTCTTTGTGACGCCGATGTTGGGACAATTCGCGCATTCGTTCACTTCGTCGCGGACGATCACGGTGACGGGACAGGGAATGACGGTCGCGACGCCGGATGAAGCGGACATTTCTTTCTCCGTGGTTTCCCAAGGAACAAGTCCGGATGCGCTTACCTCGGACAACAATAATAAGATGAGCGCGGTGATGCAGTTTGTGAGCTCGCAGGGGATCGCCTCGAGCGACATCCAGACCACGAACTACGACCTTGAGCCGAACTATTCGTACGATAAGACGACGCAGCGCAACTACATTACGGGCTACACGCTCACGCAGACCGTGCAGGTGAAGGTGCGTGACCTTGCAAACGTTGCCGCAGTGCTCGGCGGCCTTACGCCGCTCGGCGTGAACCAGGTGGGTGGCGTGAACTTCACGTTCCAAAATCCGGATGAATTTGTGGCGATTGCACGCGGCGATGCCATGACGAAGGCGACGCAAGAAGCATCGGAGCTTGCCGCCGAAGCGGGCGCTTCGCTCGGTCCTGCCGTCACCATCCAAGAATCCTACGGCCTGCCCGGCCCGCAACCTTACCCCGCTTACGCAATGGCTTCGGGGGGTGGCACGGCAGCCGTTCCCTCAACGGTCTCCGTGGCACCGGGTACCCAAACAGTGACCGACAACGTTACGGTTACGTATGAACTCCAATAAGGAGTCCGCAAAGGACTTCGGCATAGTCACCATCATCGGCGCGCTCGTGGGGCTGCTCATCCAGCCCGTGCTTGCGAACACGTCGCTTGAAAGCCGGCTTACGTGGGGGATACGCATCGCAATATTCCTCGCGCTCGCCGTGCTTGCACCGCTCGCGCTTCTTGTCGCGCGGTGGCTGGATAAGTTTTGGAAGGGAGTTTACCAATTCGCCCAGTTTGCGGCAGTGGGGACGCTGAACAGCTTTATTGATGTGGGCGTTCTTAATTTGGAAACATTCCTCTATGGATCATCTCCCTTGAGCAACGGATTATTCGCGGCCTTTAAAGCGGTATCATTTCTTTGTTCCACCACCAACAGCTTTTTTTGGAACAAGCACTGGACCTTTGCTGAGGCAAAAAAGACCAAGACGGCAAAGACGTTGGAATTCTACGGTATTGCGCTTATTGGCTGGGGGTTGAATGTGGGCGCGGCGACGCTCGTGAAGGCATTTGGTCCCACGGGGTCAGAATCGCTCACCAAACTGTGGATAAACATAGTCTCTCCGGTCGCGGGGATCGCGGTTTCCTTCGCATGGAACTTCATTGGCTATAAGTATTTTGTGTTCAAAGTGCCCGCGCCGGCTGCGGCGACTGCGCCGGGGCCGGGGGAGACCTCCGGGGGAAACGCATTAAAAGATCGTTAAAATTTGCAATTTTGAGGGATATCTGCTATAATGCTTAAGAATGAGTGTGCGCATACGTAGCCGATGATATCGAGCGACGCATGTCCAGACTTTCTTTTTGGCCAAAAGACCCCTTCGCGGGGTTTTTGGTTTATAAAGGGCTCCCGCGCGCTCGCGCACCGGTTCTTTAAGCGTTTTTTCATCTAAATTTAATTGTGTTTTAATGACCATACTTTATACTGAGTATGGAGTCGGCTAGAGAGCACTCATTCAATAACAAAAAGAATTGGAGGTCACCATAGCCGCTCCGCTCAGTCCTTTTACTCTCCCGCACCTGCACCACGCGCGGTTTCGTAGAAAAGAGGAGGCCTGAGCGGAGCGGTTTTTGTGTGCCCATGAGCTCCTGCGGTGTTTCCAAGATTACAACGATAAAATCTATTTACCATGCCACGATTTCAAGAAAATGTGCCACTGTGCACATGGAGCAACTACAAGATAGGCGGCCCTGCCCGCTTTTTCTTTGCGCCCAAAAACGAGCGTGAAGTGCATTGGGCGATCACCGAGGCGAAGAAAAAAAAGCTTCCCGTATTCATCCTTGGCGGCGGTACGAATCTTTTGATAGGTGATGAGGGGTTTGACGGGCTCGTGATCCGCCCGACGGCGGCCGCGCTCCACGCACGCGGTACCAAGGTCGCGGCCGGTACGGGCGTTACCATGGAAAAACTTTTGGATTTTTCCGCGGGCAAATCGTTGTCCGGGTTGGAGTGGGCCGGCGGATTGCCGGGAACGCTCGGCGGCGCCATCCGCGGGAATGCGGGATGCTTCGGCGGCGAGATCAAAGACGTGGTGGCGTCGGTAAAAAGCTTTGATCCCAAAAAAATGAGAATGGTCACGCGCTCCACGCGCGCGTGCGCATTCGGCTACCGCACGAGCATCTTTAAGAAAGGCGCGAAAGGCGAGATCATTTTGGAGGCAACGCTCGCGTTGCGTCCGGGGAAGAAAAGCGAAATTCAAAAAGCGACGCGCGAAAAGATGGAATATCGCAAAAAGAACCACCCGCTGGACTATCCGAACATCGGGAGCATCTTTAAGAACGTGCCGCTCGCCACGCTCCACAAGGCCTCGGGCCCAGAGTACAAGAAGGCGCTCCGCGAGGCGACCCTCGTCTTTCGCGGCTCGCATTTTTCCGTGAAGACGGATCCGTTCCCGGTCATTTCCACGGCAAAGCTTATCGCCGAGTCGGGCCTCCGCGGAGTGAGCTTCGGCGGCGCGATGTTCTCAGCAAAGCACCCGAACTTCATCGTAAACGTGCTGAATGCCAATGCGGGAGACGTGAAAGGCCTCATTTTGCTCGCAAAATCCGCCGTAAAAGACAAATTTGATGTAGAATTGGAAGAAGAGGTACAAATCACATGAAAATCAATATAAAAAAATCCGACAATCTCATTACGCCCGCGTTGGAAGAATATATAGAAGAGAAGCTCATGCCACTCGCAAAGTTCGTCAAACATTTTGACGAAACGGGCGAGGCGGAAATGTGGATGGAAGTTTCCCGCACGACCGACCATCACCAAAAGGGAGACGTATTTAAAGTGGCAGTTGACCTGCGCCTGCCGCACAAAATACTCCGCGCGGAAGAAAATGCCGACGACGTCCATAAAGCAATCGACGCGGCAAGAAACACGCTCCAACTGGAGATAGAAAAGTACAAGGCAAAGTTCGAGGATGTGCGGCACCAGAGGCGCGAGGGGAAGGAGTAAGCGCCTAAGACCCAAGAAACGATGGCGAACACGAAAGCGGAAGTCGTAATAATCGGCGCCGGCGCGTCGGGGCTCATGGCCGCGCGGGAGCTTGGCCGCGCCGGGAAAAAAGTGATCGTGCTTGAGGCGCGCGACCGCATAGGTGGCCGCATCTTTCCGCTCCCGGAAAGAGAGTTCGGGTATCCCGCGCAGGGCGGCGCGGAGTTTGTGCATGGACCGGCGAAGGTGACGCGGGCACTGATGGATGAGGCGGGACTCACTTATGTAGCAAGCAAGGGAGAACGTTGGACGGTACGTGACGGGAAAATCATAAAAAACGAAGATTTTTCCCCGAAAGAGCCCGATGCCTTTCAAGAAAAATTGAGGGCGCTCATGGAGGATGTGCCTATTAGTGATTTCCTTGAAAAGTATTTTGGAGAAGAAAAGTACGAAGCGTTTAGGAAATCCATCGTGCGAATGGTCCAGGGATACGATGCCGCGGATCCAAGGCGGGCGAGCACATTTTCCCTTCGCGATGAATGGTTGAGCGGCGATAAGGAATGGCAACAGGGGAGAATCAAAGAGGGATACACCGCACTTCTCGGTTTTTTGTTAGATGAATGCAAAGCTTTAGGGGTTGAGATGCGACTCGCGCGGGAGGCTGAATCTATTGTCGTGAGCCAAGAGGGGCAAGGAGCAACCATTCGATGCACAAATGCAGAAAAGTACCACGCGCAAAAAGTTATAATCACCCTTCCATTGCCGGTAATTTCCTCCTTGCATTTCGAGTCCACCCTTTCGGAAAAGATCGAGGCGGCTTCAAAAATCGGGTTCGGCGGAGTTATAAAATTACTTCTGCGTTTTAACCTCAAGTGGTGGACAGATATAACGGGGAGTGATTTTAGCAAGATGAGTTTTCTTTTTGGCGACGAGATTTTTCCAACCTGGTGGGCGCAATATCCGGAATCCTCAGTAGTGCTCACGGGTTGGCTTGCCGGTCCACCTTCGGAAAAACTGAAGGATAATTCTTCGGAAGAGATTCTCCAAATGGGGCTTACCTCGCTTGCCCATACTTTTAAGATGAACGTGCGAGATTTTAAAAAAGAACTTATTGCGTGGCAAGCGGTGAACTGGTTTGCAGATCCGTTTGCACGAGGCGCTTACAGCTATGTCACGGTAGATAGCTACAAGGCGCGCGAGGAATTGATGAAACCAGTGGCGGACACGATCTTTTTTGCAGGGGAAGCGCTCTATAGCGAAGAGGAAGAAACGGCCACCGTGGAAGGCGCGCTCGGGAGCGGGAAAGAAGTTGCGGAGAAGATATTGCGTGGCGCGTAACTCGGTAGTAATGCTGGGCATAGTGCCGCGCGGGAGAGGTTGAAAAAATGAGGCAAATCGCATATAATCCATAGGCAATGTTGGGCTCTATTAAGAAATTTTTTACGAAGCGGTCGCTCGGCGCGCTTGAGGCGCGCGTCACGGAGGTGAACGCGCTTGAGCCGGAACTACAAAAGCTTTCCGACGAGGAACTAAAGGCGGAAAGTGCGAAGCTCAAGGAGCGCCTGGCGCAGGGCGAGACGCTGGAAGATATTGCGTCCTGCGCATTTGCGCTCGCACGCGAAGCGGCGCGCCGGACGCTCAACCAGCGCGCATTCGACGTCCAGCTCCTGGGCGGCTTTGCCATACACGAAGGCAGTGTGGCCGAAATGATGACCGGTGAAGGAAAAACGCTTGCCGGCGTGGCGCCTGCCTATTTGAACGCGCTTGCCGGGAAAGGCGTGCACGTCGTGACCGTGAACGAGTACCTCGCGCGGCGCGACGCGGTGTGGATGGGCCAGGTCTACCGCGCGCTCGGTTTGACCGTCGGCGTTCTCGTGCCGAACGCCGCATTTATGTACGACCCGCTCTACAAAGCGCCGGAAGAAGGGAGCGGCAAAGCGGCACAGAATCCCGAGGAATCAAAACTGCTGGACAAAGAGCGCGATACGACGGGCGCGTTCCTGGTGCAGCAGGAATTCTTGCGTCCCGCGCCGCGCCGTGACGCCTACGCCGCGGACATCACCTATGGCACGAACCACGAGTTCGGTTTTGATTATTTGCGCGACAATCTTATTTACCGCGTGGAGGACCGCGTCCAGCGCGGGCACAATTTTGCGATTATAGACGAGGTGGACAGCATCTTAATAGACGAAGCGCGGACGCCGCTCATCATTGCGGCGCCGGACCAGGAGTCGAGCGATGCGTACAAAGCGTTCGCGCGCGTGGTCACAAATCTTAATAAAGACGAGGATTACGACGTGGACGAAAAGCGGAAGTCGGTCGCCATCACGGACGCGGGCGTGGAAAAAGTGGAAAAAATGCTCAATATTCCGAACATCTATGCGCCGGAAAACATCCGCCTCGTGCACTATCTCGAAGAAAGTTTGAAGGCAAAGGCGCTTTTTCAGCGGGACAAGGATTATGTGGTGAAGAACGGCGAGGTCATTATTGTGGACGAGTTCACGGGCCGTATGCTCGTCGGCCGGCGCTACCAGGCGGGTCTCCACCAGGCAATAGAGGCAAAGGAAAACGTGCGGGTGAAAGAAGAGTCGCGGACGTACGCCAAAATTTCCATCCAGAACTATTTCCGCATGTACAAAAAGATATCGGGCATGACGGGGACGGCGCAGACATCGGCCGAAGAATTCCACAAGGTCTACGAGCTTGAAGTGGTTTCCATTCCGCCGAACAAGCCGCTTGCGCGCAAAGACCTGAACGACCTTATTTACAAGAATTTTAGCGCGAAGGTGAAGGCGGTGGTGCGCGAAGTGGGCGAACGGCACAAAAAGGGCCAACCGGTGTTGCTGGGCACGACGTCCATTGCAAAGAACGAAATATTTTCCGCGGCGCTTTCGCAGGCGGGGATCCCGCACGAGGTGTTGAACGCCAAGAACAACGAGCGCGAGGGCGCCATCATTGCGCAGGCGGGCCGCACGGGCGGGGTGACCGTGGCAACCAACGTCGCCGGCCGCGGCGTGGACATTTTGCTTGGCGGCAACCCGCCGACGCCGGAGGAGGGGAAAGCCGTGCGGGAACACGGCGGTTTGCACGTGATCGGCACCGAACGGCACGAGGCGCGGCGCATAGACAACCAGCTCCGCGGCCGGTCCGGCCGGCAGGGCGACCCCGGTTCCACGCAATTCTTTTTGTCCGCGGAGGATGATTTACTCCGTATTTTTGGCGGCGACCGCATGAAGAGCATCATGGAGCGGTTTGACGTGCCGGAAGACGAGCCGCTTGAGTTCAAGTTCGTGACGAGCGCGGTGGAGCAGGCACAGGAAAAAGTGGAAGGCGCGAACTTTGACCTCCGCAAGCACTTGCTTGATTACGATGACGTCCTGAACAAACAGCGCGCGGCGGTGTACCGCAGGCGCACGGAAATGTTGGGCCTCATGAACCGCGAGGATGTGGCGAAGGCGATCACGGACGCGGCACTCGCGCATTTTGACGCGGCGGTTGCGCCGGAACTCGATGAGCTTGCCGCTTCCGACATGAGCGCGCTTGAGGCCGCAGGTGTGGAAACGGACGCTTCCCGCGAAGCAAAAACGCGCCAGGAAAATATTCTGAAGATGTTCCGGGACGCGATGATCATTGACGCTTCGGCACCTTTGCCCGCAACCACGGAGGACGCACGCAAGCTAATAGAAGAGCGCTCCGCGAAAGCCGCGGAAAATCCGCTCGCGCGGAACCAGTTGCTCGGCACGTTGGACATGCTGTGGATGACGAACTTGGAGGATTTAGAAGCACTCCAGGAATCCGTGGGGCTCCGCGCCTATGGCCAAAAGGATCCGCTCGTGGAATATCGCCAGGAGGCGAGTCGCCTATTCAAGAACTTTTGGGCGAGCTTCAACGGGCTCATTTTTGCGAACACGTTCAAGCTTGCGAGCGACGCTGCCATGCGCACGGCGACGACCGGGAATGAGAACGCCAATCCGAACGCGGGAGCGCTCCGTTCGTCCGGCGGCGGTGGTGCGGCCGCGGGCACAGAAAAGATAGGGCGCAACGATCCGTGCCCCTGCGGCAGCGGTAAAAAATGGAAAAAGTGCGGTCTCCTGGACACCGAAGAGCACCGGCGCAATATGGCGCAAAAAGCGAATCCCGCGGCGGAGCACGCATCAAAGCCGAAGCACGAAGTGACGGGTGGGTAATATCCGGACGTAATGAGTAAGGGAATCTGCGTGATTTTGTAACAATTTCCCCTATAATTCGTATCTCCCTATGGCACGCACAAAAACCAAGCAGGAACCGCACGATTCCTTGACCGCGCTCGCGGTGCGCATGAAGAAAGGGGACCGCAAGGCCACCGCCGCGCTCTACGATGAGCTCCTGCCGAAGGCGTACGGATTCTTCTTTACGAGGACCGGACGCCGGGAAACGGCGGAAGACCTTTCGCAGGACATTTTTGTGAAGCTCGTGGAAAAGGTGAGCTATTTTGACGAAACGCGCGGACGGTTCGTGTCGTGGTTCTGGCAGATGGCGCGCAACATGCTCATCGACCACTATCGCGAAAAGAAAGAGGCGGCATTTTCATCCTTTGAGGAGCACGAGGTGGAAGCGATGGCGGTTACCGAGATGCCGGACATTGACGACCGGCTCCGCTACCGCGAGGTGCAAAAATTTCTTGCGACCATGACCGAAGAAGAGCGCGAGCTCTTTGAGCTGCGCTTTGTGGCGGGGCTTGCGTACAAGGATATTGCGCACATGATCGGCCGTTCCGAAGGCGCGCTGCGCGTGGCCACGCTCCGCATTAAAGAGAAGATACAAAAAGAACTGAAGCAATGACGAACCCATTTTCAAAAAATGAAAAACTGCCGCGCCGCGTGAAGAAGCTTTTCACGCCGGACGGCGATTTCACCCAAAAAGCAAAGGGCAGATTTTTGGCGACCTTTGACGCGGCGCACGCGGGTGCGGCCGCGCACAGGGGAACGGCGGCCGTGCATGGTTCGCGCTTCGCGCTCATTATTAAAATTATCGCCGTGGGTGCGGCGGCATTCGCAATATTCATCGCGAGCGCATCCGTCTATGCCGACACGACGAACGTTCCCATTGAAAGTCCGCTTTATCCATTAAAACGGCTGGCCGAAAACGTCCAGCTTGCCGTGACGCCGCCTGCGGCAAAACCGCAATTGGAAGCCACGCTTGCCACGCGCCGTGCAAGCGAGATCAATGACCTTGAGGCGACCCATCCCACGAGCACGCTTTTACCCACGCTTGCCGCAGACCTCAACGAAGACGTGACCGCTTCTATTAATGGTGCGACGGCGGCAGGGGGAATCACCGCGGCAACCTCTTCCGTAGAGATTGGTCATGCGAACGGCGCAACTGGCACAACTGGCGCGAATGGCTCAAGCGGCGCCAAAAAGAGCGCGCTTGAAAGCGTGTGCGATACGCTCCGTTCCGCGTTCGGCACGGCTTCCGCATCCGCTTCCACAAGCGCCTCCGCGAACGGCGGCATTTTGCGGAATTTGCAGACCAGCGCGCGCATTGACGTCTACACGCGGTGCGGCGGCATTTCTCCTCAAGGTTCTTTTGCGCCCGCCGCAGGCTCCGGGTCCAACGCCGGCTCCGGTGCGGGCACGAGCACGGCCACTTCCACGACCTCCGCGCGGCGCGGAGCATTCCCCGGCGGGCGCCGGATCTTCCCCGGGTCGGGCATACCATTTAATGCATCGTCCACTGCCAGCGCATCGTCCACCACCTCTTCCTCGAGCACAAGAATATTTCCTCCGTTCAGAACGTTTGCGTCGTCCAGCATTTCCACATCCACGCGCATGCCGCGCGCGGGGGTGCATTTCTCCGCTTCATCCACGACCTCGGAAGGAACCCTTGAAGGAACCATCGGCCTTTGATACAATCGTCTGGTGACACTGGACGAATTCCAACGGGCGGATCTCCGCGTGGGCAAGATCACTCAGGCCGAGCGCGTGGAGGGTTCAGAAAAGCTCCTTAAGCTGCAGGTGGACATGGGCGAACCGCGGCAGATCGTTTCCGGCATTGCCAAGTTCTATTCGCCGGAAGAGCTCGTGGGGAAGTCGGTCATCATCATTGCGAACCTTGACCCGCGGACGATGATGGGATTTGAGAGCCAAGGGATGCTCCTTGCGGCGCACGGCGAGGATGGCAGGCCGGTGCTCATTGCGCCGTGGGATGCCGCTTCCGTCCCGCCCGGCTCAAAAATATCGTGAGCGCCGCTATTAAAAATTAATTATAATTTCATTAATAAAAATGGATAAATCAAAAAGAATTCTTCTCGGTATCATCTTCATTGTGCTCGCAGTCGTCGTGATCGGCGGGGCGATGTGGTACAATAATCAATCCAACCAGGCCGTGCAGCAACAGGCGAACGACGAAGCCAATGTGGCGGCGCAAGAACAACAGCAACTCATGGCGGAACTTACCATAAAAGACACAGTAGTGGGCACGGGCACGCCCGCCGCGGACGGCGATACCATAAACGTGCTCTACACCGGCACGCTTGATAACGGCACGGTCTTTGACGCGTCATCCCTCCACGGCAACCAGCCATTCTCGTTTGTGCTGGGCGAGGGAAACGTGATCCAAGGATGGGACCTCGGCCTTGTGGGCATGAAGGTTGGCGGCACGCGCGAACTCACAATACCTCCAGACCTTGGCTATGGCAGCCAGGCGAACGGTCCGATTCCTGCCAGTTCCACGTTGCACTTCACGGTCCAACTGCTTTCCATAAGCACGGGGACGCCGTCGAGCACGGGACAATAGGCAATAGCGCGAAAATTATAAAAAGGTTAGAGAAAGAAAAGGGGGCGTTCTCGTGTGAGAACGCCCCGAAGCCTTATGGGCTCGTCGGCATTGCTTGGATGAATGCCGTGGCCTTATTAAGGAGCGTCAGGAGGAAGACGCTCAATGCATGGAGCACGTCGGGCATGAAGATCCCCACGGCAACCAATACAATCAGCAATCCTATCGCCTTGCTCATGGCCTTAGTGCAGGGTTTTATTTTGAGGTCGTCGACGTGCGACCAAGGCCGTGAATTGGCCTTCCTCCTGCGGCAAATTTCGCCGCATACGGGTTGCGTGCGGAACTTGCTGCAGGAGAAAGGATTTTTTGAAGGTGCTACTACTTGGATTGTAGCAAAAATGAAGGGTTCTGTCAACCTTTTTGGCCGTTTTCCATTTTAGAATCTTTTAATGTTCAATCCGTATAATTATCTCTATGAGAGTATTACTTTTGGAAGACGAAAAGGACATCGCCCGCTTTATCCTGGAAGGCCTGAAGGCCGAGCGGCTTGCCGTGGACTGGGCGGAGACCGGCGAAAAGGGGCTCATGTGGGCCAAGGTCAACTCATATGACATTGGCATATTTGACATCAAGCTCGCCGGCGGGCAGAACGGGATTCAAGTGTGTCGCACTATCCGCGAACGCGGTAAGAATTTTCCGATAATCATCCTTTCCGTAACGGGCGACGTGTCCACGAAAATTGAAGCGCTCAATCTTGGCGCGGACGATTATCTTGCAAAGCCATTCTCGCTGGCCGAGCTCCTTGCGCGGGTACGCGCGCTCCTGCGCCGCGAACGGAAGATCGTGGGGCCGCGGCTTTCGCTCGGCGACCTCGAAATGGACACGCAGGCGCACACCGTGGCGCGGGCAGGGAAGCGGATAGAGCTGAACCGCAAGGAATTCGCGCTCCTGGAATATTTAATGCGCAATCCAGGCACCACGCTCACGCGGGCGATGATATTGGAACACGTGTGGGACATGAACGCGGATCCCTTTACGAACACCGTGGACGTGCACATCCGGTTTCTGCGCGAAAAGATAGACATCGGCCACAAAAAGAAATTATTAAAAACCGTGCACGGGTTCGGGTACAAGATAGAAGAATAAAAAAGCCGCGCGGTTCTCGGGGGAGAGAATACATCGCGCGGCCGGGTGTTCGCTGGTCGGTTTTGTAAGAGCGCCAATCAGCGATTAAGAAACGGGGCAATGAGAGTCATGATTTTCGGGGCGTTTACTAAAATCGTCCTCACGATTGCCAGGAGGACGACGATCACGAATGCCGGGGCAATATCTTCTAAGCTCACTGCTCTCATATGATCACCTCGCTATATAGATATTAACATACCCACAGATTTTGTCAAGTCATGCGGTAAGGCGCTATAATCACCCCATGCCATCCGACTATTCCCTCGCCGCACGCAAGAAGCGCGCGCAAAAGGTGTTCCGCGTGCTCGCAAAGCTTTTTCCGAACCCCAAGATCGCGCTCAACTTCCGCAACCACTGGGAGCTCCTCGTGGCAGTGGAACTTTCCGCGCAGTGCACGGATAAAAAAGTGAACGAGGTGACGCCCGCGCTCTTCAAGAAATATCGCGCGCTTGCCGACTACGTTCGCGCGGGGAAAACCGCCCGCGGCGTGCATGAATTTGAGCGCATGGTCCACGCGTGCGGGTTCTACCGCGCAAAAACACGGAACATTCTGGCCGCCGCAAAGGTGGTGCAGTCAAAGTTCCATGGCACGCTCCCGCGCACTATGGCGGAAATGGTCACGATCCCGGGCGTGGGGCGCAAGTCCGCGAACGTCATTTTGGGGAATGCCTACGGCGTGGTGGAGGGGATCGCGGTGGACACGCACGTAAAGCGGCTCGCCGGGGTGCTTGGCCTTTCGCGCGAAAAGACGCCGGAAAAGATAGAGCGCGATCTCATGGCAATCATCCCCAAAAAGGACTGGTTTAAGGCGACCTATATGCTCATTGACTATGGCCGGAAATATTGTCCGGCGAGGCCGCATAAGCATGAACTCTGCCCCTTATCCACAGTGCTTCGGTAGGCCGTTTTTGCTATACTGGTCTGGTAGTTAATACAACGAAAACCGTTTTCCGATGTGAGGTCGGAGAGCGGTTTTTGCTTATAAAAGGCCACTTGTTTTAATTCCTATCGGTATTATGATTGACCGTGGCAGCTTAGCAACACGGAAGGGAGGTCCAGTATGAAATTGCTGTATCTCGACCCCTACCGATTCGCGAACGAATACGTGGGGAAAATCGAGGAGTCCGATCTTTGGCAACATCTGCGTTTTGTACGGCACTTCCATTTCTTTGTCCAGGGAAAATGGCCCAAACCTCCCGAACTGCAGCAGGCGCTCAAGGCACAAGTCCATCACTACCTCCTTGCAAAAAGCGATTGTCGCGCGGGCGAGGCGGGCAAAATCTGTCCGCTCGAAATCCGACGTCGGAACAACAACACCCGCAAGGAATGGAACAAGTTGATTAGTATGTATCTGCTCGCGAAAAAGTTCTATCCGGAATTTACCCCCAATGACGTCTTCCCCTTTTTTCCACCGGGATCCACCGAAAAACCGACGAAGGGGGTGAAGGTCAAGCGGTTACACCTTTTGCCCCTGTTGCCCTAGCCAATGTTTGAGATTCAAACGGCAAGCGCCCCACCCTCGCTTGCCGTTTTTTATTTGACCCTTGATGTGCTGGCCGTTATAATCGGAGAGAACTGAAAAGCGGATGACCACCCCTTAGGCCTTGTGCCGCGGGGCACATTGCGCACTTATTCCCATGGACCACTTTGAACTCACCGGAACCAATAAGCCCGCGGGGGACCAGCCGAAGGCGATCGCATCGCTTGTTTCTGGTTTGGAGCGCGACCTCAGCGACCAGACGCTTCTTGGCGTGACGGGTTCGGGGAAAACGTTCAGCATCGCGAACGTGGTGGCGGAAGTAAACCGGCCGACGCTTGTGATTGCGCACAACAAGACGCTCGCCGCCCAGCTCTGCAACGAATTCCGCGAACTTTTCCCAAAAAACTCCGTCAACTATTTCGTTTCGTATTATGACTACTACCAGCCGGAGGCGTACATCCCCTCAAGCGACACATATATAGACAAGGAGGCGCTCATCAACGACGAGATAGACAAGCTCCGGCACGCGGCGACGACTGCGCTCCTCACGCGGCGGGACGTCATCGTTGTCGCGTCCGTTTCCTGCATCTACGGCTTGGGTGCGCCGGAGGTCTACGCGCAGAATATTTTCCACTTTAAGGTGGGGGACAAGATCGTGCGGAAGGACTTTGCGCGGAAGCTGGTTGAACTGCAATTTTCCCGTACGAATGCGGACCTGAAGCGCGGGACGTACCGCCTGCGCGGGGAGAACTGGGAGATAATGCCGGCGGACCGGGAAGTTATCTACAACTTTGAGGTGCTGGGAGGCGTGATACGCGCCATTTATGAAATTGATCCTGTCGTCGGGTTCCGGCCGGGGAAGACGCCGCACGTGGCGGACGTTATCTTTGCGCCGGCAAAACACTTTATTACGGAAGCACCGGAGCGCGAGCGGGCGATAAAGGCGATTCAGGAAGAGCTCAAAACGCAGCTCAAATATTTTGAAAAAGAGAAAAAGTTTCTTGAGGCGGAGCGGCTTGAACGGCGCACCAAGTTTGATATCGCGATGATGCGCGAAGTGGGCTACTGTCACGGCATTGAGAACTATTCGCGGCATCTTTCCGGCCGTCGCGCGGGCGAACCGCCGGCAACACTCCTGGATTATTTCCCGCACCGCGAGGACGGCACGCCGGATTTCTTGACCGTGATAGACGAATCGCACATGACGGTGCCGCAGCTGCAGGGCATGTTCAACGGTGACGCGGCGCGCAAGAAGACGCTCGTGGAGTACGGCTTCCGCCTGCCTTCAGCCATAGACAACCGGCCGCTCCGGTTTGAGGAGTTCAAGGAGCGCATTGGGCAGGTCATCTATACGTCCGCCACGCCTTCCACCTACGAGCGGGAACGGAGCATGCCTCCGCACGGGCAGACGGTGGAGCAGATAATTCGGCCGACGGGACTCGTAGATCCGAAGCTTACTATAAAGCCCGCTCGTGGACAGGTGGAGGACCTCATTCCGCGCATTGAAGAGCGCGTCGCGAAAAAAGAGCGCGTGCTCGTGACCACGCTCACGAAGCGCATGGCCGAGGACCTTTCCGAATATCTCTTGGAGCGCAAAATGAAAGTGAACTATCTCCATAGCGACGTGAAGACGCTGGATCGCATCAAGATCCTCACGGACCTGCGGCGGGGGAAGATTGAGGTGCTCGTGGGCGTGAACCTTTTGCGCGAAGGGCTGGACCTGCCCGAGGTGTCGCTCGTCGCCATTATGGACGCGGACAAAGAGGGCTTCCTCCGGAGCGAGGTGTCTTTGATACAGACGATCGGGCGCGCGGCCCGGAACGTAGAGGGCGAAGTGCTCATCTACGCGGACGTGATCACGGGTTCAATAGAACGCGCCGTTAGAGAAACCGAACGCCGCCGCAAGATACAGCTCGCGTACAACAAGGAGCACGGCATCACGCCGCGGACCATCGTGAAGGCCATTACGGACATCTTGCCGAACGTGGACGCGATACTTGCCTTGGAAACGAAGCCGGTGCCCAAGTCCAAGACCGCGCTTGCGCACCTCCTCGCCGATAAGGAGCGCGAAATGCGCGATGCCGCCAAGCGCCTGGACTTTGAACTCGCCGCCATCTTGCGGGATGAGGTAAAGGAGCTGAGCAAGAAGGTGGGGAAGGGGTAGTTTCGAATTTTATCACTTCAACTCGTAATACGGTGATTTGAGAGATCCACCAGATCGGGTTTACTTATAATACTTTCCATTTTAAGATAGGGCTATGAAATCTGCTTTATGGATTCTGTTAATCGTGGGGTTTAACTTGCTTATTGCTTATATTATTTCCCTGTACTCCTTCGTGATGGCAGTTGGATGGTTCTGCCTTGCAATTGGGTTTCAATTCGGAAAGTGGTATGGAGGTATTGAAAAAGAAAATAAGATTTCCGATAGGAACACATCATGATTTTGCCAAAGATACCTTTGGAAAGATTACTTAATTACGCAACGATTGTTGTTGCAGCGCTAAGTCTCATCTTTGTTATAACAAATCATTTTCACCTCTGGGATAAATGGAGGGGCGTTACTTTACTTGAAGAGGCATCACAAAGTTTCAATCTCTCTTATGCCCCCAATGCATCCGCTCCCATTTATCCGAATAATCCAGAGTGGACACCACTTATAAATTTAATTAAACGTTATTCAAATGTAAAATTATTACCCAATAAAGATCCTAAGGTCATTGCACGATTTCAAGCTATTTCCTCAGGTCAAGTCGAAGATGGGCCGGGTCAATATGCAGAATGGACTGCTCCTGGAACCCCTCTCGCGATTTTATACGTCGCTTGGCCGGGTAATTCTGCTGGTCCCGGAGATTATCAGGTTATTGGTACTATCGGTGATTTACAAAATTGGATTATTCAAGATCAAAACGACTTTTCCTTTCTAATTAACGATATCATTTTGGGAACACTCTCCTTTTTAATCGGCTTATTGGGAATTATAAAAATAAAGAAGGGTTTATCATGACTAACAAAAAACTCAAAATCCTCGTCCTGGCCGGCGGTCCTTCTTCCGAGCATGAAGTTTCTTTGCGCACGGCGCAGATGGTGTTGAAGAATCTTGATCCGCAGAAATACCGGGCATCGCTCGCGGTCATCAAGAAAGACAAAAAGTGGCATTTTCATCCAGGCGGGAAGCCCATGCACATAGGAGATGCGATGAAGCGCCTCAATCCCTCCCGCTTTGATTTTGTTTTTATTGCCATGCACGGCCCGTTTGGTGAAGATGGCCGGATGCAGGCGATACTTGAGTGGGCCGGCCTGCCCTACGCGGGTTCCGGCGTCGTGAGCTCCGCGATGGCGATGGACAAAGGGGTATCAAATATTCTCTACAAGACGAACGGCTTGCGTGTGCCGCGGTACGTCGTCTTGAGGCGGGGTGCAAACGTAAAGGGTTTGAAGATCGCACTGCCCGTCGTCGTAAAGCCGGTCAATGGCGGTTCAAGCGTCGGGGTTTCCATTGTGAAGGCAAAGAAGGAGCTCGGCAAAGCTCTCAACGTCGCTTTTAAGGAAGGCGATAGGGTGATGCTCCAGGGATACATAAAGGGGCGAGAGCTTACTTGCGGTGTGCTGGAAGACGAGGAAGGAACGCCCTTCGCATTGCCGCCAACGGAAATAATTCCTAAAACATCTTCGTTCTTTGACTATCGCGCAAAATATAAGGTTGGAGGCAGCTTGGAGATCACGCCCGCGCGGTTGGCGGAGCCAAAGCTCAAGGAACTTCAACAACTCGCGCTTAAAGCGCATACGACATTGGGATGCAGGGGAATGTCGCGGTCGGACTTTATATTGCGCGGCAACAAATTTTATATTCTTGAAACGAACACCATCCCCGGCATGACCGAAACGAGCTTGTTGCCCCAGGCGGCGAAGGTTGCCGGGATAGATTTTCCTTCACTGCTTGATTTGATGATTGCGGGAGAGCTCCGCAAAAAATAGTGTTGCGCAGCCATACCCCGCACCGCATTGACACCCCACGCACAGTGAGGGCATACTGAACACAGTATGAAGTTTTTCGCGGGAGGAGACCATGAAACGAAAAGTTTGGTTGGTACTTCTTTTGTCGTGTGCGGTGGCTATTCCCGGCTTTCTTCGGGCGCAAGACGCTCCCCCTAATGTCGTCTCGCTTACCGGAAGCCGGTACGTATGCATTCAAAACCATCCCATCAGTGTGGAAAAGACCGGCGCATACAAGCCAACGAGTGGCATCGATTCGCAGGCGTCCGGCTTTCGCATTGGAGGTCCCTACGTTCTCACGAACGCTCACACAATCCAATCAAGTGAGGCGTATGAGGTGGATGGCAAGGAAATACCGGTTCTGAAAGACATTTCTCCCAAGTTCGACTTGATGCTCATCAAGCTCCCGTTCGCAAAAGCAGTGCCATGGATCAAGATCGCCGATCCGGAGGTTGGTACGATGGTCTACGCCATGACGAACTCGGACGGGAACGATAAGTTCCTCGTGCACGGCTTCGTATCGAAGGTGGATGACCACTACCTCTATCTTCAGGAACCGACCATTCCCGGCGCCTCGGGATCCGGTCTCGTGAACGCAAAGGGAGAGCTCGTCGGCTTTTTCATGCAGGACGAGACGAGCACGGGGGATATTCATGTTCCGTACACGGAAGCGATCCCGGCGTCTATCGTCAGGAGGTTCCTCGAGCAGGTTTTGCCCGTGGAAGACCTCGTGAAGATGGGCATCACTGTCGATACCGTTGCGGAAAAGTGAACATCGCGCTCCGGGCGATTCAATTGCGGGTGGCTTCGGCCATCCGCAATTTTTTAATAGTTGTCACCTTATAAATAAAAAGGAGCCGGACGCGTGGTGTGCGCCGGCTCCCTGGTGTTGCCGTTATGCCTTGCGGGGCGGATGCTCCGCTGCCTCGCGCTTCGCTGCTGCGACGTCGCGCTTGATCCTTTGCGCGGCCGGTATGGGCGGAAGCATTTTTCTGCGGGATTCCTGTTCCTTGGAAAGCGGGCCGGGGGTCAGAATACGGGATGCTGCGGTTTGCATTGTTGGCTCCTTAAGGGTCGCCCTCCCTAAATCTCTGATGAGATTATATCACTTGGCTAGCGGTACGTCAAGAAATGTTTGACTCCACCCTCCCCGTGCGCTAAACTTCCTTCACATACCCCGTATGAGCGAGCGCTCGGGGGAGTTTCTGCATCGCGCGCACCGCGCCCATCACGCACCATGAAATTACTCTACAGCTACCTCAAACAATATAAAAAGATTCTCTGGCTCACGCTCATCCTTGCGGCGATAAACCAGCTTTTTTCGCTCGTGGACCCGCAGGTGTTCCGCATTGTGATAGACGATTACGTGTCCAAGATCGGGAGCATCTCAAGCGCCGACTTTCTGAAAGGCGTTGCGTTGCTGCTCGGCGCATCCATCACGGCCGCGCTTATTTCGCGCATCGCAAAGAACTTTCAGCAATATTACGAGAACGTGATCACCCAGCGCGTGGGCACGCAGCTTTATGCGGACAGCGTGGCGCACTCGTTTTCCTTGCCGTATGCAATCTTTGAAGACCAGCGCTCGGGCGAACTTCTCCAAAAGCTCCAAAAGGCGCGGCTGGACAGCCAGGTGCTCATTGTGAGCTTTGTGGACGTCGTTTTTGTGTCATTCGTGGGCATCCTCGCCGTCGTGCTCTACGCATTCTACGTGCAGTGGATCATCGGTGTTCTCTATTTACTCGTGATTCCGATCATGGGCACGGCGCTTTTCTTTTTGGGACGGAAAATAAAAGCGATACAAAAAAATATTGTGATAGAGTCGGCGAACCTTGCCGGTTCCACCACGGAAACCATCCGCAACGTGGAGCTCGTGAAGAGCTTGGGGCTTGAAGAGCAGGAAACCAAGCGCCTAAACGACGTGAACAACAAGGTATTGCAACTGGAACTTTCCAAGCTCACCGTGATCCGCAAACTGAGCTTTACGCAGGGCACCATCGTGAACGCCATCCGCTCGGCAATTCTCTTTGCCATGCTCTGGCTGATATTCCTTGGCGGGATCACGCTCGGTGAGTTCCTCACGCTCTGGTTCTACACGTTCTACATCTTCTCGCCGCTCGGCGACATTGGCACGGTGACCGGCCAGTACCAGGAGGCAAAAGGAAGCTTGGAAAAATTGGAAGAAATTCTCGAGATCCCCGTTGAGGAAAAACCGGCGAACGCGGTGACCATCGGCGCACTCCAGGAACTTGAATTCAAAAAAGTTGATTTTACGTATGGAAGCGGCAGTGCGCCGGCGCTCAAGAACATGTCGCTGAAGATTGAGAGCGGGGAGACGGTGGCGTTTGCGGGGTATTCCGGTTCGGGGAAGACCACACTCATCAAACTGCTCGTGGGGCTTTATAAGCCGACGAAAGGCACGATGCTCGTGAACGGCGTGGATGGCGGGAAAATTGATTACGACGCGTTGCGCCGGAAGATCGGCTACGTTTCGCAGGAGACACAGCTTTTTGCGGGAACATTACGCGAGAATTTACTGTTCGTGAATCCGAGTGCGACGGACGACGAATGCTGGGAAGCGCTCACGAGCGCATCCGTGACGGCCATTGCCGAGCGCGGCGGCCTTGGGTTGGACACGCGCATCGGCGAAGGCGGCATCAAGATATCCGGCGGCGAGCGCCAACGGCTTGCGATAGCCCGTGCGCTCATTCGCAACCCGGACCTTATCATCTTTGACGAGGCCACGTCCAGCTTGGATTCCATTACGGAACGGTCCATCACGGATACGATAAAAGAGATCGCAAAGTCGCGGCCGAACCTCATCACCGTCATGGTGGCACACCGGCTTTCCACGATCGCGCACGCGGACCGCATCTACGTGCTCCAAAAAGGAAGTATTGTGGAGCAGGGTTCGCACGCGGCGCTCCTGCGGAACAAGGACGGACTCTACTCGGCGCTTTGGAAGGAGCAGAGCGGCAGCGAGCGGGGCGATGACGACGATGAAAAAACGACGGTCCAGCAAATTCTTGCCCATGGCACACGATAAAATAATTATTAAAGGCGCGCGCGAGCACAATCTTAAGAATGTGAATCTTGAGATCCCGCGGGACAAGATGGTGGTCTTTACGGGCCTCTCCGGTTCCGGGAAATCTTCGCTTGCGTTTGACACCATCTTCGCCGAAGGCCAGCGCCGCTACATAGAATCCTTGTCCGCCTACGCGCGGCAGTTTTTGGGCCGTTTGGACAAGCCGGATGTGGACGACATTGAAGGCCTTTCGCCCGCGATCTCCATTGACCAAAAGAGCCATTCGGCAAACCCGCGCTCAACGGTCGCGACGATAACAGAAATTTACGATTATCTGCGTGTTTTGTTCGCGCGCACGGGGAAGCCGTATTGTCCGCGCTGCGGCCGAGAAATAAAGAAGCTCACCAACGAGGAGATCGTGGACGTGGCCATTGATATTGCGAACGAGAACAACAGCCCCAAGGGCGGGCGCAAAAACATGGTCATCCTGGCGCCCGTGGTGCGTGGCCGGAAAGGGGAGTATTACCAGATGCTCTACGACTTTTTGAACGCCGGTTTTAGCGAGGTGCGCATTGACGGCAAATATCATTCCTTGCGGGAGCGCGTGGAGCTCAGCCGCTACAAAACGCACGATGTTGACCTTGTGGTGGACCGCATCCCTTCGGGCATAAGCTTTAAGGAAAAAGATAACCGCCTGCGCTTATCCGAGGCCATTGAGCACGGGTTGAAGTACGGCGAGGGCGTCGTCACCATCATCACGGACAAAGAGGTTTCGCTGTCCGCAAAGTTCACGTGCCCGCACGACGGATTTTCCTTCCCGGAAATTGAACCGCGGCTATTCTCTTTCAACAGCCCTTACGGCGCGTGTCCCGAGTGTCATGGCCTTGGTACAAAAGATTTATGGTCAGAAGAGATTTGCCCGGTCTGCGGCGGCAAGCGCTTGCGCGAGGAAAGTTTGAACGTGTTGATAGACGGCAAAAATATCAATTCTACGACGGCGCTTTCCATTGAAGATGCGTTCAAGTTTTTTGGCGGGATGAAGTTCAAGAACGCGTCGCTGGACGAAGTTGCCGAAGCGCCGCTCCGCGAGATAAAAAACCGTTTGAAGTTCATGATGGACGTCGGCTTGGAATATTTGACGCTTGACCGCAAGGCGGGGACTCTGTCCGGTGGCGAGGCACAACGGATCCGTCTGGCATCGCAGATCGGTTCGCGGCTCGTGGGCACGCTCTATATTCTTGACGAGCCGACGATCGGTTTACACCAGCGCGACAACGACAAGCTCATCAAGACGCTCCAGGATCTGCGCGACCTCGGAAACACCATTATTGTGGTGGAGCACGACGAGGACACTATCCGCGCCTCCGACTACCTGGTGGACATCGGTCCCGCAGCAGGGGTGCACGGCGGCCGCGTGGTGGCGGAAGGCCCCATCCCGCAAATATTAAAAGATCCTAAAAAGGATTCTTTGACCCTGCAGTATCTGCGCGGAAAAAAATTTATTGATGTCCCGTTACAGCGGCGGAAAGTTGACTTTAAAAAGCAGGAATCTTTGAAGATCCGCGGCGCACGTGCCAACAACCTGAAGGACATCGATGTGGATATTCCCTTGCACCGCTTTACGGCCGTGACCGGTGTTTCGGGCTCAGGCAAGTCCAGCTTGGTCTACGACGTGCTCTATAAGAACGTGGCGGACAAGTTGAACCACGCCACGTATAAGGCCGGCGGCGTAAATAGCCTGCTCGGCTTGGAATACATTAACCGCATCATCAATATTGACCAGGCGGCCATTGGCCGCACGCCGCGGTCCAACCCGGCCACGTACGTGGGCGCCTGGACGCACATCCGCGACCTGTTTGCTTCCACGGAGGATGCGCGGGTGCGCGGGTACAAGGCGGGACGCTTCAGCTTCAACGTGCCCGGCGGCCGCTGTGAGAACTGCGAAGGCCACGGCACAATCGCAATTGAGATGCACTTTTTGCCGACGGTCTACGTGACCTGCGACGTGTGCAAAGGCAAGCGCTTTGACCGTGAAACGCTTGAGGTGGAATACAAAGGGAAAAGCATCTACGACATTTTGAAGATGACGATAGAAGAGGCGGTAAAGTTCTTTGAGGACATTCCGTGGCTCTACGAAAAATTGACCATTTTGGAAGAGGTCGGTTTGGGCTACTTGGAGCTCGGCCAATCGGCGACCACGCTTTCCGGAGGCGAGGCGCAGCGCATCAAGCTGTCTGCCGAGCTCGGCAAGCGCGACACGCGGAAAACTTTGTACTTGCTCGACGAGCCGACGACGGGACTCCACTTTGCGGACGTGGACCAGCTCGTGAAGGTGCTGCACCGGCTCGTGGAGCGGGGGAATACCATCGTCGTCATTGAACACAACTTGGACGTCATCAAGACCGCCGACTGGGTGATAGACCTTGGTCCCGAAGGTGGCGCGCGCGGCGGCAAGATCGTCGCGCAAGGCACGCCGGAGGAAGTGGCGCGCAAAGCCGGGAGCGCAACCGGGCATTACTTGCGGAAAGTGCTGGGGGAGAAGTAGATAAGGATTTTGGGTTGATTTTTCCGCCCACTCGTTCTATAAAGTGGACAAGGAGGTGTCCTTTGATAACTTATGTGGAATGGTCTGCGGTGGTGGTTCTCGTTCTCTGCACGATTGCGCTCATGCACTATGCGACCGCGAGAGAACTGCCGTCGGAAGTGATAAGTCAGGTACTGGAGGCATTCAGTCTTGAGTCCATGAGGCCGGCGCTCTTCGTTCGGTTTGGATCACCGGTGGAGCGGAGTGGCATGTGGAGCTCGTTTGCAAATTCATTTGTGACGGTCCACTACTCCTACTTGCCCACGCAGGATTGGTGCCGGCAGTACCACACCATCCTCGTCAAGAAAAATGATATGCTGCTTGAGCTAAGTTTTCTGGGCACTGAGATAAAGTATTGGCGGGAAAAGGGGAGATGTCTCAATCCGAACCGGCCTTCTTTGGAGGCGATGTACGCTCGCCGCCTACTTTACAGCATCCTGGAGCTTGAATTCACCATGGGGGTCATCCGAGAATGATTATATATCGGACGGCCCCTTTTTTTGCTATAATTACTGGAAGAATACACTAATCGCGAAATCGTATGCTCAAAATAATAGACAACAAGATCTGGCATGATGCAGAAAAGATCGGTTGGGTGGATGGCGCCCACATCCGTTCTGAGGAGAACGGCGAAAAGCTTGGCTACATTCAGGACCCATTCATTTTTAATGAGGCCGGCCACAAGGTTGCGTATATCAAAGAGAACGAGCTGATGTTTGAGAACGGGCAGAGCCCCATTGCGCTTGAGCACGTGAATGCCGAGGTGACGGGAACCTATCCGCTTCTTATGAAGTGTGCGGTGTATGTGCTGTTGGAGGAGTAGAGAGGGGCGATTGACGAAGGCGGCGCGCCTATTGTAAACTGCCAGCAGAAACAGGCTGGCGCACGCCCACTTCGCGCCTGTTCGTCAAATTTAGGGAGGATTGGGATGTTGAAAAATGCCGAAGTTGGTAACTCGGGAAACGAATCAATATCGGTGGAAGGGAAGAGGATGTGGATTGCCGTGGTTGACCAAGCACTCCAGGATTTACAAAAAGCGTATGGCAGGAGAGCAACCGAAGCGGCGCAGTACTTCTTTACCGCCCCCGTTCCGGAAGAAGAGAGAGACCCCCATACCTTCGCCGGTGCTTGTGGTGTGATCGGTTTTAGGCACGATGCCGCTGCGCGGTCGATCTTCAAGAAGCTCCCTCCCCTGAGACAGAGATACATTCGTTCGGTTCTCCAGGAAAGTTGCCGCTGATTCTGTCCATTATCCCGTTCGGGGCGTCGCAAGACGCCCCGGTTTCTTTTCTGGCGTATAATCTAAAAGATTAAAAAGATGTTAACCGCACGCGATTATAAGAAATTGCCGGACGAGCCGGGCGTCTACTTGATGCATGACGCCGCGGGGCGCGTGCTTTACGTGGGCAAGGCCGGCAATCTGCGCCGGCGCGTTTCGAGCTACTTTGAGCGGCCGCACGATGTGCGGATAGAGACGCTCGTGCGGAAGATCGTGCATATTGATTTCCGGCAAACGGACACCGCCCTTGAGGCGCTCATTTTAGAGGCCGAGCTCATCAAAACGCTCACGCCTCCCTTCAACGTGCGCGAGAAGGACGACAAAAGTTTTCTTTATGTGGAAATTACAAAAGAGAAATTCCCGCGCGTGCTCCTTGTGCGCGGGAAGGACGGCGAAACGGGCAAGCGGTACGGGCCGTTCACTTCCGCATCAAGCATTCGCGAGGCGCTGCGCATTCTCCGTAAAATATTTCCATGGAGCACGCACGACCCGGAACGGCTCGGTAAGTTTACGCGGCCCTGCTTTGATTACGAGATAGGCCTCTGCCCGGGCACGTGCGTGGGTGCCATCTCGCACGAGGAGTATATAAAGACCATAGAACGGCTCAAACTCTTTTTTGAAGGCAAAAAGAAAAAAGTGCTCAGGTCGCTTGAAGCCGAAATGAAGGCGGCGAGCAAGACGCTGGATTTTGAGAAGGCGCAAAAGCTCCGCGGGCAGATATTCGCGCTCACGCATATTCGCGACACGGCGCTCATTTCCGATTCGGAAGTGCTTTTGCACGGCGATGCGCCAAGCGAGAATGCAGGCGCGCGCGATTACCGCATTGAGGGCTACGACATTTCCAATATTTCCGGCACGGCCGCGGTGGGTTCCATGGTGGTTTTTGAAGGCAACGAGCCGAACAAGAACGAATACCGCAAGTTCAAGATACGGACCATTTTTACGCCGAATGATGTGGGTATGCTCACCGAAATGCTCACGCGGCGTTTTAGCCGCGCTGCCGCGGGCGGCAAGCGCAGTGAAATGACGGAGCGCCACTCATGGCGCCTGCCGGACCTCATCCTTATAGACGGCGGTATTGCGCAGGCAAACGCGGCAAAAAAAGTGCTCATGCGTGCGGGACTGCGCATTCCGCTCGTGGGCATTGCAAAAGGCCCCGAGCGCAAACGGAACGACATCCTGGGCGCCGTTCCCAAATGGACCAACAAACAGACGCTTATTAAAGTGCGCAACGAGGCCCACCGCTTTGCGATTGGGTATCACAAAGCGGTGCGAGGGAGGAATTTTCTTTCCTAACGGATTGTGCTACGGTAGAAGCAGAATCGGATTCGCCATATTTCACTTCAGGAGGTAGGTGATGGAACGCATGCTGATCCTTTTAATGGCCGCGCTTCAAGACGGATATATTGAGCAGGAGGAATCCATTGTTTCATGCACCATCTGCCCGAGCGACCTTTTTGATTGGATGGCGGACCTTACCTCTTTTCTCTCCGACGCGGAAGCGGATAATATCCTCGTTCGCTTAAGCCCATTGTACGCTTCGGACGAGCGCAGGCATCGAATAAGAATACTCCGCGAAGTGAGAGACGCCGCCGAAAGAAATTCTGAAAGATAAAATGCCGCGCTGGCCTTTACTGGTCGGCGCGGTTTCTTTTTGTCTAGGCGTTTATTGCACAGTAGAAGTGTCCGCGACGATCGTGAACGGCTGGCTCGTAATAGCCGGCAGGTTGTTGCCATCAAACGAAATGCGGATTATGTATCGGCCGGGGGTCACGGTCAGTTTTGACGGGCTCGTGCGGCTTTGCAAAAGATCCCGCGTGTTCCACGTGTAAGAGGTCTGCGCCGGGCCGATCTCGTTCAAGATGACGCCCACGAGCTGGGAAGTGGTGGCGCTCAAGAGGTCTATCTGCCCCGTCACGCCGGCCGCCTTGCTCCACTGGACCGGATTCTGCATGGTTGCGATCCAGGTGTCGCCGGGAACAGGAGTTATGAGCGTGATAGTCGCCTTCGGCGCGCTTGGGGCTACGGTGCCGTTCGCGCCGCCCGCGTGGCTGGCGCTGGAACTCTGCATGTCCATTCCCGGCATGGTGCCGCTTCCATTTTCCATCGCCATGGTCCCGCTTGCCGGCATACTGCCGTTGTCCGAGAGCGTGGCATTCGTGTTGCCGTTCGCGCCCGGGGCCGCCGGATTGTTCGTTCCGTTATTACCGCCATAGAACGCGATGATAAGAATTGCGACCACGATGACCACTATCAAGATGGTCCATTTGCCCGTTGGGCTTAAGTTATTCATACTCTATTTATAGCGCAATTGGCCGCACAAGCAATCCCGACGCTATACACATGCCATCCCCAAATTCTTTAACACCATTTTCATTAATTGCCCGCGAAATTGCCCCCGACTTGCGTCGGGGTGAGGTGGGCATCCTGCCGACCGACACGCTCTACGGGATCGTGGGTTCCGCGTTGAACGCGCGCACGGTTCGGAAGATATATTCTCTCCGCCGTCGGAATCCCACAAAACCGATGATCGTTTTGATTGCTGATCTGCGCGACCTCGCGCGTTTTGGCATAACGCCGGCGCGGGCGGCGCACGCGATAGTAAAGCGCGTGTGGCCCGGAAAGGTGAGCGTGGTCCTGCCAATCGGCAATTCGGCGGCAAAAAAATTCAAATATCTCCACCGGGGTACGAACACGCTCGCGTTCCGCCTGCCGCGGCCCGCATGGCTCCGCTCGCTTTTAAAGAAGACGGGACCGCTCGTGGCACCCTCGGCGAATTTTGAGGGAAAGCCGCCCGCGCGCACGGTCGCAGAGGCAAAAAAATATTTCGGCGACAAAGTGAAATTTTATGTTGATTTTGGTCGGGTCGCCTCAAAACCATCGACGCTTATTGCGATCAACGGCGGCGAGGTAAAAGTTTTACGCAAAGGCGCAGTGAAAATCCACTAAAATCCACTAAAAAGAAGACGCCTACGGCATACGGAATGGTATACTTTGAATAATGTTGGCCGACGAGATAAAACAGTTCTTTCATGGCGATGTGGCGGCGGATGACGCGACGCTTGCAACGTACAGCCGCGACTATTCCATCTTTAAGGTGAAGCCGCAGATCGTGGTATTCCCGAAGGATGTCGACGACTTAAAGAATCTTGTGCAGTTCGTCTCGCGCAAAAAAGCCGCGGGGGATGACATTTCGCTCACTGGCCGTTCGGCGGGCACCGACATGACCGGCGGCCCTTTGAGCCAGTCCATCATCGTTTCCTTCACCAAATATTTCAATCATATTAAAAGCATCGACGCTGCCGATACGCCGGGTGATGTTGCGGAGGCAAAAGTGGAGCCGGGCGTGTACTTCCGTGATTTTGAAAAAGAGCTCACCGCGCGCGGGCTTTTGTATCCGGCATACCCTGCTTCAAAAGATCTTTGCGCGTTGGGCGGCATGGTGAACAACAATTCCGGCGGGGAAAAGACGCTCGCGTACGGGAAGACGGAAAAATACGTGCGTGCGGTGAATCTTGTGATGAGCGACGGCGGCGAGCACACGCTCTGGCCGCTTTCGGGAGATGCGCTCGCGGCACAGCTCGCACAGCCGGGTTTTATGGGCGACGTGTACCGCAAACTCTACAAGCTTATTAAGGACAACTGGGACGTCATCAACCGGGCGCGACCAGATGTGTCAAAAAATTCCGCGGGCTACTACCTTTGGAACGTGTGGGACCCGCACACCGGCGTGTTTGATATCACGAAGCTGATTGTGGGTTCGCAGGGGACGCTCGGCCTCCTCGCCGAGGCCAAGCTCGGTCTTGTGCCTTTAAAAAAGCATTCGCGCATGGCGGTTGTGTTTCTTAAGGACCTCAAGCCCGTGGGCGACCTCGTTACGGAAGTCTTGAAGTTCAAGCCGGAAAGCGTGGAGTCGTACGACGATAAGACAATAGAAGTGGCGGTCAAACTCTGGCGGCAGGTCATCGCATCCATGAAGGGGAACATATTTTCGCTCGGCCTGCAGTTTCTCCCGGAGGTATGGATGGTCCTGCGTGGCGGCATGCCCAAAATGATCATGCTTGTGGAGCTCACGGGCGACGACCCAAAGGCGCTCGCGGAAAAACTCGCCGCGCTCGTGGCCGCGATAAAGCGATTTACCAAGATGTATCCCTCGATCCAGGTGCGTGCCTTGAAGAACGAAAAAGAAGAGGAGAAATACTGGGCCATCCGCCGGGAAAGCTTTGCCCTCCTGCACAACAACACAACGGGCAAGGACACGGCGCCCTTCATAGACGACTTTATTGTGAAGCCGGAATACATGGCCGAGGTGTTGCCCAAAGTAAATGCCATTTTGAGCAAATACAAGAACGATCTTATTTACACGATTGCAGGGCATCCCGGCAACGGCAATTTCCACATCATTCCGCTCATGGACCTGAACGACCCGCGCGTCCGGGCGCTCATTCCCGTCATTGCCGACGAAGTGTACAAACTCATTTTGCAGTACCACGGTTCCATTACCGCCGAGCATAACGACGGCATCATCCGCACGCCCTATCTCCCCGAAATGTACGGTCCGGAAATAATGAAGCTGTTTGCGGAGGTCAAAAAAATCTTTGATCCTTTAGACATTTTTAATCCCGGGAAAAAGGTGGGAGGGGATATGCAGTACAGCGTGGCGCACATTGCGGCGACGGTGGCAGCGAAATAGGTTTCCCCACTATCTAGCCGTCAGGCCATATTTTACAAGGATTTGCTATAATGCAACCCTATGGCGGAAAAGGGATTACTCAAACATTTGAATATTAAGGTTTCCGGCCGCGTCCAGAGGGTCGGCTTCCGTTATGGCGCAAAAAAGCATGCGCAGAAATTGGGGCTCGTGGGTTTTGCGCGGAATGAGGCGGATGAATCGGTCTATATTGAAGCGGAAGGGGACGAAGAAGCATTAAAGAAATTCTCTGACTGGTGCCACCGCGGACCGTGGCTCGCCAAAGTGGAGCGCGTGGAAGAGGAATGGACGGACCGTTCCAAAAAATTTAATGGTTTTTTAATCGCGTAAGGGGTATAATGGACGGGTTATGCCTGCACGAAAATCCTCCGCCGCATCCGCAACCGGGACCGGAACTTCCCGCGCCGCGGGCCCCGTCACCAAACTCTCCCGCTCCAAACTGGAACTCTTTACCGACTGCCAGAAGTGTTTTTGGCTGGATGTAGTGAAGGGCGTGAAGCGGCCGCCAAGCATGCCTTTCACGCTCAATAACGCCGTGGACTATTTACTTAAAGAAGAGTTTGACGTGCACCGCGAAAAAGGGACGCGGCACCCCGTCATGGAGAAGTTCAAGATAGATGCCGTGCCGTTCCAGCATGCAGACATGAATAAATGGCGGCATAACTTTACCGGCGTGCAATTTTTACACAAGGAAACGGGGATACTGATCACCGGCGCCGTGGACGATGTGTGGGTGAGTCCGGCAGGCGAGCTCAGCGTGGTTGACTACAAGGCGACGGGTGCAAAAGAGCACAAGATATACGATTCGTACGGCAGGCAGATGACCATTTACCAATGGTTGCTCCGGCAGAACGGCTTTAAAGTCTCGCCCACCGGCTACTTTGTGTTTGCCCGCGTGAACAAGGCGGATGGATTTGGACATGGGGATGCGGCGCTCGCGTTTGACCTCTTTGTGGAGCCATTCACGGCAAATGATGATTCTTGGGTGGAACACACGATCGTGAATGCGCGGAAGGCGATGGACAAGGAGACCGCGCCGGAGGCAAGCGTGAATTGCCCGTATTGTGCGTACCGCGCCGCCGCGGCGCATTATTAAAGTCGCGATAGCAATATTTTTTAAATGGACATCTTGCGTTCAAGAACGCTTGCGTGGACCGCGCACGCACGCGCAAAGATGAATTTCTACCGCCTCTCCGAGGGCCGCGTGCGGCGCGTGCTCCATGCGCCGAAGCGGGTGGAAGAAGGCGTGGCGCCAAGGACGATTGCGCTCATGCAACCGGCGTCCATGAAAACAGCGACCACGTGGGCGCAGGAGATTTGGGTGATGGTGCAGGACGCGGGCAGCAAGAGGAAAGTGATCAGCGCGTGGCGCTATCCGGGCGTCACGAAGCCGCGCGCGGTGCTCCAGATGATGCAGAAGGAATATAGGGAATACGCCAAAGAGATCCCGAAAGAAAAGCCGGCCGCAAGCGAGTTCCTGACCCGTCCCGTAACCAAAAACAAAAGAAGGCGGTTATATACGCATGATTTTAACAAGCCCGTCGTTTGAGGACGGCGGCGAGATTCCAAAAAAGTTCACATGTGACGGCGGGGACATTAACCCGGAGCTTTCAATACAGAACGTACCGGAGGATGCGGAAAGCTTGGCCATCATCATGCACGATCCCGATGCCCCGCGCGAAGGCGGCTTTACGCACTGGGTAGTGTGGAACATTGTGCCTACGACCGCGGTCATTAAAGAAGAGAGCACGCCGCCGGGAAGTGTGGAGGGTCTGAACGGTGCCAAAAAAAGCGGCTACATGGGTCCGTGCCCGCCTTCCGGTACGCACCACTACGAATTCCATATTTATGCGCTTGATACCATCCTGGAACTTCCCGAGAGCGCGGACAAAGCGGCGCTCGAGCGGGAGATAAAAAAGTATTTGATCGAAGAGGCAGTGCTCGCGGGAGTTTATAGCCGCCACGCCACGTAATTGACCTTTTGCAGGAGATAATGTATAATCTTGGCAGTAAGAAAGATAACGGATAGATAACAGAGGAGGAAGTGCAATGATTGCTGTAGTGCTCCTGATCGTGGCCGTGATATGTGCCGCGGTGATCTATTTTGCAGTGGGATTTTTCCCAAGAGGGGGAAACGGACAATCCATACTCCTTGTATCTGTTGCCGGTGCTCTTTTTACGGCTACTCTGATTTTTTACCAACACCTGCTGTCCGTCGGGGCGCCCCATCCGGCGCGCACGACATTTATTTTTCTTTCCGTCGGTCTTGCGATGTTATTTCTTTCAGGGTGGCTGGGGTTTCGTTCCAACCGACCGCGCCGCTAAGCTTACGGCGAACGGAGGAGAGCAATCTCCTCCGTTTTTGTTATACTTAATTTATGAAATCGAACCTGGCGGCGACCATGTTGCGATGGGGGCTCGCGTTCGTGTTTTTTTATGTGGCGATCGCGGCGCTCAAAGTGCCTTTTGTGTGGGCGGCATATCTTCCGGGCTTTCTGGCATTCATTCCGTCAAAGGGCTTCATTATTTGTTTTTCAATATATTCGTTTATCCTGGCCATTTGGCTCTTTTGGGGGAGGAAAGTGATATGGTCCTCCATCGTCGCCGCAATCACGCTTGCGGTCGTGATCCTTGTGAAATTAAGCGATTTAGATCTTGTATTCCCCACGATCGGACTCTTTTTTTCGGCCCTTGCGCTCCACAATCTTGCCCGCGAAAAAGATTTCAAGGAAGAGAACGGGGAAGAGGTGTAAGCGCCAAAATTTGAGCGCAGCGCGTAGTATGGTATAATGGCCATACGATGGATACGACTATAAAAACCGATGCAGAATTGGTGCGTGCGGTCCTCCGGGGCGACAAGAACGCATTCCCGGTGCTTTTGGAGCGCCACATGGACTCGGTGTACAAGTTCGCGTTCCGGTATGTGCGGAATGGAGAGGATGCCGATGACGTAACGCAGGAAGCATTCATCCGCGTGTGGAAAAATCTCAAGAAATTTGATACCTCCAAGAACTTCAAGACCTGGCTTTTTACGATAGCCAAGAACGTGGCGCTTGATATCCTCAAAAAGAAAAAGCCGCTCAACTTTTCGCAGATCGCGGAGGAAGACGAGCAGCTGGATGCGGTCTTTGCGTCACATTTGGAAAGTCCGGAATTGCCGGATTCGCTTTACGAACGCAAGCTCGTAAAAGCAGGCCTCGGCGCCGCGCTCACCACGCTCCCGCAGAATTACCAAACAGTGCTCACTATGCGCTACGAAGGAAATCTCAAATTCCGTGAGATCGCGGAAACGCTCCATGAGCCGATTGATACCGTGAAGAGCAAACATCGCCGCGGGCTTATGATGCTGAGGAAGGTCGTGGGGAAAGACAAGGCCTAGCAAAAAGAGAGGGGTTTTCCAGACAGAGGGCTCCCTTTACTGTCTGGAAAACCCCTCTCTTTTTGCTAGGCATACATTTTCCCCACGATCCTTTTGGAGTGTTAGGAGCGGGAGGCGGGAAGGCACCCAAATAGGGCCAATTTTCGTATTAAGAGCGATGGAAATGCAACCACAAGCGCCCAATAATGGACAGCAACACGGGCACGAAAAGGATCTTGGCAAAAAGATCCTCCTTCGCATTGAGCGCCGCGAACGGCGGATCATGACGACAAAAGCGACCGCGTTCGCCATGCTCCTCGCGGCATCGGTCTTTATCTCGATCTACGGCGTGTTTGACGTGGTGAACGACGCGTCGCATTCGGGATTTTTTGCGTTCGCATCACTTTTCTTTTCCGATTTTTCCATGGCGATGGCGAACTTCTCCGACTTCGCGCTTTCCATGGTGGAATCATTCCCGATCTTGGCCATGATCCTTTTCCTTTCCGGAGTGCTTTTTGCGTGTTGGTCCCTTTCGCGCCTGCTGGAAGAAAAAGAACTGATGCACCACCACACGTTTTCCGCGCTCCAGTAATCTTCACCAAAATCCCCACCAACCCGCACGCCACAGAAACCGAGATCCCGGATATTAAATCTTTATGAAAAACTTCTTGCAATCGTCAAAGGGAAAGGCCATCCTTATCATTATCGGAGGCGTGATCGTGGTCCTTGCGGTGTTTGCGTTCGGCGCTTCCGTGGGATATCATCGCGGGCTTTTTGCGGACCATTTCGGCGAGAACTATTTTAAGAATTTCTACGGCGGTCCTGCGGGCAAGATGACCATGACCATGCATGGGGTTGCGGGGGACGTGATAGGCGTGTCGAGCGCCACGATCGCCGTGGAGGCCGCGGACGGGGACGAACAATCGGTATTTGTGCCGGCGGGCGTCGTCATCCGGGAAGAGGACAATACGATCATGGTGCAGGACGTGAATGTGGGCGATGGCATTACGGTCATTGGCGACCCCACGGAAGAAGGCCAGATAGAAGCCCGTTTTATAAGGGTGTTTCCCGCATCGTCTTCCATGATGCAGATGGTCATGCCCGCCATGCCGGTTCCCGTACAGATCATCGTGCCTCCCGGTCAGGGGCAACCATAAAAACTAATTGGTCGTATAAAAAGCATGTTAAAAAGGTTCGGTACATTCGTGAAGGCGCATAAAGTCATCAGTTTGGTAGTGGTCGTTGTGGTGGTGGGCGGCGGATACTATTGGTACAACGGGTCGCACGGCGCCACGGCGGTCACTAAATATGTGATCCAAGACGCCACGCAGGGGACGGTTGTCGCGTCCGTTACGGCAAGCGGCCAGATAAACCCCGTTACGTCAATCGACGTGAAGCCGCAGGTTTCGGAAAACGTGACCAAGATCTACGTGCAGGTGGGCGACCAGGTGACGGAGGGTGAGCCGCTCGTTCAGTTGGACGACACAAATGAAGAACAAGCGCTCAACCAGGCCCAACTTTCCTTCCAGCAGGCGCAGCTGAACCTTGACCAGCTTACCCAGATCTCTACCACGACCCTTCTTGGGGACCAGGATTCGGTGACGCGGGACGGGCAGGCGCTCGTCACGGCGTCCGCCACGCTCACGAGCGATTACCAGAGCGGATTTGATACAATATCCTCCGCATTTGTGAGCCTGCAGGCGGTTATGACCGGACTCCAGGATTTTGTGCAGGGGAACGACATCAGTAAGGTGCAGGCGGATCCGGATGCATACGTAAGTCTTATGCCCAATTATCTCCAGCCGAGCACGCTGCCCTACAGCAACGCGCTCATTGCGGACTACAACGCGGCCCTCACGGCGTATCAGCAGAACCTCGTGGACTACCACGCCACGGATCGCACGGCTGCTCCTGCCACACTGGACGCCCTTTTTTCCGAAACCTACAACACGGTGGAGCTCGTCAGTAACGCAACGAAGGACGCGAATGACCTCATCAATTACGTCATCAATAACTATCCGAAGGATGCCGGGCTCCAGGCGCTTCCCTCCGTCACCAACACCTTCCAGACGAATTTTGGGAACTACACCAATACGGCGGACAGTGAAGTGACAAGCATACAGGGCGTGATCACGGGCCTCTTGAACGACAAGAACGGCTACGCGAACGACGGGACGTCGCTTGAGGAAGCAAGCGAGACGCTCGCGGAGCTCGTCGGGGGTCCTACTCAGACCGACCTCCTTTCCCAGCAGATCAGCATCCAGAGCGCGCAGAATAATCTTCAGACCGCGGAGAACAACCTTGCGTATACGACCATCCGCGCGCCGATTGCGGGAGAAATTTCTGCAGTAGACGCGGTAGTAGGGGAAACCGTGGCCTCTCCTGCGGTGAGTATTGTGGGGACGGGGAACGAGGCGGATGTCACGCTGAACGAAGTGGACGCCGCGAAGGTGCAGGTGGGCAACCAGGCAACGCTCACGTTCGACGCCCTGCCCGACGTGTCGCTTGCAGGTACCGTGACGGAAGTGGACCCGGTGGGCACGGTGAGCCAGGGTGTGGTGAATTACACCGTAGAGATCGGTTTCAGCCAGCCGGCGAACACTTCGTCCAGTAATCTTGTGAAGCCGGGCATGACCGTGACGGCAGCGATTGTGACGCAAGCGGACCAGAATGTGATCGCGGTGCCGAACTCGGCGGTGACGACCGTTGGCGGCGCAAGCTACGTGCTTGAGCCTGCGACACCGGTCTCGGCCGACGTGCTCGCCGCGAGCGCTACGGGCGGCGTCGTACTTTCAGAAGCGCCGACGCGGGTTCCCGTGACGACTGGCCTTTCCAACAACACCATGACCGAGATCACCTCGGGCGTGAACGCGGGCGACCAGATAATTACACAGACGCTCACGACCTCCGCGAGTACCGCGCCCGCCGCGACGGGCGGCACGAGTGCCCTGCGCGCGTTGGGCGGCGGAGCGGGTGCGACGTTCGGCGGGGGAGGCGGCGGCGGCGGAGGCACTTTCGTGGGCGGCGGCGCGCGCGGCGGGTAAACATTTCGCCGAAATAATACTCCAATGCATCACGAAGACCATGCCACAAAAAATATCATTGAGTGCAAGGATATCAAAAAGACCTATCACACGGGCGGGATTGATACCGTCGTGCTGAAAGGCATTACGTTCTCCGTCAAAGAAGGGGAGTTTGTGGCGATCATGGGACCGTCCGGTTCGGGCAAATCCACACTCATGCACATTATTGGCGCGCTTGATACGCCGACCTCGGGTGAATATTTCCTTGACGGGAAAAATATTGCCAAGCTCACGGACGAGGAGCTCGCGGATATCCGCCGCGAGAAGATCGGCTTTGTGTTCCAGTCGTTCAATCTTTTGCCGCGCGCGTCCGTACTGAGGAACGTTTCCCTGCCGCTCGTCTACGCCGGCATAGAAAAGGAAAAGCGCCTCACGATCGCAAAAAAGGCGCTCAATGATTCCGCGTTCCCGCAAAAATTCTGGGAGCACCACTCCAACCAGCTTTCAGGCGGCATGATGCAGCGGGTGGCCATTGCGCGTTCGCTCGTGAACGACCCGGCGCTCATCCTTGCGGACGAGCCGACCGGCAACCTTGACTCCAAAACCGGCGAGATCGTGCTCCACACGTTCCAGGCGCTCAACATGCAGCACGGGAAGACGGTAGTGCTTATTACGCACGAGCCGTATGTAGCCGAGCACGCGGACCGCATTATCCACATTCGCGACGGTGATATTATGAGCGACCAGGTAAACCACAAAAAGCGTATTGCGCGGAACGAAAAAGACATAGACGTGCAGGCCGGCGAGGAGCACGCCTCGCACGCAGTGCGGGCGGGGTCGCACGCCGCGGCGGAAGAGTAGCACAGAAATTTTATTATGAAAACCGAAGATCTTTTTGAAGAAACATACAGTGCGGTGACCGTGAACAAAGTGCGGTCGGGTTTAACGATGCTTGGCATCGTGATAGGCATTGCGTCCGTGATCGCGCTCCAGGCAGTGGGGCAGGGCGCGCAAAGCTCCATTCAATCCAGCATCCAGTCGCTCGGTGCGAATTTGATTATGGTCACGCCGGGCGCACAGAAGACGATCGGTACCACGGTGAGCACCGGGTTGGGGAGCGCGGAGACCCTCACGGCAGACGACGCAACCGCCATCTCCCAGCTTCCCGACGTCACCGCCGTGGCGCCCGAGGTAAGCGGCCGCTACCAGGTGGTCTATAAAGGACAGAACACCAACGTGAGCGTGATGGGGACGACCTCCGCATATCCCACGGTGCGAAACGTGCAGGTCGCCGATGGAAGCTTTGTGACCGATACCGACAACACCGAATCGAATCTCGTGGCCGTGATCGGTCCCACCGTGCTCCAAACGCTTTTTGCGCCGAGCGCGAACGCAAGCGCAACGCCCGACATGGCGATAGGGCAGAATATCCTTATTAAAGGAAATGTGTTTACGGTGGTTGGCGTCACGGTCTCAAAAGGCGGTAGCGGTTTTAACAATCAGGACGACATGATCTACGTGCCACTCACGACCGCCCAGCACTACTTGATCGGCAGTACTGCGTATGTGACGGAGGTGGACGTGGAGGCATCGAGCCAGAACGACATGACGACGGTCCAGAACGACATCACGTCGCTCTTGCTCCAACGGCACAATATTTCCGATCCCACGCAGGCGGACTTTACGGTATTGAACCAGCAGGATATTGTCTCCGCCGCCTCAAGCGTCACGGGTACCTTCACCACGCTGCTTGCCGCAATTGCAGGCATCTCGCTCGTCGTGGGCGGCATCGGCATTATGAACATGATGCTTACGACGGTCACCGAGCGTACGCGTGAAATCGGTTTGCGCAAAGCCATCGGTGCAAAAAAGAACGACATCACGATGCAGTTTCTTGCCGAGGCCGTCACGCTCACGTTTGGCGGTGGGATAATTGGGATCGTGCTCGGGTGGCTCGCGGCATTGCTCATATCCACGCTCACGGGAACGGCAACGAGCGTGTCGCTCAGTTCCATTATTCTTGCGTTCTGCGTGTCCGCGGGCATCGGGATCGTGTTCGGCTATTATCCCGCCCGCCGCGCTGCGAGCCTTTCACCAATAGAAGCATTGAGATATGAATAATTCTTTTAAAATTTATTTTGAAGTGACGACTATGGATGGAACGCTCCGGTGCTTTTCCGGCAGTGTGGCTCTGAACTCTGCCGGAAAAGCACCGGAGCGTTCCATCCAAAAACGGTCGAACTAAAATAAAATATTAACAATTATGAAAAAATACAAAGTGCACATCATCTGGGTCATCGTGGCGGTCGTCGCGCTCGCGGGAGGTTTCTTCTGGGGCAAGTCGATGGCGCCGGCCGCTACCGGGTTCCCGGGCGGGGGATCGTTTGCGGGAGCATCGGGAACAAGGACGTTCGCGCGTGGCGGTGCCGCCGCGGGTGCGGGAGGCGGGCTCGTGACGGGCCAGGTCCTCTCCATGAGCGGGGACAGCATGACGGTCCAGCTTACAAACGGCAACTCGCAGGTGGTATTCTATTCAAGTTCCACGTCGGTCATAAAGCCGGAGCCCGCGCCTGTAAGCGCGCTTACGCCGGGCACATCGGTCATGATCGTGGGTACCACGAATTCTGACGGCAGCTTGACCGCACAGTCCATCCAGGTCCGCACAGCGAGCAGCACGGGTGGTTTTGGCGGCGGTGCGGGAGGCGGGGGCGGAACGGGCTCGGGCTCGGGCACGGGTGCAAGTGCCAATACCAGCGGGCAATAACGCAAAAATAGAAGCCCTAGGCGAACTTTTTTAAAAGCAGTCCGGGCCGCCCGGGCTGTTTTTTTGCGTTGCGCCCTATGCACTTGCGCACGGGGCGCCCGGCGGTATAATAGTTAAGTAACCTAATTATTCAGTTTATGAAAAAAGAATTTTCAAAGCAAGAAACGGGACAGCTTGTGTCACTTGTCTTCGTGATGGGACGGCACATAAAAGAGGATTTCCAAAAGCTTGCGCGGCAGGCATCATGCTCGTTCATCGGGTTCCAGGCGCTCCGCTACATAAAAGAAACGGAAAAGCCGTCCATGCGGGACGTGGCGAGCCATTTTATGGTCACGCCGCCCGCGGCGACCCTGCTCATTGACGGTCTCGTGGAAGAAAAGCTTATCGCGCGCGTGGCGGACAAGCGGGACCGCCGCGCCGTGCGCCTTTATGTTACTCTCAAGGGTAATGCGCTGCTGGAGCGCGGCACGCGTGTCATGACCCGCGCGCTCGCAAAGCTCTTCGGGAACCTCACGCCCGCGGAAAGGGCGCAATTTATCGCGCTTCTCAAAAAAGTCGTCAAAGAAAAATAATATACCTATCTCTATCATGAAAAGGATCGCAGGATTGGGTGCAAAATGGCTGGTCGCAGGCGTGGTCGTGATCATTGCGGTGGGCGGCGGGGCATATTGGTATGTACACTCAAATGAGGCGCCCGCATTTACTTCCTATACCGTTGCCCAGGGCAACGTGGTCGCATCGGTGGAATTTCCTATAACCGTGGCGGCGGAAAATAGCGCCATGCTTTCGTTCAAGACCGGGGGCCAGATCACCTCGGTGCCCGTAAGCGAGGGCGAAACGGTGGCGCAAGGGGCCGTTCTTGCTTCGCTTGACACGTCATCACTCCAGGCCGGCGTGGACCAGGCGCAAGCGGCGCTCGCGGCGGCGCAAGCGCAATTGGATGAGCTCCAAACCGGCACAAGGCCGCAACAGTTGCAGGTGGACGAGAGTGCGGTCACGACTGCGGAGACCGCGCTTGGTGCGGCGGTGGAAAGCGCCTATTCTGCGGCCGACGATGCTGTGCGGAACCAGGCGGACAACATGTTTACGAGCCCTTCCGGGAATAATCCGGTATTCAACGTACCGACGAGCAATTCGCAGCTCGTCATCAATATCGTGGCAAGCCGCGTGACGATGGGGGCGGCGCTTAATAATTGGTATATGGCGCTCATCGGTGCGAACGCAAGCACGAGCGGCACCGCAGGTGGGGCGAGTGCCACGACGAGCGCGAGCGTGGATCCCGCAACCCTCTCCGGGACCGCGGATACCGTGCTCTCGCAAACGCAATCGTATCTTGATTCGGTGGCGCTCGCCGTGAACAGTGCGGTTCCCGGCGGGATCTCTCCGACGACACTTGCGGGATACAAGGCAAACGTGGTCACCGCACGCACGGAAGTGAATGGTGCCGTGACGGCGCTCGTCGCCGCCGAGAACGCTGCGACTGCGGCGCAAAATACATTGATGCTCGCACAGGCGGGTTCCACGCCGCAGGCCATTGAGGCGCAGCAGGCAGCGGTGCTCCAGGCCCAAGCGGCGCTTACGAACGCACAAGTGGCTTTGCAGAATGCCCAGCTTATCGCACCCTTTTCCGGCATGGTGAACGGGCTTACTGCCACCGTGGGACTTGTTGTTTCCCCCGGAGCGCCCATGCTCACGCTTACCAACAGCTCAGGTCTCAAAATAACCGGCTATGTCGCGGAGTCCGATGTGGCGGACGTACAGGCGGCGGATAGTGCGAGCGTGACGCTCGACGCATATGGCACGGGCACCACGTTCCCTGCGACCGTAACCACGGTGGATACCGCAGAAACGAGCGTGAACGGGACGCCGGCCTACGAAGTGACGCTTCACTTCACGAGTCCCTCAAGCGACTTCAAAGATGGCATGACGGGCCAGGTGAACATCGTGACGGCGGAGCACGACAATGTGCTTGAGGTGCCCTCAAACCTCATCCTTACGAACAACAATGAATCTTACGTGTTGCTCGTGAGCGGAAGCGGTACGAGCGAGGTGCCGGTGGGCGTCGGCGTTTCGGGAAACGGGATGACGGAAATAACATCGGGCCTCAAGGTCGGGGACCAGATCGCAACATTCTAGAAATTCTTAACAACTATCACCATGGCTGAACACCAAAATCAAAACGAACACCACAAGCCGGCGCTCATAGAAGAGGACGCAAAGCAACCGCCTAAACCGAAAATGGACCCGCGCAGGCGGAAAATGATCATTTGGATAGTGGTTGCGGTAGTCATCATTGTGGGCATTGGCGGCGGGGCGTATTTTTACGCCTCATCCAAGACTATATATATCGATCTTTCCCAGATCCAAGCGCCGCTCATCAACCTTTCGCCGAACGACGCAGGGACGCTCCAGCAGGTATTCGTGCAGGTGGGTGATACGGTGACGACGGGCGAGCCCGTGGCGCGCGTGGGGAACGAGATCGTGACGGCGCAGACGAACGGCATCATTGTGTCCGTGGACCAGAATATCGGCGAATACGAGAACACGCTTACCGGGCAGGCGACGGTGGCGACCATGATAGATCCCACGCAGTTGCGCGTGGTGGGGAATTTGGACGAGAACAAGGGTCTTGCGGACGTGCAAGTGGGCGACCCGGCGACCTTTACCGTGGACGCATTTGGCGGGGAACAGTTCAAGGGCGTGGTGGACGAGGTGAGCCCGACCTCCGAACAAAGCGATGTGGTATTCAACATTTCCGACCAGAGGCCTACGAACCAGTTTGCCGTGTATGTGCGGTTTGATTCCACGCAATATCCGCAATTAAAAAATGGGATGTCCGCGCGCATCTGGGTCTATAAGCAATAACCATGCCCACAGCCGCCGACATCCAGAAAAGCGACAAATGGCGCTGGTGGGTGCTCGCCACGGTCATTTTTGGCACCTTTCTCGGCCGGCTTGACCAGACGGTGGTCAACTTGGCGTTGCCCAAGATCATCAGTGATTTCGGCATCACCATTACGGGCGCGGCGTGGATTTCCACGGCGTATATTTTGGCGAACGCGGTCTTTGTGCCCGTGTGGGGCAAGCTTGGGGATACGGCAGGACGAAAACGCATTTACCTTATCGGTTTCATAGGTTTCATCATTGCTTCCGGTCTTTGCGCGCTTGCGTGGAACCTCACGTCCATGATCGTATTCCGCATCATCCAGGGATTTGCGGTCTCGGCCGACTACCCGACCGCCATGGCCATTCTCGCAGTCACCTTTACGGACGGCAGAGAGCGGGCGCAAGCGCTCGGCATCTGGTCCGGCGCCTTCGCCGTGGCGTCCGTCTTCGGGCCGCTTATTGGAGGACCTTTAATAGACAACTTTAGCTGGCGGGCCGTGTTCTTTGTGAATATTCCGCTCGGCATTATCGGCCTTATCCTCGCGTTTACCATTATCAGCGAGTCCGTGGGTGCCCGGCGGTCAGCGAAGTTTGATTGGTGGGGCTCAACGAGTTTAGGCGCCGCACTTTTTACGCTCACGCTCGTGTTGGACCAGGGCCAGACGTGGGGGTGGAGCTCGATCGCGAGCATCCTTTGCTACGCCGGCACATTCGCCTTTGCGATGCTGTTCTACCTCGTGGAAGTGCGGCAAGAGGAACCCATCGTGGACTTTAAGTTCTTTAAGATAGGCACCTTTGTGAACACGCTCTTGAACAACTTCATCGTCTTCATGGCGCTCATCGGCGCGATATTCCTTATCCCGATTTTTGCGGAGACGTTCCTCGGTTACAATGCCACGCAGACCGGGTACCTCTTTATCCCTCTTGCGATCGCGCTGATGGCCGCGGCGCCCATCGGCGGCCGGCTCATCGGCAAGGTAAAGCCCAGTTACGTGATCTTTGCGAGCACATTTGTGGCCGGCATTGGCATGCTGCTCCTTGGCTCCATTGATCCGCGTTCCACCGCGCTCGATATTATTATCCCCATGTGCATTATGGCGTTCGGCCTTGGCTTTGGCATGGCCCAGCGTACCAACCTTGTGGCCGTCGTCGTGCCACAGGACGAGATAGGCGAGGCGTCGGCCGTTCTTGCGCTCGTAAGGAATATTTCGGGCGCCTTCGGGGTTGCCATCTTCAGCACTATTTTGGATAATTCCGTTAATGGGAATGTCCTCCAAATTGCCCAGCAGAGCGTACTCCGCTCCACGAGCCCGCAGGCCATACAGGAGTTCGTCGGCCTTATAGAATTGAAGGCGCAAGTCGCGGGCTATGCGGAGGTGTTCTGGGTCGCGGCGCTCGTCATCATTATCGGTTCCTTTGCCGCATTCCTAATCCGGCTGCCCAAGGAGGCCATCTCTCATGAGCACCATGTTATTGCGGAATGATAAAAACAGGAAATTATAAATTTCTTCAAATAAAATGCCAATTCCTCTTTTCATTGCCATCCTCGTCGTATTCGAAGTGCTTTTGCTCCTCGTGCATTTTGCGCTCTACGTTTCGCTTGTGGCGGCGTTCGGCATCGGGAGCACCGCGCTCGAGGTCGTCTTTATTGTCCTTGCATTCACGTTCGTCGCGGCGACGATACTTACGAGACGGCATTCTTCGCGAATAGCCGATTGGTTCTATACGGCAGCCGCCTACTGGTTCGGCCTCGCGCATTTTCTTTTTATCGGCGGCGTTGTATTTTATTTCACCGCAACCATCCTCTATGCGCAGAATATTTACGTAGCCCCGGCGCTTATTGGCGGCATTTCTTTTGGGATATTTTTTCTTATCCATCTCTATGGCACCTGGGGGGCCTGGCGCGCGCAGGTCACGCGGATAAAAATCACGTTGCCCGGCCTGCCCAATGCGTGGAAGGGGAAGAAAGCCGTGTTTGTGAGCGACATCCACCTCGGCAATATTTATAAAGAAGGTTTTGCGGAAAAAGTGACGCGCAAAATAAATGTATTGCAGCCGGAAGTGATCTTTGTGGGCGGCGACCTTTATGACGGGCCGGCGTGCGATGTGGCGAAGGTCGCCGAGCCGTTCCGCGCGCTCAAGGCGCCGCGCGGGGTCTACTACATTACCGGCAACCACGAATTTTATCTTCCGAATGTCGGGCAGGCCCTTGAGACTGTGCGCGGACTCGGGATGAAGATACTGCACAACGAAAAAGTAGAATTGGACGGTCTTGTGGTTGCGGGCGTTGATTTTGCCACAACGCACAAGAAAGAAGATTATAAAAAGGTAATGGCAGCAATGAACCTTCCCGCGGGAAAGCCCGCCATTCTGCTTCGCCACGAGCCGGACCACCTTGAGGTCGCGCGTGATGCGGGAGTTGCCCTCGAAATTTCCGGTCACACGCACAAAGGGCAGATATTCCCGCTCAATTATATCACGCGCGCCATGTATAAAGGCTTTGATTACGGCCTTAAACGCCTGGGCGACATGCAGGTCTTTACCTCAAGCGGCGTGGGTAGCTGGGGGCCGCCCTTGCGCATCGGTACGCGCTCGGAGGTCGTTTTCATTGAGTTTTCATGAACGCAGATATATGATGGGCATTGCAGCCGCCGGTGGCCGGAAGTCCGGAAGCGTTTTTTGTTTCTGTAATTTCTACAACTGTTATGACGAATGTCGTCCTCAAGCCGAGGCTTAATACGAATAACGAACACGTGGTCATTAAGGTGAGCGGTGCGCCCCTCGAGGCGTATATTGCGTACCCTTCGCGTACCAAGGCACCGGCGGTAATTGTGGTCCATGAAATATGGGGTTTGAACGACCAGACACGCGGCGTGGCGGACCGTTTGGCGGCGGAAGGATATCTCGCGCTTGCGCCGGACCTTATGAAGGGAGAGATGACGGATTTTGTGGACGCTTCCATCCACCGCGAGCTCGCGGATCCCGCCACGCGGGACGAGGCGCAAAAGAAGATGCGCGCGGCGCTCGCGCCCGTTTCCACGCCCGGGTTCGGCGCACGGACCGTAAAGAAGCTCAAAGCCTGTTACGACTTTTTAAAGAACCATACGAACTCGGATGGCACGGTGGGCATCGTCGGATTTTGCTTTGGCGGCACCTACAGCTTTGCGCTCGCGGCAGCCGAACCCGCGCTCAAGTTTGCGACGCCGTTCTATGGAACTCCGCCAAAGCAGGAAGATATTCCTAAAATAAAATGCCCCGTGCTCGCATTTTACGGCGACAAAGACGAGCGGCTCATGGAAGGGTTGCCTGCGCTCACGGAGGAAATGAAAAAGGCCAACAAGAATTTCCGGAGCATCGTCTACCCGGGCGTGGGGCACGCGTTCTTTAACGAAAAAAACGAGCGCATGTACAATGCGGATGCCGCCGCAAAGGCATGGCAAGAGCTCAAGAAGTTTTTAAAAGCGAATACGAGCGCGTAACGCCACGATCAGTCCTCTGACGGACGCGGAATGAGCATGAGCAGGAAGATGACGGCAAACGCGGTGAGTGCCATCGTGGGGATGGTGATATAGCCGTAGGTGACGAAGTACACGTGGTTGCACGAGACGCCCGTAGCCGAGCAGGGAACAAGGTCGTTGCCACCGAATTGCAAATAGGTGTGGTAAATGGAAATGAGCACGCCGATGCCCGAGAGCGCAAGACAGTATTTCCTCACCGCATCGTCGCGCTTTATGACGGCAATGAGGAGCAGGATCAATTGCGGATACAGGAATATCCGCTGCCACCAGCAGAGGAGGCATGGTGCAAACCCCGCAACATCGGAATAAAACAAGCTGCTGCCCGCGGCCGCGAGCGTCATGAGGAATGCAAGCGTGAGGGCGTACTCGCCAAGAAAGTCGCGCGTGCGCTTTCCCCAGCCGCGTTCTCCGAGCGGGGTGGCGAGAAGAAGAATAAGAAAAATGCCAAAAATTTCCGCGGCAATCGTGCCGAGGGAAAGGAGATTTGTAATGTTGGTGACAAAGGGGGTCATGAAGATGTGCTCGTGGGCAGTGCGCAACTGGTCTTTTCGGAAAGCAATTCGAGCGAGGCCACGCCCGTGGACGTGGAGCCGTCGGGATAGACCCACGTAGGATATTCTACCACGCCGTCGTCTTTGCACTGCTGCGTTTCCGATTCGTCCGGGTTCGCGCATTCCACGTAGGGGAGGTATTGCGCCGCGTCGCCAAACTCATTTTTTTGCTCATGGCAGTGCGGACACCACCAGGCGCCGTAGAACGTGGTTGACGTGTGAGAGATGCACTTTGCGAACGCGTCGTATTTGCCGAAGGGCGGTGGAAGCTGGCTCACGTAAATATAGATGCCGAGCACGAGCGCAATGCCGGCAAGGATCCATATCGCAATACGCATGCGTTTGATGGAGCGCTGCGTTTTTGCGGCTGCCTCTTCCGGCGTTGCTCCGGCTGCGGGTTTTCCCTCCATAAGAATGAATATAGCATAGCTTTGCACCTTGATTATAGCCCTTCCTGGTGGGATGATGAGAGGTAATGAAGGTGCAGTACAGAATATTGATCGCCATCCTCGCTATCACTGCCGGGGTGTTCCTTTTCAAATTTCTTATCGGCGGCAGCACGGTTGCGCTTTTTGCCCCGGAAGGCGCGATCGCCGCGCAAGAGAGCAGCATCATAAAGATAATGGTGCTCTTGATGCTCATTGTGGTCGTGCCGATGTTCGTGCTTCTCTTTACCTTTGCTTGGAAATACCGTGCGGGGAATCCGAACGCAAAATACAATCCGGTGCGTGCGCGGAGCGCGTGGAAGCAGATCGTTCTCTGGTGCGTTCCCGCGGCGCTCGTGGCCGTGCTTGCGGTGCTCAACTGGAATAGTGCCCATGCGGTGGACCCGTACCAGCCGATTCCCGCGAGTGCGGTCGCGCCCGGTGCCCAGCCGCTCACGATCCAGGTCGTGGCGCTCACGTGGAAATGGCTCTTTATTTACCCAGAGCAGAACATCGCCACCGTGAACTTTATTGAATTCCCGGAGAACACGCCGGTGCATTTTGAACTCACGGCGGATGCGCCCATGAGCACGTTCTGGATACCCCAGCTCGGGAGCCAGATCTACGCCATGGCCGCAATGGAAACGCAGCTGAGCTTGATCGCGTCTTCCACCGGCGACTACGTGGGTAAGGACACGGAAATAAACGGCGCGGGCTACGCGGGGATGACGTTCACCGCACAATCCGTTTCGCAAAACGATTTTAATAGTTGGGTGGCGCAGGTGCAGCAATCGTCCAGCACGCTTGATGCAAACGCCTACAACGCGCTCGCGGAGCCGTCCACATATAATCCGCCCGCATATTATTCTTCGGTCGCGGGGGATATGTTTGATACTATTATGGTGAAGTTCATGTTGCCTTCCTCAACCCTGCCCGCGTCGCCGGCCGATGGCAGTCCTTCGCAGGCAACATCAAGCGTGCCTGACATGCCCGGGATGCAAATGATGCCGGGCATGCAAATGTAAACCATATGACCCTCACAAACTTTATTTTCGGTAATCTTACCTGGGACGCGCTCCCGCACGTGTGGTACACGATCGGCGGCACGGCAAGCATTATTGCCATCGGCGTGGCCATTGCCGCAATTCTCACCTACACGCACCGCTGGAAATGGCTCTGGAAGGAATGGCTCACGTCCACCGATCCTAAAAAGATCGGCGTCATGTATATTCTGGTTGCGGCCGTGATGTTCTTCCGCGGCGGGCTGGACGCCATCATGATCTGGGCGCAACAGTCGCTTTCTGTCGGCAAATCGTTTGGCTATCTTGACGCAAGCCACTTCCAACAGATATTCACGGCGCACGGGGATATTATGGTTTTCTTTGTTACCATGGGATTCCTCTTCGGCCTTATGAACCTCATTGTGCCGCTTGAGATCGGTGCGCGTGACCTTGCGTTCCCGTTCCTCAACTCGCTGGGATTCTGGCTGTATCTCGCGGGCGCGATCCTTATAAATACCTTTTTTGCGGTCGGCGGAGAATTTGCGGCCTCCGGTTGGCTTTCGCTCCCGCCGCTCTCGGAGCTCGCGTACAGTCCGGGCACCGGCGTGGATTACTGGGTGTGGAGCTTGCAGATATCCGGGCTCGGCAGCTTGCTTGGCGGTCTGAACTTCCTCGTCACCATCATCAAGATGCGCGCACCTGGCATGACGCTCATGAAGATGCCGATGTTCGTGTGGGCGTCGCTCTGCAGCTCGGTGCTCATCGTCTCCGCGTTCCCCATACTCACCGTGACGACCGCGCTCCTGTGGCTGGACCGGTTCTTTGGTATGCACTTCTTTAGTTCAAGCTTCGGCGGCAATCCAATGATGTATGTAAATCTCATATGGATGTGGGGCCATCCGGAGGTCTATATTCTCGTCATTCCCGCGTTCGGCATTTATTCCGAGATTGTTTCCACGTTCTCGCAAAAACCGCTCTTTGGATATATCTCGGCGGTGTGCGCGTTGTTCGGCATTACGTTCTTGTCGTGCCTCGTGTGGCTCCACCACTTTTTCACGATGGGTGCCGGCGCGGACGTAAACGCGTTCTTTGGCATTTCCACCATGCTCATCGCGATACCCGCGGGCGTCCAGTTGTTTAACTGGATATTCACCATGTGGCGCGGGCGCATCCGGTTCCTCACGCCCATGTATTATTTCCTTGGCTTCGTGGCGTTGTTCACGTTCGGCGGTATGGCAGGCGTGTTACTTGCCTCACCTGCGGCGGACTACATGCTGCACAACACGCTGTTCCTTGTAGCGCACTTCCACACCATGATCGTGGGCGCGGCGCTCTTTGGCATCTTTGCCGGCATCGCGTATTGGGCGCCCAAAATTCTTGGATTCAAACTGAACGAAAAATGGGGGAAGCGCGCGTTCTGGCTCTGGCTTGTGGGATTCTTTACGTCATTCACGCCGCTCTACATTCTGGGCTTTATGGGCGCCACGCGCCGGCTTGACCACTATGATGCTTCCACTGGCTACCAGCCGCTCTTTATTGTGGCCGCAATCGGCGTGTGCATCATTGCCGCGGGCGCCATCACACAGGTAATCCAGGTAATAG
>DATAXS010000030.1:0-28050 GCA_036266715.1 Minisyncoccota bacterium
TTTTCGTGGCCCTGGAAACCGGAAAAAGTGGGGGCAATTTTTGTGCGCGCGTACCCCGATAGCGCCGCGATAACCCTGAACGGCAAACCGGTCCCGAACCAGTCGGGAATATTTTCCGGTATCTTTGGCGGCGGCACGCTCATTTCCGATCTTTTCCCGCGCACGTATTCGCTCGCGCTTTCCGCACAGGGTTACGATGCCTGGCACGAGAACGTGAGCGTGCTCCCCTCGTTCGTCACGGAACTGAAGTATGCCGTGCTCGTGCCACAGGCGGCGAACCCCGTCGCGGGCGTCGCCCCTTCCGGCACCGCGCCGACCGCACAGAATTTTTGGCTGGCCGGCGGCGAACCGATTATGGAAACTCCTACGGGCGCGATAGTATGGCAGGGCAAGACGATCGGGTACGGTACGGTCGTTGCGGAAAGTGCGGACATCACGGAGGCGGTCGTGAAGAACGCCGCAGATACGTATTCGCTCTATTATTTTAATAACGGGAGTTCGACCGCCCTTTCCGCCATCTTTGCCGCGAACGGCGTGAGTTCCGCGAGTGTGACGAATATTGTCGTGAATCCCGGCGATGCGAACGAGATCGTCGTGGGCACGAATACGCGCATCTCGCTTTTTGACACGGCCGCCGGCACCTTCACCGCGATCGACCGTGCGCCCGCGGGCACGACGCTCGGCGTGCCCCTCGCGGCTTCGGCCGGCGCGCTCGCATGGACGCGCGGCACCACGGGAGGCGCGGGCACTTCCACCGTCGTGGTGTACGACCGTTTTGCGCAAACGATCGCGACGAGCACGTCCGGGCTCCCCGGACGGACCATACAGCTCGCGTGGGTAAAGCCCGGACTCCTGGGCGTGCTCCAGAGCAACGGCGCGCTCTATCTTTACGACACGGGAAGCGGCCAATTCCAAAAACTTGCGGACACCGTGACCTATTTTGCGGCGACGAGCGACGGATCGCTCATTGCCGCATTGGAGCGCGCGAGCCTGGAAATTTTTTCGTTCACGAGCACGCAGACCTACCATCGTTTCAATCTCCCGGACGCGGCAGATGCGACGCAGGTCGCCTGGTACGGCGACGCGGACCATCTTTTTGTGGATTATCCCAATCATGTCGCCTTCTTGGACCTGGATGACCTTACGCTCGCAAACTTTACGACCGTGGCCAACCTCGCGGCGGCCACGACCCCGCTCTACGACGCAGCCACCAATATCCTCTACTTCCTCAACCCCGCGCATGCGCTCGTCCGGATGAATTTTCCCTCCTGATACGGCCATGGCGGAACATTTGACTTGTTCGCCTTGTACTATTTATAATATGGGCAGCAGGAACATCCCACGGAAAGGACACTCACTTGAAAACTGAACATCAGAATGAAGCTGGTTCGGTTGCAGTGGAAAAACGCAAGGTCCCTCTGGGAAACCTGCGAGAAAAGTTGGGTCTGGACGAACCAGCATTACAGCGGCTCACGAGGGCGCTCAGCGACATGAGCATCCCTCACGCCTTTGTGAGCGAGGTCCCGAGGGCGGAAGCGGCTGCCGAACAGTATTTCAATGCGGTCATAACCCTCCGCTCCGCGCAGATAGGCATCGTCTACCGGTGGTTGCCGGACCGGGATGCGGGACTGCCGATCGCGGGCCCTGCCATAGGGGGCAGGCCGAAGATTGCGGCGCACTCCGCCGCCCTCATTGCAGAAAATGGTTTTCACCTTTTCTCAACTCAGTTTGTGAGAAGCGTGGCGACCATGGCAAAAGCGCTCCACACGAACCAGATCGTGATCTTTTTGCCGAAGAAGAAGCCAAAACGGCGACCCCAACAGACAGAAGGACCGGAAGGACCGGAAGAGCCAGAAGGGCCATACTGGGATGACGTACGGAGAATATGGGAAAGCCGAACCGGCAGATTATAACAAGCCTGTTGCAGTACCCGCCTGCAACAGGCTCTTTTTTTTATTTCTTATTTTTCCCGGCCAGCGACGCTTTCACGCTCGCCGCCTTGTCCCCCGCCGCGAACTGCGTGCGGTAAAGTTCGGCATATAATTTTCCTTTTTTCAGAAGCTCTTCGTGCTTGCCACGCTCCGCGATGCGGCCCTTTTCAATAACAAGAATCTGGTCCGCGTTGCGGATGGTGGACAAGCGGTGTGCGATCACGATGGACGTGCGCCCGCGCAGGGCGACGCTGAACGCTTCCTGGATTGCGCGCTCCGATTCGGAATCCAGGTGCGCAGTGGCCTCATCCAACACGATGATGTCGGGGGATTTCAACAAAAGGCGCGCAATGGCGAGCCGCTGTTTTTCGCCGCCGGAAAAACGGTAGCCGCGGTCCCCCACGAGCGTGTCCAACCCTTGCGGTAGCGATTGTACCGCAGACAGTATCTGCGCCGCCGCGAGCGCGGCCTTCATCTGTGTTTCGGTGGCGTCCGGTTTTGCGTAGAGGAGATTGGCGCGGATGGTGTCATGGAACATGTGTGCGTCCTGCGTCACGACGCCGATTATTTCGTAGAGCGATGCAAGCGTGGCGTCCCGGACGTCCGTGCCATTAATGCGGACCGTGCCCGACCGCGCGTCGTAGAGGCGGGCGGCCAACTGGGCGATCGTCGTCTTCCCCGCGCCCGAGTGCCCCACGAGCGCCGTCATGGTGCCCGGTTCCACGGCAAAGCTCACGTCGGTCAGCACCTCCTTTTCCGACACGCGCGCAAGCGTGGCCACGGATTCAAGCGACGCGAGCGAAACCTCGGCGGGGGTGGGATACCGGAAGTTCACATGGTCAAATTCCACGCGTGCCTGGCCCCGCGGAATGGCAACTGCACCCGATTTTTCCGTGACCATGGGCGGCAGGTCAAGCACTTCAAACACGCGGTCGAATGATACGAGCGCGGTCATGACGTCCACATTCACGTTGGAAAGCGCGGTGAGCGGGCCGTAGAGGCGGCTCAAATATACCGAAAGCGCGACCAGGGTTCCCACGTCTATCAAGCCGCGGACGGCGAGAATGCCTCCCCAGCCAAAGACGAGCACGGTGCCCACGGATGCCACGATGGTAAGCGCGATAAAGAAGAAGCGCGTGTAGAGCGATTGCGTGACGCCGATGTCGCGCACGCGGCCGGCCTTGTCTTCAAATGCTTTTTCGTCATCCTGTGGCCGGCCAAAAAGTTTTGCAAGCAAGGCACCCGCCACATTGAACCGTTCCACCATGAGATTGTTCATCTTGGCCGTAAGATCATAGCTCTCCCGCGTGATGGCCTGCAGCTTTCTTCCAAAATAACGCGCGGGAAAAACGAACACTGGTACAAGGATGATGGCAATGAGCGTGAGCTGCCAGGAAAGGTAGAACATCACACCGAGCACGAAGGCCACCGAGACCACGTTGCCGATGACGGACGAAAGCACGTCCGTAAAGGCCTGCTGGGCGCCCGTCACGTCGTTGTTGAGGCGGCTCACGAGCGCGCCCGTCTGCGTGCGCGTAAAGAACGCGAGCGACATCTTCTGAATGTGGTCGAAGACCTTGGTGCGCATGTCAAACACGAGCGCCTGGCCGATCTTTGCGGAAAGATAACTTTCCACGAGCGAAAGGCCCGCGTCAAAAAGCGATATGCCGAGCGCGATGAGCGCGAGCGGAATGATGATGTTCGGCTCGTGTCCCAAGATGCCGTTGTCGATGATGTCCTTAAAAAGCAGCGGATTCACGACGCCGATCGCGCCATCAATCACGACGAGCACAAGGAAAATGATGAGTGGCGTTTTGTAGGGTTTTATAAAACCAAAAATTCGCCGGACGATGCCGGGAGTGAGTTTCTGCTGTGTCACCGATGCGTCGCGCGTGAGGGAGCGCATGGATCCTCGGAAACCGGGACCAGGAGGCATATAGGACTATCATTTTACCATAACTTTTCCTTTTCCGAAAGAGAGAGAATGGCTTTGAAAGGCCGCTCCGCGCGTTACTTTAAGAAAATAACTTTAAGCTCGCGGGCGCAAGGCAGGCATGTGGCATTCGCAAGGGCGTCTCGGAGGCGTCCCGGAAAGTTTTTAAGAAAAGAAAGTTGGCTACGCCGAGAGAGAGCGGTCGCGCGAGTACGCGCGAACCGCGTCCCTTGCGAATGCCACATGCCTGCCTTGCGCCCGCCCGTTTTCTACCAAATAAAAGGTATAAGTGCTTTTGTGTGCTTTTTGTATTCCAGGTACTTTTCGCCGAACTCGCGCTCCATGATCTTTTCTTCTTGCTTTGTGCTGTAGATAAAATATACAAGCACCACGAGGAAGATGATGAACCACTGGAAGCCGGTCACGAGTGCGGAGCCAAGCACGGCAAAGATAACACCGGTATAGATCGGGTTTCGTATCGTGCGGTATGGCCCGGAGGTTACGAGCTCAGGGCTCTCCTTGAGCGACATGGGCATGCCCCAATTTTTTCCCAGGTGCACCCGCGCCCAAATGGCGAGTGAGATGCCAAGGACGACAAAGATGATCCCAACAATTTTCAGGGGAAAAGGCGATTCGGTGTTCAGAAAACCGGCCGGGACAAGAAAAAATGAAATAAAAACAACGATGAGAATCACGCGAAACCAGATCCCCTGTGGTGATCTCCTTATGGTCTTCTTGGCCTTCAATGAGGAAATAAACCAGTAAACGATAAACACCAGCCAGCAAATGCCTATAATGATGCTAAATATGAAGTCGTGCGTCATGTTTTCTTCATCAAGTATATTTCACTTTGGATGAAAAGGGAATGTGGCAGGAAATTCGTGTGCGATATCCGCATGCCACGGGCACATGATTAGTATTCACTTTTGTTTCATTCAAAAGCAGTAGGGTGGTAGGCATGGACGCTTGCAGTGGTCGAGCAAGCGCCGCGAGTTGAAAAGCTTACCATCATCACACATGAAAAAAAGACTTACAAGCGCCACATTCGCCGGGGTTGTGGGAATTGCGCTGTTAGCGTTCGCGGGTGGAGTGCAGGCACAGACGCTCACGCCGATGCCGAGCGCCACTACTGCTACCCCGCCTACCGGGACGAGTAGCGTGGGCACGGGTGTCGGCACAAGCACCACTACCACTGCGCCGTTCACGGGAGTGTTCACGCGGGACCTCACGATAGGTAGTATTGGTTCCGACGTGCAAGCGCTCCAAATATTCCTGAACAACAACGGGTTCGCCATCGCAACAAGCGGCCCCGGCGCGCCGGGCAGTGAAACAAATTACTTTGGCCGGCTCACAGAGACCGCACTTGCAAAATGGCAGCAGGCGAACAGCATCTCACCCGCGGTGGGATACTTCGGTCCTGTCACCCGCACGGCGGTGAACGGAATGATCGGTGCGGCAAATAACGGCAGTTCCGGTGTGAACGCGACGGGTACCGGTGCCACTGGTACCAGCGGCACCACGAGCGGCACTGATGCCACCGGTTCCGCGGGAACATACTAGCCCGTAGCCCGATCAACAACGCACCGAACGCACCTTGCGCAAGTTAAAAAGATGTAACGCGAAGGCCCGCCGTAACCAAAACGTCGGGTTTTTCGTATTACTTGTTTGCATCACCCGTAAAGGCATATACTACCCACACCATGTCTATCCTTCTTGCACAGGCACAGTCGGTGCCGGAGCCGCCGATCACGGCGCCGAGCCAACTTAATAACATCAATCAGTTCCTCAATTCGGGGCTCGTGTGCACCGTCCTGAACTGGGTGTTTTGGTTTATCATCGTGCTCTCCATCATTTTTACGCTCGTTGCCGCGTTTCGCTATCTCACTGCCGCCGGCGATCCGGAAAAGGTGAAGCGCGCGGGCGCGACCCTGCTCTATGTGGTCGTCGCCGTCATCGTGGCGCTCATCGCAAAAGGACTTCCGCTTATTGTTTCCCAGCTTATTGGCGGCGGCCTCACGGGCGTGGGGTGCTAGCAAAATTTTTGTTTTCATCATTTTTTCATCATGATGAAGCGACACTTAAACTTAATATTCGTGCAATAAATGAACACTAGACGCTGGCTGATCGCACTTATCATCATAATAGTTATCCTTGCTGCGGGATATGTTCTTTTTGTAACGCGGTTTCGAACCACAAACGGGCATCCACCACCCTCAACGTCCAGTGCGGTACCATCACCAAATCCTGACGATACCCCGGGTTCGTGGGGAGAAGGGAATGTGCTTTTTACGGTAAAGAGCGCTACAAGATACAGCACCTCTACGTTTGGTTATCCAATAATCAATCTCCAAATTTCGGCAAACAATTTCGGTAACAGCGCAAACACGTCCGCGCCGGTCGCACTTCAAGAAATTGATAGCAACAACAATTTTGTTGATGCATCCTCCTCAGTCGGCGATAGTATAACTCTTGGCCCGAATGCCAGCACCACGTTCACCGCGATCTTTAAGGCGGATGTCGGAGCAACGCAGACTATTTTCGTGGTAAATGATGAGAATCACGATCTCTTTGCTATTGATTTTCCGGAGCCAGGCGTAAATGGCATGCAGAAAGGATCGGTATCGCAAAACGGCGTAGCGGGTTGCGCCACATTCCCTGGTGGCGATGGTGGCGAGATTATGGAAATTTCCGGAAATATTGTTACGGTGCATGAACGCTATTTAAATGCAACTGCACGCATAGTTTTAAACAACGGTACTACTTATTATGATGCGAGCCAAGGAGTCTCGGTTTCTTCTTCGCAGGTTATAACTATGGGTTCCCTCATATCTGTAGATTACGGTGAAGAATGTGGAGGCAATCCACCACTCGATTTTGCGTTCTCTGTATTAAAAGATCCTGTCATGCCCGATATTCCCTCTCCCGCAGGATGGTATTCGCATCGGGTAGAATACAATGAAATAATCCTTACCAAAGCAGAAGGGTTGCCCATCATTGCTTCTGAGGCTGAGCCTTGGGGATATGGCGAACAAATCCAAGCATCCGTCGTAATCCTTAGTGGATCGCCGCAAACGTGGGCAACACTTAACATTGGCAATACGAGCGGGACCATTGGACGGCCCCCTTCTAACGAATGGGGAATGCTTGACGGGTACCAAACAATAGAGACCGAAATAACCATGAAAAATGGTGACATGTTTGAATACGTTATTTTCCAAAATGGAATTGCTTATGTGTTCGTCTTATATCCTTACCCAAACCCAAGCGACATGCCGATCTTTCAAAACATGATAGCAAATTTTGCGAAGAGTTTAAGCCAAACCTCAAGTAGTACGAAGTAAATTTTCATGGGCTTACGCTCGTGGTATTAGGGTGGTAGTAATAAAACGGAGGAAGCGATGAAGCTTCCTCCTGGTGTGTCAATCGGCAACGTACGCAGTGTTGTAATAGGGGGTGCCCATCCAAATTCGGTAAACGTTTTGGATCATTTGGACATTGTTGAACGGGCAGCCGCTACTAACAACACAGAACGCATGCCGACCAATGATCTCGCGATCCGATGGTTGTGTATTGTTATCGGTGAGGTAATTAGCGTCTATAGTGTCGAGTGCAGTAATCGTATCACCGGTACGATAGATCTGAACCACAATAGCAACGTGATTGGTGGTATGGCCAGATGAATCATAATATTGCAAGATGTCACCCTCAACTGCATCTTGCAGGTTTGAATCCGTATTGTCCCACATTACTGATAGGTAGGGAAATACGAAATTCTTGAGTCCTGACCGCCAAAGCACGAGGTTTGCAAAGTACGTGCATTGCCCACCTCGTCCTATCGGCCCATTAGATCCACCCCAAGGTGCATAGCCATAATCGGCGGCGAAATTGTAGAAGTTAACAGGGAATGTGTGGTCATCTGGACTGTAGTAACAGGGGTCCGAGGTGGAAATTACCCAGACAGACGAGTTACAGTCGTAGTCACCTTTTAGAGTCCCGTACGAGCTGGTGTCGCTCTGGCCACTCGCGGACGCAGGGAATGTTGCATCATCGTTGAGGTAATTCCAACTACCTACACAGTCACCACTAATGTAGGTATCGCACCCTCCGTCATGTTGTGGATGTAAGGCATAAAACGCCTCAAGGACTACGTTGCGCCGCTCGTTTCCACTCGCGGAATACCGCCGGTACGCCGCGATGTTTATGTCGTCAAACCAGACGTTCGTCGTGTAGGTGCTCGATCGCTCGAACACGATTCCTCCAAGCGTATCGGTTTGTTGAACCCCAAAATCCGAAAGTGGTATGGAGAAATCGTACCACTGGGCCGCGGTGATGGACCCGATAATGTAGCTTGAGAGTTGTACCGAGCCGAACACGTTTTGGTTCACGTCACGGAGCTGGATTTGCGTTCCCGCGAGGTCATTGTATCCCGTCTGGTCGCCCACCACAGAAAAATTGAGGTAATTGTAGCCGGAAACCGGGACGCCATTGGGATTGTAGAAATAGACACCGTCCCATTGGTTCTCAAAAAATGCACGGATTTCTTTGTAGCCATGCCGCGCACTTCCCGCGCCGTACATCTGGAGGCTCTGCACCCAGGAATAATTGAGCCATCCTGGGGCAATCGCGTCCGAGTAGATGTTGCCGGGAAATCCGATTCCCGCGTTGTCGAACCTCACGTCATCAACGTAGATGGTAGTGAGGGTCGTATTCGTCGCATTCATGACAATGACGCCGTATACGTTGGTGTTCGTGGCGTTGAGTGCCGCGAGTGGAATATCCACGGTCACCCAGTTGTTTGCGGGAACTACTCCCCCGGCAAGATAGTCGCCGGCATTCGCGGAGCCAATGACGTTTCCGGCAGCATCTTTCACCTGCACGGTGAGAGTTTGACCGCCTGACGATCCACCGTTTACGGCAAGCGCAAGCGTGTCGTACCCTGTAGTGTTAAAACCATTGCCGTCGTAGAAATACAAACCGGCCCACTGAGCATTGTACTGGACCGCGAGGCAATTGACACCGCGATACGCCGTACTTGAGGTGTTGCTCAGATTGGTTGACCAAGACCAATTGGCCCACCCTTGCTCAAACGAGTTGTTGCTGAAGTTCTCTTCGTATATGAGCGGGGATGTTTGTGCGTGGCTGATTTTGGGGACGAAAAGCGACAAGGCGAACAACACGGCAACAAGCGTGGTGCGGACTGGGTTCATTCACTTTTCCTTTCGTGATTTGGTTTTCAAGCAGCCCAAAATGGCTGAGCTGCATTAATAGTGCCTTCATGAATATGAAGAACGAATGAATCTGGGCTTTTTTTAAACCTTATGTATCACCCTGCTTTGTAATTGGCCACTCACTCCCCAATATTCAACGCCGCGCGCGTGGAGGGACCCACATAGCCCACCGGGTCTATCCCGTGCGCCGATTGATATTGCTCCACTGCGGCCTCGGTCTCCGTTCCATAAAAACCCGTGATCGGCCCCGTGTAAAAACCTTTGTTCGTGAGGTACTGTTGGAGCGCCGTCACATCCGCGTTCTCAGAGCCCACTCCCAAAAATTGCGTAAAGTCATAGAGGCCGCTCGTCGTGCCCGTGGTCGTCGTGCCGCCCGACGTCGTCGTTCCCAGGCTCGCCTCCGCGCTTGAAGTAAGCTGCGTAAGCGTGGTCTCCATGGACTGTATCTGCGTGACGATCTGCGCCAGTTCCGTTTGCATGGACTGGACCGAGCTCAAAAGCGCGCTCACCGAGGCGCTCGTGGTCCCCGTGCCCGCAGTGGACTGCGAACCCACCGTCACGTAGATCGTGTTGCATCCCCCGCCGGACGCGCACACGGCGACGGAATCGGAACCGATGCTTTCGCCGTAGAGTGTAAGCGTGCTCCCGCTCACACTCGCGGAGGCAACGCCCGAGCTCGGGTTGGAAGAAATGTAATAACTGCCGCTTCCCGAGAGTGAAACACTATAACTTTCGCCCACCGTGAGCGAAGGATTCGTAACGCCAAAGTTCACGTTTCCGCTCGTCGTTGTGGACCCGCCGACCGTCACATAAATATATCCGCACCCGTTGGATGAAGAACACACCGTAATCGTTGATTGGCCGTTCTCCAACCCTTCCACGTTGACCGAACTCCCGTTCACGGAGGGCGATACCACGCTCGGATTGGAATTGCCCGTAATGTAATATCCCGAGCCGCCGTAGATGCTCACCGGCACGGTTTCGCCAAGCGTGACCGACGGATTCGCATTGCTGAACGAAAGCGAGCCGCTTGAGGTCGTGGCGCTCACGGTAATATAGAGCGTGCCGCAATTGCCGGACGTGTCGCAGACGCTCACGTTCGTCGTGCCATCCTCTTCGCCCGTCACCGTGATCGTGTTGCCGCTCTGGACCGCGGAGGCCACGCCCGGATTGGAATTGCTGGAAACGGAGTAGACGCCGCTTCCTCCCGAAACGCTCACCGCCGTGCCCTGGCCCACGCCCACCGTAAAGTTATTTTGGCTGAAAGAAAGCACGCTCCCCGTCTGCACGGTAATGTTGAGCCCCGCGCAACTGGATGCCGTGCCCGAATAGCAGATGGTCGCCGTCGTGCCGCCCGTCTCAATGGCCGTGATGGTTATCTCCGTCCCGCTTGTTTCTATGGACGCAACGGACGGATTGGAATTGCTTGCCATGTAGACTCCGGCCGAACTGCCGGTGGAATAGAGCTCGGCGGTCTGGCCAAGGCCGAGCGTGACGCTTGTTTCGCTGAGCGTGGGCGTGCCGGACGGCGCGGGCCACACTTGCATTGAGGACTGTTGGCCATTCACAATCACGTACGCCTCGTCCCCCGAAATGATGTTATAGGAGGACGGGCTGATCGTCTCCGAAAAATAGCCGCTGGAATTCGTGGTGCCGAGCGTGGTGCTCCCGCCGGACGAGCTGCCCACGTTGTAATAGAACATTACGTTGTAGTTCGGGTCGCCCGACACACTCACTTCCACTGTGCCGTTGCCCTCATTGGAAAGCGAAAAACTTGGCGTCATGGCATACGCGCTCCCCGCCGCGAGCAACCCCGCGAGCAAAAGGCCGGTGCCCGTGACGGCTCCGATTTTTGAAATTTTGATATGTGTGATCTTCATGGTAGTAGTATCTTTACCTCATTCTTATTCTAAAAAATATTCCCGTTTTTTGCATGTGCATATCCGCGCCTACCCATTGCCTCGCCGCCGCTCCGTATAAAGGACCTTCAACCCGGAGGTTAAAGGTCCTTTATAAAAACTATTAGCTCGGGGTCGGCGTTGCGGTAGGAGTTGAAGAACTCGTACGCATCTTGCCGAAGCCGCGTCCGCCAGGTCCCCCGCTCCACGTGCCCGATGCATTCTGCATCTTGGTTTGGAGGTTGGCCTGCGCCGTAGCTTGCGCCTGCTGATATTGCGTCATCTGCGCCTGCGTGATCGTGCCCGCCGAGACGAGTGCCTGAAGATCCGCGCTTTCCTCTGATTGCGCATAGTTCTTCATGTCCGTCTGGTATTGCGTTTGGCTAATGCCGTTCGCCGTTGCGATCTGTTCCATGCTCTCACCGGCTGCCCAGCCGCTCACGATCGTGCTCACCGGAAGGTTAAGCGCGCTCGCTTCGGCATTGAACTGCGCCGTCTGGTTGCTTGCCCAGTCCGTGGGCGAGACCGCGCTCACGCCGCCGCCAAGGCCCGCAAAACCGCCGGGACCCATCATGGGGCCTGCCGCCATTCCGCCGCCGAACATACCGGCCGCCGAGGCGATGCTCACCCCCGCGAGCGCAAGACCGCCGATTATCGGAAGCCCGATTATCAAAAACTTACGTTTCATATCATTCGTTTATTTGGTTTATATAAACGACCTTTTGCTGACACCAAATGGTACGAAACGGGCACGGCAAAGGTTTCAGTGGGGGGGTATCCCCGCTTCATGAAGACAGGGACCATCAAAACCTACTTTATAAAAATCCCCACGAGCAGCGCGATCCCCACAAAAAGGGCGAATGCAAAAATGGCCGTCTCAAGTGCCAGGCGCCGCGGGATTTCCGGCGTCGGATAATGATGTTCCCATTCTTTGTACGTAATAAGATACGCCGCGAGCGCGCCGAGCGCGCCGAAGATGAGACCTATAGAAAGCATGACATAAAATGTTTGCATGGCAATTGATTTTTCCGTTTGGCGCGACGGGCGAACGGGACGAACAAATAAAAAACTCCTATCGCGCTGGATAGAAGCTATCAGTCCGGCCACATCCCCTCGCGACCCGGGCAGTTATGGCGAGCTTCATCGCCTTATTCCCTATAATACCATACGAACAGGCGGTGCAGTATTTTGAGGCGGAGTACGGAGCCACACTGCCTCAAAATACTGCACCGCCTGTTCGTAATGCCCCTAGCGAATAAGCCCCGCCAGGTGCAGGAGCCACAGGAACGCGCCGATCTCCACAAAGAAGAGTCCCATGCCCACGGGCGAACCCCAGCTGAACCACGAGCCCCAACTCCGCCAGTTCTGCATAGCCCACATCTCTTCGCGATGCTTGGTATGCGCTTCGTTTATATCCATTAGATTTTTGATGATTGATTTGCTGCATTCGACCTTTGGGAAACCAAAACCCAAAGGCGTGGATGGGTGCGTTCCTTGATGGACCGGGTTACAAGGTCCGGAGGTGTGCAAGGCACCCCTTACTCCACGGGATTATTATAGCAATAAAAAAGCGGCATGGTATAGCGGTGAGTGTTGCCGTTCTTCCAATTCTTTATCTTCTCCTCTCGCGTGACGGAAGCGCCGTACCCACTACGGCGTATGGTCGTTCTCGTGGTTCTTCCTATGCTGATGATTAAACACTGCTCCTATTTCCCGAATTACGAAGATCGAATGACGGATAAAAAGTACGCCGGCTCCCTCGGAAAACCATTCAAGGATGAAACGGCCGATCACGCCGGGAACGCCGGCCCACGGTAACAAACGAGCAATGGGAATGGCAAGTGGTTGAAAAAAAAATATTGCAAAAAATGTGAGCCACATCGGGAAGCAGAAACTGCAATCAAGCGGGTGTCCGATAACAGGCAGCTTCTTTACCCATGTGTGAAACGCCGGGTGATCGTCGAGCCAATTCCACCAAATGAGGGATGCAACCGCAATGACAGAAGCAACTATAAGATAATTAGTGAGCATATGGATAAATAAAATAATTGATAAAAGGGGCTCCGTTGGTACGGAGCCCCTTGGTGTCAGGCGTTGAGACTGACGTTCCCCTTGAGAAACTCCACGAGTCTCGTGTCGATAGGGGGGTTTGCCGCGACGATGTTGGTCGTCACGACTGCCTCATTCACCCGCGCGAAACGAAGGTAGCTCTCGACCTCCGCTTTGTGAAAGTCGGCGGACGCATCGAGGATATCCGGCGGCAAATCAGCCACCGAATCAGCTTCGAGTAGATCCCCCGTGACGCAGAGCACGTCGGAGTCGAAGAGGCGCCCATATGTTTCCCGATTCCGATAATGCTCGGAAGCGAAAAGCGCCTCAGCATCCGCTCTATGGACGACAATCGCGCAGCAGGAGCAGCCGAAAGCCAAACGGAGACCGAACGTTTCCGCGAGGATTTCGTTGACCTTCGCGACGCCGTCAGTTCGCAGCGCGAGTTTTTCACACGCGCCGTGCATGAGTTCGCTTTCGCGCGTCTTCACGCGTTGCACTCGCTCTTGCTCCTCGTTCCAGAAAAGGACGGAGAGTGGGTTCGAGACGGCCTTGAGGGAAAGACCGCGAATCAGCGAGAACGACCCTTCGAGATAGCGGTGGACTACCTCGAGAATCGTGGAAACTTCGAGAAGACGTGGAGCGTTGATGGCGTCCGCGATCCTCGCGACCACATCCTCTTCTATAAGAGGATATGTTTCGGCGAAGCGCGGGATGTCACCCTTATCGAAGTAACCGTAGATGGTCCGGTTACCGTTCACGTGGAGCGCGGGATGGTCTTTCGTAATCGACTTCATAGTGTTCTCCTTTTATTGGTACGCCGTTATGCGGTTTGGTTGGATTGCTTGAGAAAACCCTCAAAGTCGTAGATCATGCGATCCACGGCAACTTGGGCGCGAAGATAATTCGTGATCGCTGCTGACTGCTCGTCGGTCAGTGTCACATGATCCTCGCAAATGATCCGGATGGGATCGTCGTACACCCCCACATGCACATGATCGCCGTATTCGCACACGGATGGATCACAGCGATGCGGAAGCACGTTGATGCCCTTGAGCGTACGCCCGTCTACTTCCCATGTCGGAAAATAGAGACGGAGTTCCTTCTCTCCTTTGTGATTTGCAAAAAGAGCAAGCGCTGCCTTCATGTTCGGTATTCTCCTACATCTTAAAGGTCTATAAAGAAATATACCCATTGGACAGGCATGGGGTCAAATTAGTTGCAAGTAATTCGCATTTGAATATAATGAGAAAATGGCGAGGAAAGATGATCTGCGAAGCATATTAAGGAAAAGCGGCTATAAAGCCACGCCCACGCGGCTTGCAGTGCTTGCCGTATTCAAAACGATACAACGACCCCTCAGTGCCCAGGAGATCATTGACCAACTTCCCCGCGACACCGACCAGGCCACCATCTACCGCACGCTCAAGTCGTTCAAAACAAAAGGGCTCATCAAACAGATCGACCTGCGCCACAATCACGCACACTACGAGCTCGCGGGCATCGCGGAGCATCACCACCTCATTTGTCTCCGCTGCGGGAGGATAGAAGACGTGACCCATTGCGACATGGGCCCCACGGAATCCGCCGTCCTCCGCGCATCAAAACATTTTGCGGAGATCCGCCAGCACGCACTGGAGTTCTACGGTATCTGTAAATCGTGCGCCGCAAAAAATGCGACGGCAGCCGTTGCCGCGCATAAACACGCTGCCCGGTAAAACCGCCCCGTTACGGTTACGCCGATTGCTTCGGCGGCTTGCTGCCCCCCATCAGCCTCACGAGAAGGAATATGACGGCAAGGACGAGAAATACATACGCCCACGCCCCAATGGAGTAGACGCCCACGAGGCCAAGGAGCCAAATGACCAGGAAAATTATGCCAAGCGTAATCAACATATGGTTTAGTTTTTAAATTTTGGAAATACGACCTTTTTGCCTTCTTCTTTCGTAACATCACATCCCGCGCGTAGTATTGTCATTCTTGCATGTTGGAATGAAAAGAAAATGAACCCGCGAGCCCCCGCGTTTTACGAAGCGGAACCAAACGCGGCTTATTTCGTTAACCCTTTGTCATGCGCATTGCACAAATCGCACCGATCATAGAACGCGTGCCGCCCAAGAAATATGGCGGGACCGAGCGCGTGGTTTCCGCGCTCACGGAAGAGCTCGTGCGGCGCGGGCACGAGGTCACGCTCTTTGCGAGCGGCGACTCCCTCACCACGGCAACGTTACAGTCGGTCTATCCGAGGAATCTGCGCGAAGCGCGGCTCAAGGATATTTACGGCATGAACATTTGGAGCTTGATGAACATAGGCACCTCCTACGGACGCAATGAAGAGTTTGATATTATTCATGATCACACCGGCCACCTGAGCCTCGCCACCGCAAACATGTCAAGGAGACCCGTCGTGATGACGGAACACGGCCCGTTCACTCCGGAAGTAAAAAAAGCATATCAAACGCTCCGTAAGCCTTACATCGTGACCATCTCCCGCGCCCAGTCGGCGCCGGCGCCTGACCTCCATTACGCGGGGAACGTCCACAATGGCCTTCCCATGAAGCATTATCCGTTTTCGGAAGTTCATGAAGGCTATCTTCTTTTCGTGGGGAGGATTGCCATGCAAAAAGGCGTTCATTTTGCCATTGAGACCGCGCAAGAGCTCAATCTCCCGCTTATCATTGCCGCAAAACTGGACACGATCGATCGGCCGTACTTCCAGCAATACGTGGAACCATTCCTTTCCGAGGGCATTCGCTGGATCGGCGAGGTTAATGAAGATGAACGCAACGCGCTCATGAGCAAGGCACTCTGTTTTCTTCATCCTTGCACATGGGCGGAGCCGTTCGGCCTTACTTTGATTGAAGCAATGGCCTGCGGATGCCCCGTCGTGGCCTTCAACCGGGGGTCAATCCCCGAGATCGTGCAAAACAGAAGGACTGGGTTCGTCGTACATACTATTGACGAGATGATCACCGCGGTTGAAAATATTGGTACGATAGACCGTCGCCGCTGCCGCCGGCACGCGCTCGTAAGTTTCGGCGCCGAGCGCATGGCGGACGGCTACGAGGAGATCTACAGAAAAATTCTCAACAAAGAAATATCATAACGATGCCAAAAATGAACGCAGGCGAGCGCAGGGCGGCGCTCTGGGAACTCGGGTATTCCACAATAAAAGAACTGGAAACAGACCAGGGTATTTTGGCGTCGGGGCGTAGCGAGATCTTTGGCTGCGTCTTTGGCCGCGATTCGCTCATCACGAGCCTGGAGCTTTTGAAGGCATACCAAAAAACTGGTGACCTCTATTTCCTGACGCTCGTTAAAAAGATCTTGAGAAACCTTTTGCCCTTGCAGGGAGAAAAAGTGAATATTGAATCCGGCGAGGAACCGGGCAAATGCATCCACGAATTCCGTCCGACGGACCACGAGCGGCTTACCAAAGCCGGCATTCCCCCGTGGTACGTGTATCCCGATAACATAATGCGCAACTACGACAGCGTGGACGCCACGCCCCTCCTCCTTATTGCCATCTACCGCTATTACGAAACGAGCCAGGACGCCGAATTTTTGAAGGAAGCGCTGCCGAACGTGCTCGCGGCGCTTGAATGGATCTTTATTTACGGCGACTCCAACGGCGACGGGCTTATTGATTACCGCTTCCACCCTGACCGCACGTTTGGCGGCCTCCGCACGCAAAGCTGGATGGACAGCGTGGAATCCGTGTTCCGCAATGACGACGACGAGCCGGCCATATACCCTGTGGCGCCCGTCGAAGTGCAGGCGTATGTTTACCTCGCCCTCCGCCTGTGGCGGGAATTTTTCCTTGCCGCCGACCCCAAGTTCGCCGCAAAGCTCGCGCGGCGGGCAAAGGAACTGCGAATTCTCTTCAACCAAAAATTTGTTATGAAAAATTTTCTCGGCCATGACATTTCCCTCGCGTTCGCCATTGACGGCAGCGGCCAGGCGCTCACGGACGCCCGCTCCAGCATGGGGCACGTGCTCTGGGCGGTGCGTAAAAACAAGAACGGCGTGCGCGACGGCATCCTTGACCATGCGTACGTGCGCGGCCTCGTGGAGCGCTTGATGAAGCCGGATCTTTTGCGGCCCACGGCGGGCATCCGGACGCTCACGAGCACATCCCCGCAGTTTGATCCCAAGAGCTACCACAACGGTTCCATCTGGCCGCACGACACGGCACTCCTTATAGAAGGACTTCTGAATTTCGGTTACCGCCGGGAAGCGCGGCGCGTGCGCCGGGCGCTCATGAGCGCCTATGAACATTTCAAAACTCCCATTGAGCTCTTTGTTTTTGCAAACGGGCAATATGCGGAGTACGCCGGTTCCGATGGCCAGGGTGCCTGCCGCAAGCAGGCATGGAGCGCCGGGGCACTCCTCGCGGAGGTTGATTTTTTAAGGAAATAATCATATAGTTGCGACTAGCAGTACGCACCGCACACATCAATAGGAGAAGCGCAAAGGAGGCGAGTAATGTGGATAATAATGCTCATCGCAGCAGCGCAAGGTTGCCTGCTTACCGCGCTCGCCGTCTATTACCTTCGGACGTCCGAGCGCGAATTAAAACGCAGCGCACAGGCGCGGCGTGACAGCATTGATTTCAGGATCGTCACTGCATTTCAGGAAATCGCCGAGCGGGCTTCCCGTTCCGGTGAATTGCTCCAGCTTATACCCTGCCATGTCCCCGAAATCTGTTTGTTGTCCTATCGGATCAACCTCTACAGAGAAAATCCCCCTCTTAAACATTGGCGGCGTCTCGCGCGCATCGATGTCTATCTCCGCGATACGCCGGTGGAAAGCGTTCGCTATTGGGATGGCGGCGATACCGACCACTACGAGATCTTCGACCTTTCCACGGTTCTCTTTCGGATGCAAGAAAATCTCAAAGAGAAACTTTCACTGAACAAACCGCGGAACATCTCCCGCACCGCAAAAGGCGCCCTTCGCTCTCCCTGAGCAACGGCGCCTTTTTACTTGCAAGCTTTTCGTTATTTACTCTCCGGTGTGGCGTCAAACTTGTTAATTTTTAATTTCCGCCCGTCTGTGAAAGCGCCGTGCCGAACAGCGCGTACTGCTGGCCGTTCACGGTGATGATGCCCGAAGTAATGTCGTGTGAGGTGACGTTCACGGTGCTCCCGAGCGAAAGTTCGGCATCGTCAAACATCACGCCTCCCTGGTTCAACATCGCGACCAAATAATAGTGCGGCGAGCCGGTTGCGTCCGGCTTGTTCACGACGACCGCCGCGTCGTCCAATTCATCGCCGTTCAGATCGCCAAAGGAAGTGTCGGCCTGGATAAGCGAGACCGTGGGGCCAAGCCGCACCCAGTTGCCGCTCGCATCGCGGTACGCCGCGTTCTCCAAGTCATTTACGTTCGGCCACATGCCGTCGTTCGGGATCACCGTGAATGGGATCTGCGCATCGGCCTGCGCAACAAGCTGGATGCTCCGGGTCGCCAAGTTCACCGCGCTCTGGAGCGTGCTGGATGCGGGAGCGGTCGGCGCGCCATGGAGCAAGGCGAGCATGCCGGCAAGCGCCTGGAGCAGGGAGAGCGTGGAGGAAACGTTCATGCGGTTATTGTACCATGCGCTGCATTATTTTTCAGCGCTCGTGGCGGGCGTGGAACTCGGCGCGGGCGTGGGAGTTGCGCTCGGCGTGGCGGGAATTCCCGCCTGCAGTTCGTCCAGTGCGCTCCGCTGATTTTCCGTTGAGGACGCGTACTCATGCAACGTGTCCGACGCGTATTGGATTATCTGTTCGGGGTTGTTTACCCCCGACGGCAACGCGCCGTTCTGGTTCGCGCCGCTCAAACCCAGGCCGTTAAAATAGAACGCGCTCCCGGCGAGCACGGCAATTATCGCAATAACGATCAGCAGTTCAAGAAGAGCAAATCCCCTGCGCTCCATTGGCACACTAAGGCCGCTTGTCGTTTCCCGAAGGGCCATTTTGGTTCTGTTCCCGCCGCGCCATCCACTCCGTCCGCCTGCGCCGCCGCGCCATGCGCCGCGCAAAAATGAGCAATCCCGCCGCGATAAAAATGATGCCCCAGACGAGCCCGGAAAAGGCGCCCACTACGCCGTAGTATTGGAGCAGGACGAGCACGCCGATAATGATGAAGATAAGGCCGAACATGTTCTCATTATACAACACTCATCCGTAACGATCGCGGGTCCTTATTGTCCCGCCCTGAATGCCGCCATCTGCATCACCCACTGGCCACTTACGCCGCTGGCGGTCGCATTGTACGCGCCAGGATTGACGGCGAGCTTGTCTTCCAGAATGTCCGCGTCTGGTTGTGTAATGGTACGGAGCGTGTAACCTGTGCCCGCACTGTTGAACGAATTTGACGTCATCCCCGCGCCCACAAGGAGATCATTAGAAAGCGTGGTCGTCACATTGCCGGTCGAGGCCGTTGTCCCGTTTCCGGAACCAGAAGTACCCATGTCGAACGGTGCGACCTCATCGAGACCGCTGTATTCCATTATCCGGATATCGGCGGCGAACACGGATGCGTTGAAGGTCACAGTAACCGTGTTTGCGTTGGCCGCGGACGCCATGATGTTCGTCGCGTAGTAGATCGCCTGGCTCAATCCGCTTCCCCTTACCACCGGCACCGCCACCTGGTACGCGTTGCCCGCCGAGTCCGTGACGGAAGTGATGTTGGAGGTCGCGTCGTTCCAGCCGATGGCGATGACATTCGTATTTCCGGCAGTCTGCGCGGCGGTATATTTTACGGTTACCGAGCTCTCGTTGGCCGACGGAGTGGCATAGTTAAGTTGGACAAAATTAGGGATCACTATTTGCGCAGTGGTCGTCACATTTACCGGTGCGGAAAGCGCGGAGATGTTGCCCGAAGCGTCGTACGCATCAACCGCATATGCATAGCCGGTCAAAGGCGACAACGTGCTGTCTATATACGAGGTTGCCGAACTCGATGCAAGGAACGCGCCGTTGCGGTAGACCTGATAGCCCGCGACGTATACGTTGTCGGTGCTCGTGGCCCAGGAAAGTGTGGCAGTGGTCGGCGTGACGTTGGATACAATGAGGTCCGCGGGGACCGTGGGAGGTTGGGTATCCACGGCAGGGGTGGTAACGATAGCAGGCAGCGAGGGAGCGGAGATGTTTCCGGAATTGTCGAACGCAGTCACGGTGTAGGTGTACGTGGTGCTTGCGGCAACCCCCGTGTCCGGGTAGCTCGGCGTGACCGCCGTCGCGATCTGGGTGCCGTTCCTGAACACCTGGTATCCTCCCACCATGATGTTGTCGATGCTCGGCGTCCACGAAAGGTCGATCTCCGAGGCGGAAACCGCCTGCCCGGAAACGTTCGTGGGAACAGTGGGCGGCTGGGTATCCGGGCCGGTGGATTCAAAAAGCAAAACCTTATCCGAATATCCATCGCTGTCATTGCCGGTGTTCGTAAATTGCTGGGAACCGATATTCTGGAACGGTGAACCGGCGATGGGAGTATAGGTGGCATTGCTCGGATCAAACCATTGGGCGGTCACGGGACTTGCAAACCCGCTCATGTTCACACTGATCGTCCCCGTCGCTGGCATGTAGGCCATCCCGAGCATCCCGTCGGGAGTGATCGCGGCGGTCACGTAAGTACTGTCCATTCCGCCGCTTGATTCGAAGGTGCCGTACCCCGAGGTCACGAACGTGTGGTTTTGGTCAGGCACAAGGTTGTACCACTCAAGAGGAGCAAAGAAGGTCTTCAGATAGGAAAACTGGATAGCGCCCGGCGTCGCAATATTTTGCTGCCACCCGCTGATGAGCTGGGATGTGTAGTGGTTGCCGAAGAGTTGGCCCGAAGCTCCGGAAAGCACGGCCCAATACTCCTGGCGCCGGAGCGCCTCGGGGGTCGATGGGGTCTGCCCGGTGTTATTCTCCCCTTCGTAGTTCGTTTCTTCCAAAAAGACCGGCATGCGCTCCGTGCCCGAAGCGGCGTTGTATTCATTGATCACCTCCGCATAGGTGGGGCTGTACGTGTAGACGCCGGCGAGCGTCGTGTAGGGAGCGAGCAATGGGTCGTCGAGCGAAGCGCTCACGTTGTAATTAAGGTGGGTCGTCTGGAGATGGTCCGGGTCGGCAGAGGCGAGGCCCGCCATCACGGCGGCGACGTCCGCGTTATCCGTGGGGTTCGTGTCCCAGGTCTCGAAATCGTGTCCAGACTGCCAAATGATGTTCGGGAAGTTCTTATAACGGTTGCCGATGTAGGCGCCGTAAGCAAGGTCCTTCACCGCGCCGTTGTTCTCGAGCGTGGGGTACCATCCGGCAAACTCGATCGGGTTCAAGACCACGGTGAATCCGTACTGTGCCGCCAGATTGATTATTGCGTCCGCCCTCGCGAAATACGCGGGATTTGGCGTCGAAAGATCATAACTTGAAATTCCGGTGCCGCTCGTGAAAGGCGCAATGCCGTCAAATGTCGTACCGTTCGAATTGCAGAAAGTGTAGGAATCGCAGAGGAGGTTGATCCACACCGTGTTAAAGCCCTGCGCCTCACGGTCGGCGAAATAGATAGTTGCCGAGGCTACGGTAAAATCACCGATCATGGATTGCGGAGAATCCCCCACCATCATAAAGGGCACGTTGTTCTGGTCCACGAGGTAGCGGCCGTTCGCGCTCGCCTTCACGGGATAGACCGGCACATACGGGCCGGACAACGTCGTTACGTTAAGCGGCGTGCTTTGCGCGGAAATATTTCCTGCGGCGTCAAACGCGGTAACCGTGTATGCGTAGGTTGTAGAGGCGGTGAGCCCGGCGTCGTTGAAACTGGTCACGGTCGTAGTTGCAACCTGCGCGTTGTTCCTGAAGACCTGGTATCCCGCGACGCCCGTGTCATCCGTGCTGGGTGCCCAGGAAAGCGTAAGGGAATTGGCAGTGACATTCGAAGATTGCAGCGCGGTCGGTACGGAAGGAGGCGTCGTGTCCAATGTCTGCGTCGTCGCGGCCGCCGTATTGCTGAAACCGGACACGTTCCCGGCCGCGTCGAACGCCAGGACGTTATAGGAATACAGCGTGCCCGGAGTCAATCCGGCACTTTGGTAATTGAGCCCGGTCACCGTAGCTATTTCCGCATTATTCAGATATACGCCGTATCCCGCGACGCCCACATTGTCCGTGGAAGAGCTCCATGTCAGGTTTATCTGGTACGGAGAATACGTGAGCGCGACAAGATTTCCCGGCACCGTGGGCGGCGTGGTATCGGGAGTAACCACGAGGGTCACCTGCGCAGTGCTTGAACCGTTGACGTTAGTTGCCGTCAAGACGTAGGTCGTGGTTTGGGCGGAAAACACCGTAGTAGAAGTTCCCGTCACGGCGCCTACGCCGTTATTGATGGAAATGCTGGTTGCGTTGGTTACACCCCATGACAACGTTGAAGATTGGCCCGCCAGAATGGAACCGGGTGTTGCGCTAAAGAAATTAATTGCGGGAGGAGGCAAAGGCAGCGTCGTCGCGGAGGTTGAAGAAGACTGGGCGGAATTGTTGCCCGCAGCATCGTAGGCCGAAACGGTATACAAATACGTGGTGCTTGCGGCAAGGCTCGTATCCGTAAAGTTCGTCACGGTTGTCGCCGCAATTTGCGTGCTGTTACGGAAGATCTTATACCCTGCAACGCCCACGTTGTCGGTGGAGGTGGCCCAGGTGAGCGAGACGGTCGAGGTGCTAATGTTCGTTACCGTAAGATTTGTGGGAACTGTGGGCGGCTGGGTGTCGGCCGTACTACTTGCAGATTTAAATGTCGCCTGCAGTGCCTGCCAAAACGTATTGGAGCCGGCCCATGTGGGCGTGTACCTTGTGAGCGTGGAGCTCACAAGGTAGGCATCATTGAGGCCACCCGTTGAATTAATAAGAGTAAACGGCGTATGGACGGTCGGTGCGCTCCCATAATCATTCTCCACTGCATAGATGAGTTCCGGCGCAGCGGTCGTCGAGGCGTTCGCGGTCACGCTATACGTCGCTCCGCTTGCGGCAGTGTTCACGCCTGTTTCGTCGAGCGGGCTCGACGTTGCGACTCCTTTCCATTCCGAGGAAAGGATGCCTAGGTACGCAACCGAGGAACTCGCTTTCAGGGTTATCGTATCGTTCCCACTCGCAATCTTTGGAGCATAAAAAATGGCATCATAAATATTTTGCGTTGTCGTGACGGCGGCCAGGGTATAAGCGTTCCCGTTCGAATCGGTAAGCGAGATGTTCACGGTCGGCCTGGTATTACATGAGCTCGTCATGCAATATGTGACCGAGACGACGTTCAGGTCGGAGCTTGATTCATTCTTGAGCGCCACGGTTTGCTGCGTAGTGCCGTTTCCCGGACCTCCCGCGAATGCGTGTTGAGCGAGGGAGATGCCCGCCGCGTGCGCCTGGGGCAATACTATAAAGAGGAAACCGCCGACCACTCCCGCAACCGCAGCCAACCCGAACTTGAGTTTATTCATAATGGGTTATTAATTTGTTTCCCTAAATGTTACACAGTCTTCATGAAAATGCAAATTTTTTTGAATGCCCGTTTTGTCTTCTGGTATGCGTGCGGTAAGCTAATGGTATGGACCCTTTGCGCAAAGAACTCTCCTCATATCTCCGGCGCGGAAGCGCGCACGCGCCGCTTGCCGAAGCGGCGAAAGACCTTCCGCCGGAGTTGATGAATGGAAAGATTGACGGCATCCCCTTCACGCCGTGGATGCTTTTGGAACATATCCGCGTCACACAGGGTGACATGGTGGATTTTATCCGTAACCCCAACTACCAGGGAATGAAGTGGCCGGATGCCTACTGGCCGCCGGCGGACAAAAAAGCGGGTGCAGCGGCGTGGAGCAAAACAATGAAGGAATACGAAAAAGATCTACGGGCTCTTGAGGCCATAGTCCTGGATGAAAAGAACGACCTCTTTGCCCCCATCCCTCACGGCAGCGGACAGACGATCATGAAAGAGGTCCTGCAGGTTATTGACCACACTTCGTACCATGCGGGCGAGCTCATTCTCATGCGCCGCGCGATGCACGCGTGGAAGCAATAACGCCGATCATCTCACCGCGTACAACAACCAGGCGAGCAGCGTGAGCGCATACGCATTAATTAGCAGCGTCCGCGCCCAGTGTGTTTTGAGGATCTTGGCAAGGTAGGGGCTCTGCGAACCAAGCGGGTCTTTGCTTAATTTTGCCTGCCACGGACCCCAAAAGACCGCAGTGAGCGCGAGCGACAAGGCCTGGAAAAGAAAAGTCCCCCATATCGCCCACGCGGGAGAGCCCGCGGGATGATACCAAAAAAGAGCGATTGACCCCGCGAGCGCGAGTCCCACGGGGGTGAATATCCAGTAAGGGAGCTTTCTCCAATGCACCGTTTGCACGGTGCGAAAATCGTTGCCGACCAGTTTCCACGAACGGAAAATATCAACTTCCATCGCCCAGATGGTGCCAACGTTATAGAAAGCGAGCGCAAAGTTGAGGACAAGAAAGACAAGCGGGGTCATGCATCGATTATAACAAAAGTCACGATAGTGCTCACCGCAACAATTCCTTGATCCCGACGCGCCGGCCGTATTCCATTGAGCCGTAACGGAACGCCCGCACGGCGAACCATATCGCGACGATCGCGCCCGCGATTATTACCGCGAGTGACCCAAGCGCTTCCCCTATCGATAAGCTGCCGACCGCGTTGCGGAGGAGCGCCGTCGTGGGAGCCGTCAACGGGAAATACGTGAAGATGGTGACGATGAGCGCGTGCGGCGAACTGATCACGCTCGTAATTGCATAGATGGGAAGGAATGCCGAAATGATGGATACGCCGAGAAAACGGCTGGCGTCGGTGGCGCTCGGGAACATGGCGCCCAGGCCGACAAGGAGCGCGGTGAACATGAGCAGCCCGGTCGCAAAAAATAGCGCGCCGAAGAGGATGGGAACGGGATCAAGCGGAATAGTGCCGAGTGATATGCCGGCCGGCAACCCGAGCTTGTCGGGGAAACGCAGGAGCGCGATAAGGAGCGGTATGGCGAGGGTCGCAAGCTGCACGAGCCCCAAAATGAAAATGGATATGACCTTGCCCGCGATGAGCGTTTCGGCGCTCGTGGAAGTGAGAAGCATCTCTGCGGTCCTGTTCTCTTTTTCTCCGGCCGTGCTTGCGATCATAAATGATGCGAGGAGAACGAACAGTAGCAAAAATGCCGCGGCAAATATTCCCGGGGCGATGATGCCCACGAGCCCCTCACTTTCCACGCCATTCTTGTAGGTCGTCGCCGTGACCGTGGGCGACCCTTCCAATATCTGGACGATCTCACTATTTTGGGTGGCCGCACTCACTTCGTTGATCGCACTTTGGTGCAATAATTGAACGGCGGCGGCGTTGTAGGGCGGCGAGAAGCTGATGCCCGTATCTTTTGCATAGACCTCAATGGCCATTGTGCTCGGGTCTTTCGGGTAATAAAAGAATGCGTCAAGCGTGCCGCTCTTTACGGCCGTAATGCCCGCGTCTTTGCTCGGCTCGACCGTGATATGCTGTGCCGCGAGCAACTGCGGGCTGATGAAGCCCGAATCGTCAAATTCCCCGATCTTCGCGCTCGCAGAATAGGCTTGCGTCTGCTGCGCCGCATTGTTCGTCGCGGTCGTTGCGGAAAAATATTCAATGCCGATGACGATGACGATGAGGACGAGCGGCGCGAAGGAAGCGATCCAAAAACTTTTCTTTTTGAGCGCGCGGAGCGTTTCAAAATTAATGATGTTCCACATGTTATTTATAGAGCGACAAGAAAATTTCGTTGAGCGTCGGGCGGCGGACGTCAAACGTGGTGAGGTGCAGGCCCTGAGCGCCGGCTAAAAACCGAAGCACCTCGTCCGCCGTCACGCCCTCGCGCCACGCGAGCTCTGCGTAGTGCGGCAGCTGCTTCGTAATCGTGTACAGCTTGTCGTTCAACGGCAACGTTCCGTTATACGCAAGCGCGATTACCGTGGTGCCGAATTTATTTTTTACCTCATCAACCGTTCCGTACAACGCGCTCGTGCCGTCCTTAAGGAGCAATATGCGGTCGCAGAGCTGTTCCACCTCTTCCATCCGGTGGGTGACGAGGACAACAGTGGCCCCGTTCGTGCGCTGCTCGTTAATGATGTTCATTAAGAGCGACCTGTTCACGGGATCAAGCGCTTCGGTCGGCTCATCAAGGATCATGAGTGCCGGCTCGTGCAAAATCGTCACGCCGAGCTGGACCTTTTGCTGTTGGCCGTTCGAAAGGCCGACGAGCCGCTCATTCGCCTTGTCGCCAAGACCCACGCGTTCCAAATATGCCAGGACGCGCTTTTTTGCCTCTTCCCTGCCAAGCCCGTGCATGACGGCAAAATATACCATCGTGTCCACCACCGGTTCGTTGCGGTACAATCCCCGCTCTTCGGGGAGATACCCCACCGTGGCCGCCATCGCGGGAGTGTACCGCTTGCCATTCACGAGCAATGTGCCGCTCGAGGGCTCAAGGAGAGAAAGAAGCGTGCGGATGGTGGTCGTCTTGCCCGCGCCGTTCGAGCCCAGCAAACCAAAAACTTCTCCTTTATTTACGGTAAAAGACAGGTCTTTTATGACCTCCTTGGGGCCGTAACGCATAGCGAACGATTGTATGTCTACTGCGGGAAGAGATGTTTGGTTGGCCATCACGCGAAGTATAATCCTGGGCGTGATAATTCGCTATCGCCCCGGCGGGAAAAGAAAAAGGCGCGGAGGAGAATTGCTGATCTCCTACGCACCCATTAGGGCTTATTAAAAATCGCTTCAGCCTCAAAATTGGTCCTTTCAGTGCGCTATGCCGGCAACTCCGGCAATGCATTGAACTTCCGCTGGAAATCAGCCATCCACTTGGCCATGTCATCCTTGGACATCTTCTTAATGTCCGCCGCCATCTCGGGATGGGCACTCTCCACGTGCTTCATACCGTCCGCCACCATCTCGTCCGCCGTGTTGCCCTTGAGAACCCCGGTGCAAGTGGCAGGGCCGCCTGCTGCCGGGCATGTCATCTGTTTCATGTCGTTTATAAAATGAGTTATTTTATCGTTTTCTATCGACCTGCCCTAAGATTAGCACATCTACTTCACGGCAAACGTCGCCGTACTGCTCGCAAGCTGCGTGAGCGTAATGGAGTAGTTGCCAGTTGCGTAGGCCTGACCGACCGCGAGGGTCTGCGGCGGGATCGGAACCATTGCGAGCATGCACATAACCTTCGGCGTAGGATCGGACGGGAAAGAATTCCAACAGCCGACCGGGGTGACTTGGATCGTTGCCGACGATGACGCAATACCTTGCAAGGTGAAATAGTAACTATCATTACGGACCTCCGCGATGTTGCCGCTTAAAAGCGTCACATTCCCCGGCGCATTTAACTGCTGGATGTTCGTAGTGCTCGGTGGAGTGCTGCTCGCGGCCGGTCCAACCACCACTGTGGTCGTCGCAAGTATCTGGATATTGGGACAATTGCAAACACCATTTGCCGGACAGCTACAGGCACCGTTCGTAAGCGCCGCGGCGTACGTGCCGGTGGCCGTATAGGTATGTGACACTATGCCTTCCGCGTTGCAACTGGAACATACCGGAACAAAACCGAGATTTGCCGTCGCACCGTCACCAAAGTTGACGGCATTCCCAAGAGTGGTCCCCTGCGGCGCGCTCGCAACGAATTGAACCGTGAGGGGCGCGCTGCCGGATGGCGGATTGGCGGAAAAACTCACCCCCGCCTGCGTGCTCGTGTTATTATTACCACCGCCGTTGCCGCCGCCTTGGCCCTGACCGCCTCCACCCTGACCGCCTCCGCCGTTGCCGCCGCCGCACAACCTGCCAAAAAGACCTCGCGACAAAGGACCGAACGTACCGTTTCCAGCAGTTCCAGAAGCGGCTATGTTGTTTTGCGCCTGCCAGCGGCCAACGGCTGCCTGCGTTAAGGCACCGAAGTAACCGGTCGATGAGACGTTCAAGAATCCCTGCGCATTAAGATAGTTTTGGAGTCCCGTGACATCACTGCCTTGCGAACC
>DATAXS010000034.1:0-21588 GCA_036266715.1 Minisyncoccota bacterium
ACGAGCATCGCGGCGACCACGAAGGCAGCCGCGGGATTTCTCCCGTCGTTCTTCAGTAAAAAGAAGCCGACGCAGGAGGCGCAGGCCAAGGACGCCCAAGAGGACGAACGGGTATTCCAGGAAAACCTGGCGCAGCTCAACCAACGGACGGGGCAGGTGATGAACGGACTTACCGTCATCGGGCTGGAGGCGACCACCTTGGGAGACGAGGCACTCGTGGAACTTTTTTATAACTTTTATAATCCACAAACGATCGAGCGGAAAAACATCACCCTGCCGACGGGCGAGCAGGCCGCATAATACCAATGTCCCCGCAACAAGCATTTCAAAAGCCGGAAGATCAGTTCAAGAACGTAAAGCAGATCATCGCACCGGCGGGCGCGCAGGTGACGCCGAACAACCTCAAGATCGGCGATAAGCTCGCTAAAACGTTTTTTGTTTTTTCCTATCCGCGCTATCTCGCAACCGGCTGGTTTGAGCCGCTCATCAACCTGCCGAACCTTTTTGACGTCTCCATCTTTGTGAACCCCGTGGACACGGGCACGGCGCTCAAAAACCTCCGCAAGAAAGCGGGGCAGATAGAATCGCAGATAAACGACGAGCAGGAAAAAGGCCTCGTGCGCAATCCGGTGCTTGAGACCGCCATGCAGGACGTGGAAAATCTCCGCGATGCGCTCCAGCAGTCGGAAGAAAAGCTCTTTGACACGGGCGTCTATATCACGATCTATGCGGACAACGACCAAGAGCTTGCGCGGCTGGAAAGCAAGCTTATTTCCATGATGGAAGCAAAACTTATCTACCTCAAGCCCGCGCTTTTTGAACAGCTTGAGGGACTTTCCTCCATCCTGCCGCTTGGCGAGGACAAACTCCAGGTCTACACGCCCATGAACACAGGACCGATTTCCTCGTTCTTCCCGTTTGTGTCGGAAGATCTTTCTTCAAACGAGGGGATTATGTATGGCATTAACTTGTACAACAACAATCTGGTTATTTTTGACCGGTTCTCGCTGGAGAACGCAAACCAGGTGGTGTTTGCCAAGTCCGGCGCCGGGAAATCGTACACTACGAAATTGGAAATCATCCGTTCGCTCATGGCCGGCGTGGACATGGTGCTTGTGCTTGACCCGGAGAACGAATACCAGCGGCTTGCGGAAACGTTCGGTGGCAGCATGTTCAATATTTCTCTTTCGTCGCACGAGCACATCAATCCGTTTGATATCCCCTTAATACCGGAAGGCGAGACGCCGTCGGATGTGTTGCGGTCGCACATCGTGACCCTCGCTTCGCTCCTTAAGCTCATGTTCGGCAAGCTCACGCCGGAAGAGGACGCCATTCTTGACCGCGCGATCACGGAAACCTACGCCTCGCGCGAGATTGTAGCGGATTCCGGCGATTTTTCCGGCAAAGAGCCGCCGCTTTTGACCGACCTGGAAACCGTGTTGCGAAATCTTGAAGGCGGCAAGGACATGGCGGAAAAGCTCTATAAATACACCAAGGGCAGCTTTGCGGGCTTCTTGAACCAACCGACGAACATAGACATCAATAACCGCCTCATCGTGTTCTCCATCCGCGACCTGGAAGAAGAGTTGCGGCCCATCGGCATGTTCGTGGTGCTGAACTTCATTTGGAATCTTATCCGCGCCAAGCTCGCCAAGCGCCTGCTCTTTATAGACGAGGCGTGGATCATGATGAAGAACGAGGACTCGGCCACGTTCTTGTTCGGCCTCGTAAAGCGCGCGCGCAAATACTTTTTGGGGGTTTCCACGATTACGCAGGACGTGGAAGACTTTTTGCGCTCGCCCTATGGCCGGCCCATCATTACGAACTCGTCTCTCCAAATGCTTCTTAAGCAGGCGCCTGCGACCATAGACATTGTGGCGAAAGCGTTTGACCTTACGGAAGCGGAAAAGAATTTTTTGCTCGGCGCCGAGGTCGGCACCGGCATCTTCTTCGCCGGCAAGCGGCACGTGGCGATACAGATCGTGCCATCGTATTTTGAAGACCAGATCATCACCACGAACCCCGAACAGCTTTTGGAGGAAAGGAAAAACGAATAGCGGCCGGGTTTCTACCTATCACCATGGACGACGAAGAACAAGAACACGAACCAAAGATAGGACTTGTGGAAATAATACTTGTTGCCTTTTTAATTTTTATTTTCGGCATAGCGGATATTTTCCTGCCGATCATTGGTACCATTTTTGACTGGGCATTTACGCAGATCTATTTGCGAATGAAAGGCATGTCGGGGTCATACCAGGTCTGGATGGCGGCCGCGAATAGCGTCTCAACCGTGGATAGCGTAGTCCCCGGAACGGACCTCTTGGATCCTTTTATAGATACCGGTATGTTTTTATGGATTGCCTACATGGATAATCATCCCTCGCAACTTACCGCAGCGCTTGAAGAGGCGGCCGGCGTTGTTGCTAAATTAGAAGGCGACGAGACCAGTCTTGAAACTGAAACAGCTGCGAGCGGAACTGGCACGACTGCAGGCACCAGCAAGGCGGAAAACACGGCCGCCCTTGAACGGGAAAAGGGAACGGGTGCCGCAGTGAGTAATCGCACGGAAGAAATGCCCGATCGTAAACCTTCCGAAGTTCCGAGTGGGTCGGAGGAGGGTGCCACCGAAAGACGGCGTCCCCAAGGCCAAGAAGGCGGTGGCGGCCAGGAAGAAAGCGAAGAATCTGGTGCGGAAAACCCTGAAGAAATTGAGCGGCGCAATAGGGAAGAGGGTATGGCAAAATTCTTCAAGCAAGGAGCGGAGGTGACGCCCGGAGAGGAAATGATGGAAGAAGATATCTCCAACCCAAAAGAAATTCAATTTAATGAGGGGAAGGGCGCGATGGAGAGACGGCGCATGGAACAAGGCCTGCCACAAGAAGAACAGGAGCAGGGCGAAGGCGAAGAAAATCACCGGAAAGCTGCGTAGTCGACGCCAGAACACAGATCGTCGCAGCGCTGTTTGATATAATGAATGAAAGCAATGCGAAACCGTCTTGTGTTGTTCCTTATGCTTACGGCGCCCCTCGTGCTTGCCCTCATGGGGCCCGCACCGCTTGTGGCAAGCGCGCAGACCGCGACGCCCCCCGACCTTGTGATCACTTGGCGCGCTACGGACAGTTCGGTGCCGTCCACATACCTCGACAAAGCCCTCCCGGGCGTGGGCTCGCCGATAACGGCCTCGGCCGAGGTGGTCTTGAACGGAGCGCTCGTAAACCTCTCAAGCCAGACCATCTACTGGTATCTTGACGGCAATCTCATTGGCGGCGGCACGGGCGAACAGACCATCAGCTTCACCGCACCGGGCTTCGTGGAAATCGCGTCGCTCCGCGCAGAAGTGCCGAATTACTCAAGCGGCGCGCTCATCAACACCGCGCATATCCAGATGGTGAATCCGGAAGCGGTGATCATCGTCCCTTATCCAAACGGTGAATATACCGGCTCATCCATCGCCGCCCAAGCCGCGCCCTATTTCTTCAGCACTTCGCAGCTCGACGAGCTTTACTACCAGTGGGTGGTGAACGGGCAGGCGGTCACGACGCAGGAAAATCCGCAGGACCTCACGATCGATCTCGCGAACGGGACCTCCACGAGCGCGGGCGTTCCCATTTCCATCGGTCTTACCGTCCAACAGACAAACAGTCCTTCCATAAACGCGCAGTCAAGCATCACTCTCAATCCACTGAGCCAATGATGAACTTTTTTATTATGAAAGTATTTGCGGCGACTCTTACCATCAACACCGGCCTCCCGGGCAGCGCCAACGCAAGTTCAAGTATTGGGGCTTTCGTCTCCGATTTTTATAACTTCGCATTGATCATCTCTGGCATCCTTGCCTTTGGGGCTATCGTCTATGGAGGCATCCGCTATGCGGTGGGGAGGGGCAATCCTTCCGCGGAGAGTGATGCACGAAGCTGGATCACGAATGCCCTCCTTGGGTTGCTGCTTCTCGCCGGTGCCTATGTAATTCTCTATACCATCAATCCGAATATTTTGAATTTGCAGCCGCCGAGCCTGCCGGGATTGAGCGCGGCGCCATCGTCCACGAGCTTAGGCAACACCAACTCGCAACAACCCGTCATTTGCCAGGGTTCCGGGACTCTGTGCGCCCCGCCAGAAACCTGCCAGCAATCCACGGCGCGCGGGGTCGCGGTAGGCTACCAAATATGCGAATAGTGAAAATAATATAAAATGAAACGCTCCCTTTACATAATTATCGGCATCGTGGTCCTTATTTTGATCGTTGCGGTGGTGTTCTGGTTCGTGCGCGGGCAATCAAGCCCCGCAGCGACGACGACTACGGGAGCCGGCTCGCTCCCGTCCACGGGAACCCAGGGAAGCTCAACCGGAGGTAATATCGGCGGCTCGCTCCCCGCAACCGGCGTCACGGAAGGAAATGGTAGCGGCACCAGTTTTGGTCTTGTGTCCAACGAACCCGCGCTTTCATACTTTGTTGATCCGCAAAATGACGTGGATGTGGTTGAGCCGAATGGGGAAGTCGCCGAGATCGCAAACGGGCAGAATGGACAAGCAAACTTTTTGAGCTCGTCCCAGATACAAAGCTTGATAACCGCTGGATTTTCGTACGATGGCGCGAAGGCCTTTGTAAATTTTGGAGTCCCGGCAAACCCGCAGACGAGCGTGTTTGATATGACGGCGAAGGCATGGACGCCGCTTGCCGCTGGCATCGTATCTCCCGTCTGGTCGCCGGCCGATTACCGCATTGCGTACCTTGCGACTAACGCGAACGGCAGCGTGACGCTCACGACACTCGACATCTCAAAAGCAGGCAACAAGCCCGTGGCGCTCGTTACGCTCGCGGCACAGGACCTCACGCTCGCGTGGCCCACAAAGAACGTGATCGTGCTTACCGACCGACCGAGCGCATATTCCCTCGGCACGATGTGGTTCTACAATTTGTCCACCAAGGCGCTCACGCCGGCTGCCACGCCCGCATACGGCCTTGTGGCCGCCTGGAGCGCGACGACGAAGCCTGTTGCCGTCATGTGGGGCAGTGGCGCAAGCGGCCGCGGCGGCGGTTTCTCGCTTGTGGGAGCGCTCGGTACGTCCACGCAAACAACTGCCCAAAGTTTGAATTTCCTTACCCTGCCGTCAAAATGCACGTTCAACACGGAAACGGAGCCAGTTGCAACGCCAACGCCTTCGGTGGCAACAACAACGCCCAAAGCGACCCCCACGCCCGCACCGCAGACCTATCTCGCCCTCTATTGCGCCGTGCCCGCGAACCAAAGCGCCCTTTCAAGCGTCCCCATGCCGGATACTTACGATCAGATGTCGCTCTTTACCTCGGATAACTTTTATAGGATCCATACCGACACGGGAGTGACTGACGCGGTGCTGCTCCCGACGGGTAGCTACGACGCAACGGACCTCCATGTATTCAATAATATTCTTTTCTTCGTAAATCGTTACGACCAGAAGTTGTACGCGATCTCGCTCTGATCTAGCCAAACAAAAGAGGGGTGGTATTTTTCGGTCAGTGTGGCTCCGTACTCTGACCGAAAAATACCGCCTCTTTTTTGTTTGGCTAGATCGGTTTTACGATCACGTACCGTTCTTTTCCTTCGCCCGCACTTTCGGTTTTTACTTCGGGGTGCACCGCGAGCGCCACGTGCACGATGCGCCGTTCATAGGAGTTCATTGCGGGGAGCGAAACCTCACCTTTTGTGGCGACCGCTTTTTTTGCGGCAGCACGCGCGAGTTCGGCGATGAGTGTTTCGCGCTCCTGCCGATAATTGTTTACGTCAAGGAAAATAACCTCCACGCCGTTCTTCTTTGCGATCATCTGGAAAAGATGGTTCACGCTTTCCACGATGCTCGGCAAGTTGGATTTTAAAGCATCGCCGCCGTCATAGATAAAAAGCGACCCGCGCTTTTCTTCGGGCTTGATCTCCACGCGGTAATCTCCAAATCCCATCCCTTCCGCAATTCTCTTTGCAATTTCGTCCCATTGTTCCATAGCCCAGTTACTATTCCATATCCGAACCGGAAAATCAAGCCGCGGCGTAGCGAGTTTGATATTTCTCGGGCCGAACGAGATCGGAAAATTCTGCGGTGGGTTTGAGAAATGCAGAGCGGAACTACACCGCGGCCGTCTCTCCTTTTTTGAAATGCTTGTTCACGATGATCTGCTGGCCGATGGAAAAAAGCGAGGTAACGAGCCAGTAGAGCCCCACGGCGGCCGGGAGGCTGTAGAACACAAAAATGGTAAGTAACGGCGCGATAAACGACATCTGGCGGGCCATTTTCTCCGGTGCCGAGAGGGGAGCTTTGTTGTTGGGATCGCGGTAAATGGCGAGCCGCGCCTGGAAATATTGGGCGAGCGCGGCAAGGCAAATGAGGATGAAATTAGATTGCGCGAGATTGACGAATCCCAGGAACATTGAATTGATGCTCGACGGCTGCGCCACAAAAGAATACAGGCCGGAAATAGTTCCCCCTGCAAGGCCCGAGCGCACCACCCAATAAAGTCCGAGCATGATGGGTATCTGCACGATGAGAAGAATAATGCTTGAGAACGGATTCACGCCGTGCTCTTTGTAAAGCGCCATGAGCGCCTGCGCTTGTTTATCGCGGTCGTTCTTGTGGAGCTCCTGGATTTTCTTTATGTGCGGCTGGATGCGCTGCATCGCCACCTGCTGTCGCGCTGCAGTATGGAAAAGCGGGTAGAGGATGAGGCGGAGCAGAATGGTCGCAAAAATTATCGCGAGGCCGAGATTGTGGAACGCGATCGTGTTATAGAAAAAAATGAGTGCGTTCAGTATCGGCCGGTAGATTATTGTTTGCCAAAGATAGGTCATGCTGTTTCCGTTGAAATTTATTTAGTGGCGTCTTTCATCGCTTCCGAAAGTCTTTCTCTAAATTGTTTTTTGGTAAGCTCGTTCACTTTTGGAGAAATGAGCAAAAGGAAATCTCGTCCCACGCCTCCCGCGGCAAGCGCCGTCTTTGCCTGCCGCTTCCAAAAATTTCTTTTGACGGCACTCTTGTGCACTGCGATCCCAACCACTATCCCAATCCGCACTGCACGCTCAAAATTATTTTTTACTTTGAGGAGAAAATACGGGGTGCGCACCGTCCGGTATCCTCGCGCACGGAATTCCTCCCTGGGGAGCTTAGATTTTCGGGGGAGCATAAGGAAAACAAAAGAATGTGGCGTTGCCGGCCGCCGGATCGCGCCTACACCGTGAGCTTTTTTCTTCCTTTCGCCCTACGGCGTGAAAGCACGCGCCGACCGGTCGGCGTCCGCTGCCGCGCAAGGAAGCCGTGCGTCCTGCGCCTCTTTTTCTTCTTGGGGTTGTACGTAAACGACATTGCAGTGATAGTATCATGTGAATTAACTTCAGTCCAGTGGCAGCTCCGTTGTGCACTTTGGGGCAGTGTGGCTCCGTACTCCGTCCCAAAAGAGCCAAAAGGATTGACATTAAAAAGTTATTAACATGAAATGCACAAAAACTCTCGTTTGACTCTTTGCCTCCATGAGCGTATCAATAAATGATAACAAGAACGTAACCATGGAACCCGAAAAACTTTGGCAATCGACGTTGGGGGAAATGGAGATCCAGCTCACGAAGGCAAATTTCGCGATGTGGCTCCGCGACAGCAGGCTCGTGGATCGCAAAGAAGGGACGTTGTATGTGGCATTGCCGAGCAATTTTGCGAAAACATGGATCGAGGACAAGTATCAGAAGAATATTTTGGGCATTTTGCGGAATATGGACAGCTCCGTGAAGAAAGTTGAGTTTGTAATCAACCCGCAGGCGCCCGCACGCGGCGAAAAACAGGTGATGGATATGAAGGAATTGAATAAGATCGACGCGGCGGAGCTTGATTTCGGCAAAACCGACCCCGAAACCAATCTCAACCCGCGCTACACCATGAGTTCGTTCGTCGTGGGGCCGTCCAACGAGCTCGCGTACGCCGCGGCAAAGGCAATTGTGGAAAATGTGGGTAAATATAATCCATTTTTTATCTACGGCGGCGTCGGGTTGGGAAAAACCCATCTCATCCAATCCATTGGAAATGAGATCTTCAATAAATATCAAAAGAAAATAAAGCCGAAGTATGTGGCTTCGGAGCAATACACGCGCGATGTGGTCTGGGGATTGCGCAACGACCGCATTGAGTCCGTAAAAAAGAAATATCGCGATGCGGACATCCTCATCATTGACGACATCCAGTTCATTGGCGGTAAAGAAAAGACCGAGGAAGAATTTTTCCACACCTTCAACGCGCTCTACGAGGCGAATAAGCAGATAATTATTTCCTCCGACCGGCCGCCGCAATCCATCCCCACGCTTGAGGAACGCCTCCGTTCGCGGTTTGAGGGCGGCTTTGTGGCCGACATCGGCTATCCGGAATACGAAATGCGTGTGGCTATCATTCGCGGCAAGCTCGCGGAGGCGAATAAATCGCTTGATGACGATGTGGTGGACATCATCGCAAAACGGCTCAGAAAGAACATCCGGGAGCTTGAGGGGGTGCTTAAAAAACTCTTATTCCTGCAGGAACAAAGGCACGTGGAGATCACCAAGGACCTTGCCGAGGAGGTGATAGAAAAGTCCACTAAAAACATGTCTAGGCGGGTCAATGACGCCCAAATTCTTAAGGTGGTTGCAGACTTCTTTAGCGTTTCCGTTGAGGACCTCGTGAGCCACAATCGGCGGAAAGAAGTAGTGCTCCCGCGGCAGATCGCCATGTACTTACTTCGGGAAATCTCCGACCTTTCCTATCCGTATATTGGGGATAAGATGGGAAGGGACCACACGACCGCCATCCATTCCTACGAAAAGATTAACCAGGAAATCAACAGGAGTCCCGCACTTAACCAAAAGATATTAACAATTAAAGAAATAATTTATAAAGGCTAGATGAAGATTTTATTAACTTATCCACAGAAAATGGCATTACTAATAGTAGTAATAAGTATTTAATATAAACTTTATTAATTATTATCCTAAACTTTTTCTCAAATGAAATTTGTCGCAATCCGTTCAAACATCAAAGAAGCCATCTCTGCGGTTGAGCGGGCTGCCGGGGAAAATTCCAATCTCCCCATTTTGCGCAATGTGCTTATTGAAACCACAGGCGATGGCATTACGTTCACCGCGACAAACCTTGAGCTCGCAATCACCGTCCATGTGTCCGGGAAGGTCATCGAGAACGGGAAAGCAACGGTGCCCTTGGCGCTTTTTTCCAACCTCATCACGAATATCCAAAGCGACCGGCTTAATTTTGAAAAAAAGACGAACGCAGTGGAAATAAAAACCGATAATTACCAGGCGACACTCCAGGGCCTTCCCGCGGCAGATTTTCCCATCACGCCGAAGTTGCAGGACAGCGAAACCTATCTCGAAATCAAGGCAGTGATCCTCAAGGAAGCCATCCAGCAGGCAATCGTGGCGTCGCAGTTCTCGGACCTCCGGCCGGAGCTGAACGCCATCCTTTTTGATTTTTCTCTGGACAGTTTGAAGCTTGCGGGGACGGACGGTTTTCGGCTTGCGGAACGTTCCATCCCCCAAAGCTTCTTTACCACAAAGGGCTCATCCGCCTCGGAGCCGTTCCGCCTCCTCGTGCCGCTTAAAACGAGCCAGGAGGTCGTCCGGATGTCCCGCGACGACGAGTCCGTGCGCATTTCCCACGACGACAACCAGATCCTCTTCAAAACCGACCGCGCCGAACTTATCTCCCGGCTCACCGAGGGCGCATTTCCCGACTATTCGTCAATTATTCCCAAGAAGTTTTCCACGGAAGTGACGGTTGACCACGACGAGTTTGCGAATGCGATAAAGCTTGCCGGCGTCTTCGGGCAGAAAACGAGCGAGCTTAAAATTGTGGTACACCCGGCAAAAAAAGCCATAGAAGTAAGCTCGGCCGACCAGGCGCTTGGCGAGAACGTGTATATGTTGCCGGCGAAGATAAAAGGCGACGGGCAAGAAGCGGTGTTCAACTGGCGCTATCTCGCGGACCCCGTGCGGGCAATGAAGTCGGAAGAGATATTCATCGGCTTTCAAGAAGAGACAAATCCTGCGCTCTTGCGGCCAATGGGGGATAGTTCGTATTTCTATATTCTTAAGCCAATTTTGAAGTCTTAGTCTGAAACTTGTAGATTTTTTGCAAATTCAGTCACCATTTCTTGAAGGATTTGTATCGTGCTGGAGCTAATTGGGTAAGCAAAGAAAGTATAAACCGTGGAAGAGGTGAATAATATATAATCCAAGCCATTTTTTACTGGCAGTATGCTCGGCACTCGAAGCGTTTGGTAACCATCGAGTGTGCCCCAATCATTTACGGGCGGCAGACCCATAGTGCCACTCGCAGTCCCTATATTAATCGACGCCCACGATTGAGGAGATCCGTTGTAGTTGTCCGAAGAACCATTAAATTGAATTTGATCTCCCAAGGCGAGAACATTGGGGGTCCATAATGGATCGTCGGAAGTCAAAGTTAATTCTTTGTCGGGAGTAAAAATAATATAGCTTTCGGACATCCAGTGAGAGTACCATCCGCTTGACGCAACCGGACCCACATATGCCAACCAATCATTTGGAACTGGGAGCGTTGAAGGCGAAGGATCGGGCGTTTGTGAGAAGTTCGTTGTGGTTGGCGTGGAAATGGGCGAAGGCGTGAGGGTTGGGGATGTTTGTGGCCGTTCCATCAAGAAGATCCATCCGCCGAAAAAGGCGACGATAATAATAACCAAAGTTAACCAGTATTTATTTTTCATTGCGCGGAACTTGTGGGGATGGAGGCGGCGCCGAACGGTGCGGAGCTTCCTTGATTGTACTGACTGTAATCAGGCATATTCCTCGCGGCCCACGCTTGGAGGTCGGTTTCCCAATTGTGGTATTGGGGGTCGGTTGCGGGATCCGTGGGGTCGGGGCCGGTGGGATCGCTCTTATCAACGTAATAGAGGATGGTGTGGAGTTGGTTGTTCGCAAGATAATTGCCGGCAAGGATGGGCTTTGTGGGATTGGTCGGCGCGGGCTGGACGAAAGTGGTGTTCGGCACTTCGGGAAGGGCCTGCGTCATAAACGCGTTCCAAGTGGGGACTGCCGCAAGAATACTGGAGCCGTTCTTAACCATCGGCGTGTTGTCGTTGTTGCCCGCCCAGACGCCGACCACGAGCGACGGCGTGTAGCCAATGGACCATGCGTCGCGGTAGTCGTTGGAGGTGCCGGTTTTGAGCGCCACATCGTAGCCCGGGAATACGGTGAGGTTCTGGCTTGCGCCCATGAGCGGCGCGCGCGCGGCGGCATCGGAGAGGATGTCGTTCACGAGCTCCACCGACTGCGCGTCCGCCACGGTGCTCGTTTGGTCCTGATACTGTTCCAAATAATTTCCGTTCGCGTCCTGCACGCTGAGCACCATGGTCTGCGCGTGCTTTACGCCGTCGTCCGCAAGCACTGAATATGCTTCCGTAAGGTCAATAAGCCGCACAGCGCCGCCACCGAGCACGAGCGAGAGGCCATACTGGCTTGGATTCGTGAGCGTGGTGAGGCCGAAGCTGTAGGCGTTCGTCACAGCGTGGCTGATCCCCACCAAATAGAGTGTTTCCACCGCGGGGACGTTTATTGATTGCGCAAGGGCGTCGCGCATGGAAACTGGCCCCACAAAGTCACCCTCAAAGTTCTGCGGGTGGAAGCAAAGCGGATTTGTGGAATTGAGATCCGGAATTGCGGGGCACACGGAGTTGGTGCTGAATTCGGTGGGCACATCAAAAAGCGTGGTGTCCGGCGTATAGCCGAGCTGAAATGCCGTCATATACACGAACGGCTTGAGCGATGAGCCCGGCTGGCGAAGGCCTTGGGTCGCCACGTCAAAATTCGGTTCAAATTTGCAATTCACGCCCGGCGTGCATCCCACGGGAAGCGACGAGGTTGCATAGTAATTTGCGGAACCCACAAGCGCGAGGATCTGGCCGGTCGTGGGGTCCTGGGCCACGAGGGCGCCGTTGTAACCCTGGTAGAGCGACTGGTCCCGCGCGACACCCTGCGCCACCGCCGTTTCTGCCTGCTGCTGGAGCGTCCAGTTAAGGGTCGTGATCACTTTCAGCCCGCCGTTATCCACCATATTCTCCCCATATTTTTGAACAAGATAGCTTTCCACTGCGGTCACGAAGTGCGGCGCCTTCATGGTGGTCGCCACTTGCGGCTGGAACGTGATTTGGTAGCTAAGCGCGGCGTCCAGGTCATCCTTGGAGATATACCCGAGGTCGTACATTTTTTGGAGCACCAGTTTTTGGCGGGCAAAAAGTTCGTCCGTGTTCGGGCCCCATGGCGAATAATACGTGGGCGCTTGCGGGATGGCCGCAAGGAGCGCGCTCTGCGCAATATTCAGGTCCTGTATGGGCTCATTAAAATATTCTTCGCTGGCCTCCGCGACGCCCGACACATTGGGCCCGTACGGCACTTCGTTGAGATAGAGGCCGAGGATTTGGTCTTTGGAGTAATATTCGTTAAGTTTGATCGCGAGGATAAGTTCTTTTAGTTTGCGGGAAACGGTCTGGTTGAGCGTGAGGAATGCGGTGCGCGCAAGTTCCTGAGTAATAGTGGAGCCCCCTTCCGCGAGCGACCCGGTTTTGATGTCCACATAGATCGCCCTCAGAATACCTTTCAGGTCAAAGGCGGGTTCGTTATAAAAATTCTGGTCTTCTATGGCGATCGTCGCATCTTTCATGCTTTGGGGTATTTCATCAAACGAGGCGACCGTCCGCCGCTCGCCGTTATTATTGGAGATCTCATACAGCATGACCGTACCCGTGCGGTCGTATATCTTGGTGCTTTGGCTTATTTGCTGGTTGGATATCTCCTGGATGGTGGGCAAATTTGCCGCAAAGTAGAGGACGGCGAGGAAAAGCAAAATGAGGCCGCTCACGATCACAAGACCGGCCCAAAGGAATATTTTCTTCGTAAGGCCGCCCTTGCGCGGACTGTGCGGAGCGGGAGATGAAGTTTTCTGCTTCCGGAAGCTTCTTTGCATGTCACTCTATTATCAAATAAAAACAGCCCTTTCTCAATGTGCCTTGCGAGAAAGAGCCGTTTTTTGGTTTATACCCCCGCTACCCGCAATCTAGCGTTCCTCATCGGCACCGGCGCCGAATCCTTCTTCGCCTGCGGCAGGCGCAGCCTCCCCGTCCTCGTCTTCATCGTCTTCATCTTTGTCGAGGTCATCATCATCTTCATCGGGGGCGTCGCTGTCCTCGTCGCTCAATGGACGGAACGCAAAATTTAAAATTAATAATTCGCTCGTCATAATTCCCATAGTTCACGACCTTTTATTTTTATTTGTCATCAGTATAGAGGAGCCCATTTGGGTGTCAATGCCCCGCAATCCCCAGCCATTATACCAAAATACGGATTAAATCTTTATTAACAGCCGATCAGCGCCCGCAGGCCATAATAGCAAGCGCAAGCGCGTCGCTTGCGTCGTCAATGACGGCCAGATCGTGCGCGCCGAGCGTAAGGCGGACCATTTTAAGGACCGCTTTCTTGTCTGCCAGGCCGTAACCCGTGACGCCGAGCTTCACTTCGTTGGGGGTATATTCCTTAAGCGGCAGGCCGCACTCCGTAGCGGCAAGGAGCGCCACGCCTCGTGACTGCGCGACGGCAATCGCCGTCTTCTGGTTCTTAGCGAAGAAGAGTTTTTCTATGCCCATCACCTCCGGCTTATGCTTTTTTATCAACGCGTCAATGCCGTCCTTGGTTTCGCGGAGCGCGGAGGCGTCGTCTTTGCTTTTTATCTCAAGGATGCCTGCGGCCATAAGCGTGAATGCGCCCCGCTCGTGCTTTACGAGCCCGTATCCTATCCGCCGCGTGCCCGGATCAATGCCAAGTGCGATCATGCGGCGTTCGTGAAGACGTTTTGTATGTCTTCTACTTCAGAGAGGGTTTCCAGGAGCACCTCCAACTTTTTCTTGTCGTCGGGAGATATGCCTTGGGGAAATTTTGCCTGCCACCCGCGCTCGTCGCCTTGATGAGCCGGGGCCGCTTCAAATGCCCACTGCACACTCCCCGTCTCCGCCCATTTCCCGCCAAAGTCGCGCAACACGGTTTTTACTTCCTGGATGGTGCGATTGCGATTGTCGCTCACGGCTTCCATGAGGATCGCCACGCCACCGGGGCCGTAGGCCTCAAACACGAGCTCGTCCAGGTTTGCGTCTGGTTCCGACGCCCGCTTTATCGCGCGGTCAATGTTGTCCTGCGGCACGCTGGACTCTTTTGCTTTAAGGATCGCGGTGCGGAGGCGGGGATTGAAGTCTGGGTTCGGCTCCGATTTCGCCGCAGCCGAGATTGCCGCGAGGAGTCTGGAAAAAACCTTACCGCGCTTTTGGTCGGTGGCTTCTTTTTTGTGTTTTATTCCCGCCCAATGGGAGTGGCCTGACATTTCGTTAAAATTATAATCTTGTTGTAGAATCAAGGGAAATGGCAGATTCACCATTACCGCCCACGGGCGATCTTCAGGCAAAGCTCGCGAAGCTCCGGAAAGAAGGCGAGGAGCGCGCAGCCGAGCGGCTGGCAGGGAAGCTGGGCTTGCCCTACGCGGACCTTTCTAAAATGCCCGTTTCGCTTGACGCCGTGCGCGTTATTGCCGAAAACTCGGCCCGTGACGCAAAGGTGGCCGGCATTGAGGTGCGGCCGCACAAGATTGCGGTTGGGGCCTCCAATCCGGAGCTCCCCGCCACAAAAGCGGCGCTCAAAGCGCTTCAAGCGCAGGGATACGAGGTCAAAACCTTTGTGGTTTCACCCTCGGGATTGGACATAGCATGGCGCCTGTATAAATTCGTAAAGCCCGTCACGGAGACCATTACGGGCAAAGTGAATATCACCCAGGAGCGCATTGAAGAACTGCGCGGCCGCCTGACGAGCATTGATGCGATCAAAAAAGAATTCGCCGGGCTGGATTTTTCCAAAGTGTCGCCGGTCACCATTATTGAGATAATGCTCGGAGGCGCGTTTGCCATGCGTGCGTCGGACATCCATACGGAAGCGGAAGAAAAAAAAGCAAAGTTCCGTTTTCGCATTGACGGGTTGCTCCATGATGTGTTTGACGACGTGCCGCCGCGCGCGTACGAAGCACTCGTTTCGCGCATAAAACTTTTATCGGGCATGAAGTTGAACGTGCGCGACGATTCCCAGGACGGCCGCTTCACGATCAATGTGGCGGGAAAGGAGATCGAAATGCGCGTATCCGTGATCCCCGCCGAATTTGGCGAGACGATCGTGATGAGGATCCTTGACCCGTCGGCGACGCTCGTCACCTTGGCCCAGCTTGGTTTGCGCGAGGACAACCTGGAGATCGTAAAACGCCAGCTCGAAAAGCCGAACGGTCTTATCTTGAACACCGGGCCTACCGGTTCGGGAAAGACGACGACGCTCTACGCCTTTATGCGGACCATCAATGACCCGGAAATAAAAATAATCACACTTGAGGACCCGATAGAATACCGGCTTGAGGGCATTGAGCAGACGCAGGTGGACGAAGAAGCGGGATATACCTTTGCGAACGGGTTGCGCGCCATTGTGCGGCAGGACCCGGACATTATCCTCGTGGGCGAAATACGGGATTTGGAAACGGGCGACATTGCGCTGCAAGCGGCATTGACCGGCCACCTTGTGCTGAGCACGCTCCACACGAACGATGCGGTGGGTGCGGTGCCGCGCCTCATCAATCTTGGGGTGAAGGCGGTGAGCATCGGCCCCGCGCTTTCGCTCGCAATCGCACAGCGCCTCGTGCGCGTGCTTTGCCCGGATTGTAAAAAAGCCGCGGCCCCCGACGCCGCGTTTGACGGCAAGGTCAAAAAATTCTTTGCTGCGTTGCCCGCCAAGGTTGATAAGAAAAAATACGAAGGCTATAAGGTCTACGACGCCGTGGGCTGTACAAAATGCAACGGCATCGGGTATAAAGGTCGGGTAGGGATCTTTGAATTTTTGGAAGGAGGCCCGGATCTCGAAAAGACCATTCTCCGCGAAGCCTCCGAGGTCGCGCTCCGCGAAGTGGCGGCGCGGCAGGAAATGGTCACCATGCAGCAGGACGGCATCTTGAAAGTATTGGAAGGGAAAACGACGCTTGCCGAAGTGGAAAGCGTGACGGGCCAGATCGCGTGGTAGTGGGTGTGTCTTTTGTAAGACCGTTTCGCGCGCTCCTGCGGCGCGCTCGCTTTGTCCTCGGCGGTTCGCGGCCGTAAGAGCGGCCGACCAAGCCGAACCGCCTGCGGGTCTTACAAAAGACACACCCACTACCACGCGATCTGATGATTACGCTTCCCGCTCGGCCAAAGGATCACGAGCTGATGTAAAAGAGGGGTTTTGAAAACAGCCCTTCCTAGTACTGTTTTCAAAACCCCTCTTTTACATCAGCTCGTAGTGGATTCAAACCTGGGGGCAAATTCCTCGTGAAAGGATTTGTGAACCCTTTTATCGAAAGATAAAAGGGACTAGAATTACTCAAAGGAGAAAACCAGCCGAAACCGGTCTATCCTGAAGATTTTAGAAATAACTCCCGCCCCCAGATCTGAGTCAGCTACTTGCCTATAAGCGATTATTAATGTAGTAAGGGAATGGTAGCATATAATAAATAACTTGTCAAGTGCCTAAAAATGCCCCCAAGGAAGACCTTAATATCGACCTTACGCTTCGTCCTACAAGCTGGGACGAGTACGTTGGCCAGGAAAAAATAAAAGGGAATTTGAAGGTTCTCCTTGAGGCGGCCAAAAAACGCGGCGAGTCGGCGGACCACCTTTTGTTTTCCGGTCCTGCGGGACTCGGGAAGACCACACTGGCATACCTCGTGGCGCGCGAGTTGGGAGGGATGATTAAGACGACTTCCGGTCCCGCGCTCGAGAAGACGGGCGACCTCGCCGCGATCCTTACGAACCTTACGCCAGGCGAAATTCTTTTTATAGACGAGGCGCACCGCGTGAACCCAATGATAGAGGAGGTGTTGTATCCCGCAATGGAATCGCGGAAGCTGCACCTTGTGGTGGGGAAGGGGCCCTCGGCGCGAACGCTATCCTTGGACCTCCCGCCCTTCACCTTGATCGCGGCGACCACGCGCGAGAACCTACTCTCCACGCCTTTGCGCTCGCGTTTTGGCGCCACGCTCCGTCTTGTGTACTACACAATGGAGGATATTAAGAAAATAGTAAACCGCTCGGCGCGGATATTGGACGTGAAGGCAACGCCCGAGGCAGTAGAGATCCTTGCGCGGGCGTCGCGCGGGACTCCCCGCGTGGCAAACCGGCTCCTCCGCCGCGCGCGCGACTATGCGGAGGTCCACGGCACAAGGGCGATCGACGAGCACGCCGCGCGCGAGACGCTTGCCATGCTCGAGGTGGACGAAGCGGGCCTTGAGCCGCAGGACAGACGGCTTTTGATGACGATCATAGAGAAGTTCAACGGCGGTCCGGTGGGCGTGAACACGCTTGCGGCCGCGCTTTCCGAAGACAAGGGCGTTATTGAAGATATCTACGAGCCATATCTCATGACACTCGGGTTTCTCCAACGTTCTTCGGCCGGCCGCATTGTGCTTCCTGCGGCATACCGGCATTTGAAGATAAAAGGGAGGGACGAGCTTTTATAGGCCATTTAATTTTTATAAAGTTTTAATCCGCGCCGCGTATAATGGTGGCATGACGGATATCATCATCACGGCAGAGATTGAACGCAAAATATTTTTTCTGCGCGGGCATCGCGTGATGCTTGATCGCGACCTCGCGGCGCTCTACGGTGTTTCCGTAAAACGATTAAGCGAGCAGGTTAAACGGAATCGCGAGCGCTTCCCCCCAGATTTTATTTTCAAGTTGACCAAGGAAGAGACAAGGGCACTCCTCGTTTCAAGGTCGCAAATTGCGACCTTGAAACAGGGTCAGAACGTAAAATATGCGGCTGCAGCATTTACCGAACATGGCGCGGTTATGCTCGCAAACGTTTTCAAAAATCGGACAGCTGTTCGGGTGAGCATTCAAGTAGTGCGTGCATTCGTTCGTTTACGCCAGGCATTGGCAACCCATAAAGAACTTGCGCAGAAAATTGAATTATTGGAACGGAGAGTAGGAAAGCACGATGTTAATTTAAAAAATATTTTAGACATCCTCCGCAAACTTCTTGATCCGCCGCCGTTTCCCCCAAAACGGCCGATGGGATTTTTACCGGGCCGAGGAAATAGCAAACTACGTGGCAAATGATATATCTCAACGAGTGGTTTCCGAATCCTGCCGGGAACGATGCGGCGGGGGAATTTCTGGAGCTTTTTAATAACGGTCCCACACCGGTCAGTTTGGACGGGTGGATGCTTAAAACGGAAAAAGGGAAAACATTTACACTTATAGGACGCTCACTCGCGCCGCGCGGATACCTGGTCTTAACACATGCCGACACAAAATTGACCCTGCGAAATAGCGATGGCGGCCTCGCGCTCTACAACGCGGCGGGCGCGGTCGTGGACCACGGGAGTTTTTTGGGTGCGGCGCCCGAAGGAGAAAGTTTTTCGCGTGTTGATTACGGTACGGCGGACATCGCACATTTTGCGTTCATGGATCCCACGCCCGGCGCGCCGAACAACACGATCAATACCGCGGTCGTGGTCCGTGGATATCCGGGAGGCGTGCCGCTGAACGCCGCGTACGCTGGTTTGAACAGGATGGATTTTTTAGCGATAATAGTGGGAACCGCCGCGCTCATCGTTGGCCTCATCGTTTATATTGCAAAATCACATGAAGACCTATCACACCTTCTCTTCAGAAGAGACGAAAAACCTTGGCGCACGGTTCGCGCGAGAGGCTTTGAAGAAAATTAACACAAGGAAGAGCGCGGCCATTTTTGCGTTAAAGGGCGAGCTTGGCGCGGGGAAAACCACGTTTGTACAGGGATTTTTTAAGGGCCTCGGCATTGGCAAGCGTACGCTAAGTCCTACGTTCATCATCATGCGTCGCCACGCGTTGGGGAAAAAGAGAAATGTTTTCCACATTGACGCCTACCGGCTCAAAAAGGCGGAAGATCTCCGCGCGCTCGATTTTGGGAATATCGCGGCCGATCCGCGCAACATTGTTCTTGTTGAGTGGGCCGACCGCATAAAAAAGATATTACCCAAAGGGGTGGTCTGGCTTGAATTCAAGTACGGCAAGGCAACGCGCGAACACGAAAGGAGTATTATGATTAAGCAATGAAAAAATTCCTCCTTATCGACGCAAACTCCATCATTCACCGTTCGTTCCACGCGCTCCCGCCCTTCACGACGCCCGAGGGAAAGCCGAGTGGCGCGCTCTACGGCATTGCGAGCATTCTTCTAAAAATTTGGCGCGAATCGCGACCGGACTACGCGGCGGCGCTTTTTGACCGTCCCGAGCCGACCTTCCGCGACAAAAAATATGCGGAGTACAAAGCCCAGCGCCCGCCGGCTGCGGACGAACTCATTGCACAGATAATTGCGGCTCACGAGCTGTTCAACGCGTTTGGCGTAAAAACATTTGAGAAACCGGGTTTTGAGGCGGACGACCTTATCGCCACGCTCGCGGAAAAATTTAAAACGGAGAACGATCTGCAAGTGGTCATTTTGACCGGCGACCGCGACACGCTTCAACTCGTGGAAAACGCGAAAGTGGTCGTCATGACGTTCAATAAGGGCGTGAGCGATACCACGATCTACGACGAAGCCGCAGTCATCGCAAAATACGGACTCGCGCCCGCGCAACTTATTGACTACAAAGCGTTCGTGGGCGACGCGTCGGACAACATCAAAGGCGTGCCGGGCGTGGGGCCAAAGACCGCAACGGAACTCATCCAGAAATTCGGCACCGTGGAGCATCTTTATGAAATACTCGGGCGCGATCCGGAGAGCGAGCCGAAGCTTGCCGCGCGGGTCGGGCCGTACCGCAAAGAGGCCGAACTTTCCCGCGAGCTCGTGACACTTGAGCGCAACGTGCCGATGGAGATCCCGCCGCTCGCGGAGCTCGCGACCCAAGAAACACCGGAAGGAGTGGAGAATTATTTTAAAGCAATGGGATTCGTGACGCTTCTCAAGCGTTTTGCGAACGGGGTTGGCGCGGGTGACGAAGGAGGTTCTCCTGCGCGAGCGGGCAAACGGAGAGCGCGCAAGGGGCTTCCGCCCGCAAGGCCGCCGGAAGACGGCCCCAAGAGCGTCCAGGGAACCATATTTTAGTGTATTATTAAGGAAAAGTGGCTTCCGAACCAAAAAAGATAGGACAGGTCATTGCGTGGCCGGAGTTCCAGGTTGCGTGGATTTTGTTTGCCGTTATCGCTGCGGCGTTCGTGATAGACTACATTGTTTTTACGAACACTTTTCTTCTCTTGATCGAGGGGGGATTGCTCCTCATCGCGTTCGTGCTCGTTACAATTTCTATCTATCGCTCGGCTGCGGCGGACCGGGATACCAAAATAGAACGCAACGAGCTCAGGAGCATTCTCGTGAGTTTGGATGACGGCCTTATTGTCTACGATGAAAATTTTTATGCGGTCTTTTTTAATCCCGCCGCCGAACGCATTTTCAAAACGACCGCAAAGAACATCATCGGCCACAAATTTGCGCCGCAAGACGTTGAGCGGCCCGGGTGGAAGACGCTTATCCAGATCATTTTCCCCGCGCTCGCGCCGCGCGTCGTTACGCGCACCAAGGAGGGCGAATATCCGCAGGTGCTCGATGTTTCCTTCACCGATCCGCAGTTGGAATTTCGGGTGACCACCTCTCCCGTAGTGGACGAGACCGGGCGCACGCTCGCCTTTATGAAAATTGTCCGCGATCGGACCGCCCAGCTTGCCGCAATGCGTTCGCGGAGCGAGTTCGTGACGATCGCGTCCCACCAGTTGCGCGGCCCCGTGACGGACATCACGTGGGCGCTTGACTCGCTCGCCCGCGCCACGGAGCTCTCCGACTCGGACAAGCTCATCGTGCAGAACGCCGCGGGCGCCGGCCGCGGGCTCCTGCGCCGCATAGAAGACCTTTTGAATATTTCCAAAATGGAAGAAGGCCAGTTCGGCTACGAGTTCCAGGATGCGGACCTTGTGGATTTCTTGAGCAAGATACTTGCGGATATTCTTCCGGCTGCGCGCACCGCGGGCATCAAGGTCTACTTTGACCGGCCAGCGGCGGCGCTCCCGCGCGTGAACATAGACCCCAAGCGGCTCTCGCTCGTCATGGTAAATCTTTTGGAAAATGCCATCCGCTATAACGTGGAGAACGGCGAAGTGATCGTGAAGGCGGAGGTGATCCCCGGAAAGCCCTTTGTGGAAGTGAGCGTGAAGGATACCGGCATCGGCATCCCCGCGGAGTCAATAGAAAAGATATTTACAAAGTTTTACCGGGCGGACAATGCCCTCAAGGCCCAGACCGAAGGCTCCGGGCTCGGTCTTTATATTGCAAAGACCATTGTGAACGCCCATGGCGGCGAGATCTGGGTGGAATCTGAGCTCAACCGCGGAACCACCGTTCATTTTACGCTTCCCACCGATCTCAACCTTATCCCGCGGCACGAAATTGGTTCCGTCGAGGAGTTTTAAAGTAATCGCAAGCCCCACCCCGTGCTTTTTGGGGCAGAGTTCGGAGCCACACTGC
>DATAXS010000006.1:0-75567 GCA_036266715.1 Minisyncoccota bacterium
GCGACGCCAACCTTGTTGATCAAGAGGTCGTAATAGAGCGCTTCGGACGGAATGAACATGAACGCAAAATCCACCGTGTTCTCGGCGGGTTTGATATATTTGGAAGTTTCATCAACGCGCGTTTTGAGATCGTTGTGGAGCGCCGTTTCGTAGCGCTTCCGTTCGTCGTCGGTCGTTGCGGTTGCAAGACGGTTGTAATTTTCCAAACTGAACTTTGAGTCAATGGGAATGATCTTTTCCTGATAGAGGATCACGGCATCAACAATATCCTTGCCGTTGTTGAAAGGGTATTGCATCTGGTATGTGCCCGGCGGAAGCACATTTTTGAGCACGGTTTCTAGGAAATATTCTCCGAGCACGCCGCGCTGTTTAGGATTTTTTAATATATCCTGGAGATTTTTGAGCTGGTCCGCGAAGCCCACTACCTGGCGGTTGGTCTCATCAAGCTTGGTGAGCCGTTCGGTAATGTCGCCGATTATCTTTGCGTTCCGGTCGGACTGCGAGAGCATCGTCTTTGTTGAATCGCCGAGCCGGGCATCCAGCGTTTTGGCGAGTTCGCCCATCTGGTGCTGTATCTGCTTCTGCTGGTCCTGGATCTGGTTTTGTATGAGGAGCAAGGCCTGATCGTCTTTTTTGTCTTCGGCCGGCTGGACCGGTTTCCAAAGCCGCCGGGCAATTACGGCGAGCATGGCGATAATGACGAGGGCGAGAAAAATAAGAAATATTTCCATCACTCAATTCTAACGCCCTTTATGATAAAACAAAAACCCCCGCGTGAGCGGGGGTTTTTGAGGTTTCGCTATTCGCGACTACCAGCTCCGGCGGGGTCCGCCGAAACCGCCACGGTCGCCACCGCCACTGCGGGGCGCGCGAGGCTCGAGAGGCTTGGCTTCGTTTACCGTAAGCTTACGGCCACCGAAGTCCTTGCCATTCCACATTTCGATCGCCTTCTGTGCATCGTCATCCGATGCCATTTCGACGAAACCGAAACCGCGCGAGCGGCCCGTCATCTTGTCCATGATTATGGACGCAGAGGTAACGGTACCTGCCTGCCCGAACGCAGTCTGGAGTTCATCCTGCGTCGTGGAATAGGGCAAACCTCCAATATACAATTTTGTTGCCATTCTATTTCTACTTTGATGTAAGGCGACCTTCTCCTCTGCTTCACCCTGTCACGTCGCTCCTCATCGCTCTCGCGAAAGCGCGCACCGGACAAAAACGAAACCTACTAAGAACACTTACATTGTTTACATGATACCATAGGGCGCAGGGATTTGTCAATAGGGGCGGAATATGCGCAAATACTTGGCAAATCGGCGTCCGGCCGCAGCTCAATTATAAAAAAGAACCCGTTGATGCAATCGCGGGGTTCGGGTTGAATGTCTTGTAGGCTCAGCGAACTGGTGCAGTTGCACGCCCGCTGCCCGTCGAACTGACGCTGTGGATGGATCGGCGGTTGATCTGACGCTGCCTATGTTGCTTGCTCCGTCGCACAGTGCGCGCTCCTGCCGCCATATTTTCGTCCATGATAAAAGCATAGCGCACCGTAGAGTACAGAATTGAGTTTGCGGCAGGAAGGTCTTTTTTTATTTGGCGGAGTAGGGCAACAAGGCTCGCTTCTGGATTTTTTTTTATCTTTCTGATAGTGTCCGGATCGTGTACTTCTTTTTTTGCTATCGCTACCACCAATCTTTCAACCGGCTTTGAAATCACTGGAGATCTCCTTTTCTATTAAAATGCAAAATGGCGATTCGCCTCGCTAATGAGGAGAATACTCTTGACTTTAGTTTCTGTCAATGTTATACAGGTGCAGTATTGCGGACAGTTCATTTAAAATTGAGAAAACCGTGAAAGGAAAACGACATGGTGCAAGAAGTATATCTCTTCAATCGGGGAGATCGCGGGATATTCATGGAATTGTATTTTCCGAAAAGGGCGATTTATCAAGGAACCATTTTTACGACACTTGGGGAGGGTTACAACGAAACTAGAGTAAGAGAAACATTATTGACGAACATTCACTCCCTATTCGTCACCCTCGCTGATTATCCCTATGACCTTTTTGACCCGTACCGCTACGGAACGGTGAAGCGGCCAAGGTGGTCGGAGTCAGATATCACGAAGGCGCGGAAACGCATTAAAATGTATGTTTCGCCGTTCAAGGGGTATTCCATGTATGAGGTTGATGGAGTGTTCTTTGGTAGGAGTGGCAAGGAATATGAAGAGCGCACGCAAGTCATCCGACTTATGTTCCGTTTCAAGAGCGGGTATGCATCCGTCGCAAGGAAAAGGCACTGCAGTGATGTGCTTCGCTCAATTCTGTTTTTTGTCATGCACGAGCGAGGACATATCGCCGGAGAAGCGCCATGGGATGCGTCTACTAAAGAGCGTTTTATGACGACTCACGAACCGTGGTCCAGTCCGGCCAAGCGCAAGTTTGCGAAGAGGTATTTTCCTCGTATTGCTGCGGAAGTGCGGAAATGGATCGACGACTGCGGACTCTTCACGTTCGGCTATCTTGTCCGGGAACTTTCCGATAAGGTGCTTGAAGTGAAGCGGCCAGAAGAGGAAATTTGGGTCGCTACTTTCTTTGACCTCCTCTTGAACGTGGTCAAGCATTCCAAGCCCAAGAAGCTTCAACGGGTGAAAATTAAATGAGGCGAACGTTTGTTCGCCTCATATTTTTGTAACCGTTGCGGTCCGGTCGTTTCTAATCGATTGCACCATCCGCCTGGGTCCACGGGCCGAATTCTCCCTGCGCGCGGAATTCCGCCAGCTCTTCGGGAGTGACGTTTTTCTCCATCGGCCAATAGAGCAGGGCATAGTGGGGAAGTTCCCGGACGATGACGAATGCCATGAAGCCCTTCCGCAATCCCGTCTCCAGGTCGTCGATGATCTTCGCAAAGTAGCCGTAACGTCCGAAGATCTCCACCGCCTTTTGGGCGGCTTCCATCGGGTTTTCAACTTCAGTGACGTCAATGGCGACGGGAAAGCCCAATCGTTCCTGTATTGCGGGTGAAGCAGTGTTGATGATGGCGCGGCTCATCGCCGGCTCGTAATACGCTCGCTTTACGCCGGGCGTGTGACCCTTGCCGACAGGAGCGACACCCGAAGTTTCTTCGAGTACCCTCATCAGTATTTTCCAGGTTTTTTCGTCGCGACAGCAGGTGATGCGATTGATGCCAGCCATATTTACCCCTCCTTAATCCACATTTGATGTAAATGCTTGGTATGTACCCTTGCACTGCTCATATTTTAACATTTCACTATAAAAAGTCAAGCTTCCGCATGGGGAGATTGGAAAACTTGATTTATAATGAAAGAATGACCCATCCGCAGTTCCGGAAGACCATTTGGGCCCACTACCGCAAGAACGGACGTCATGATCTCGCGTGGCGCAAGACACGTGATCCCTACCGCATTTTGGTATCGGAGATCATGCTCCAGCAGACGCAGGTTGCGCGCGTCGCCGGGTTTTATCCGGAGTTCATTAAAGTATTCCCAAACTTCCGCGCGCTTGCCCGCGCGGGGACTGCGGACGTGCTCCGCGCGTGGCAGGGGATGGGTTACAACCGCCGCGCCCTCGCGCTCCAAAACTTGTCAAGAATTGTTTTAGAAACATTTAATGGAAAGTTGCCAAAAAGTCGGGAAGAGCTGGAATCGTTGCCCGGTATCGGCAAGGCGACTGCGGGTTCCCTTCGTGCGTTCGCTTGGAACGAGTATGAGGTGTTTATAGAGACGAACATTCGCCGCGTATTCATCCATTTTTTCTTTCATGAAGAAAAAACGGTAACGGACGAAGCGATAGTGCGTTATATTACAGGAACGCTTCCCCAAAAAAATTTTCGCGAATGGTATTGGGCGCTTATGGACTATGGCGCAATGCTTGGCGCCCAGGTCCAAAAAGCGAAAGTAAGCATAAATCCCAACAGAAAAAGCGCTCACTACAGGAAACAGGCCGTTTTTAAAGGCTCAGATAGAGAGTTGCGCGGCAAGATCCTCCGATTGTTGCTCAAAAAGAAGAAGGTTTCCCTGCCTTTGATGGCAAAAGCCATGAAAGAACCCGCCCTGCGGGTGCGAAGGGTGGCGAACGTGCTTGTGCGCGAAGGTTTTGCGGGGCATCTCGGTGCAAATGCCCTAACAATCATTTAATGAAAAAAATATTTATAACCGCGGCGGTCTTTGTGGGGACGGCCATACCTCTTTTATTCTCACCTTCTCCGGCGAGTGCCGCTACCGCGGCCGCAAGCACGGCTGCCACGGCCTCGACCGGCAAGTTCTATTACGGCGCATGGGTGCCCTATTGGCAGCAACAGCCGGGCGAAGAGGATATTGCGGTGCACCTTGATTCGCTCAACGAGTTGAGCCCATTTTCATATGAGGTTGCCGCGGACGGGACAATCATAGATGACCTCGGTATTGGAAGCGGCTCGTGGAGCGGATGGTTGGAAGCCGTGCACGACTTTGGTGAAAAGATAACGCCCACCATCGCGTGGTTCAACGGTAACCAGATCTACAATCTTCTTTCAAATACCAAGAAGCGGCAGGCCGAGGAGAACACGGTCACCCAGCTTGTAAAAACCCAGGGCTTTGATGGCATTGATATTGATTTTGAAGAAATGACAGCGGCGACCAAGCCGTACTTCTCGCTCTTTATAGAGGGGCTTGCGATCCGCCTGCACCCGCTCGGCAAGACGGTGACCTGTACGCTTGAGCCGCTCACGCCGGCGGCGGACCTTGCGGGCAGTGTGGGATCAAACGCGGAATACACGGAAGACTATGCGACGCTCAACCAATATTGCGACGAGATACGCATCATGACGTATGACCAGGGGACGATAGATCTTCCGCTTGATGCCGAGAAGGGCAACGGCACGCTCTATGCGCCGGTCGCGGATCCGGCGTGGGAGCAGGCCGTGATCCAGCAGACGCTCCAGTACATAAGCCCCAAAAAGATCATGCTCGCAATTCCGACGTACGGATATGAATACGAGGTTTCATGGGTGAACGGCGTCACGACCTACCAGCGGGTGCGGGCGTTCGATTATATGGATGCGATGGACCGCGCGGACAGCCTGGGTATTGAGCCGACGCGGGACAACGCGGACGAGCTGAGCTTCACATATGCGTCAACGACCTATATTCCGGAACCACCCAGTCTGACCTACACCACCTTTTCTACGGAACCTGCGGCGCTTATGAATCCGAATCCGAACGCGACGACCACGTTCTTTGTGACCTTTCCGGACTCGCAAACGATGGACGATGAGATCGCACTTGCCAAGAAGTACGACCTCCGCGGTGTAATGATATTCAAGGCGGATGGGGACATTGACCCTGCAATTTGGGGGACGATGGCGCTCCATTAGAAAAAGTATAGGCAAAACGGGCTCTTTGAGATGAAGAAAACGCGTTGAAATCCACAGCGCGGTCGTATTTGCGCCAAAAATGCATGCTACAATGAAAATAAAGAGTTATCTTTGACTCCCTGTTTTTATAATTGATGCCCACTATTCAAAACTAACGCGATGCCACGGATTCGTAAGGAAACCAAGCAAAAGAAGTCCAAGGGACGAACAAAAAAAAGTCTTGCTTCCGTACGCACGCGCGCCAAAAGAGCAGTTGGTTCCCGCCGTGATGCCATCGTTAAAGCGCTCCGTGCCGCCGCCCGCACAGAGAAGGCCAAGCGGCCGCACCAGCTTGACCGGCACGAAGGCAATCCGATCATGGAGCCGCGCGAGACAAATTTTTGGGAAATGAAGGCGACCTTCAATCCGGGCGCCATCTATGCCGACAGGCGCGTACATCTTTTATACCGCGCCATCGGCGGCGATGATATTTCCGTGCTCGGGTACGCGGCAAGCGATGACGGTTTCACTATTACCGAACGGTTGGACGATCCGGCATTCATTCCCGATGCCACAAAGAAGCCCGACCCAAACGCACCGGTGCAAACATTGCCCGCGTATTGTTCCGGTGGGGGATGGAACGGCGGCTGCGAAGATCCGCGCCTTACGTTGCTCGATGACCAGGTGTATCTGATGTACACCGCGTTTGATGGGTGGGGTTCCATACGCATCGCGCTCACCTCAATAGACGTGAAGGACTTTTTGAACAAACGCTGGTTTTGGAAAAAGCCGGCGCTTATTTCTCCGCCCGGCGAGATCCATAAGAACTGGATGATGTTCCCGGAGAAAATAAACGGGAAATATGCGATCCTAAACAGCATTTCGCCGCAAATATCCGTAGCATATTTTGATTACCTTGATGAGCTGGAGCGGGGCGAAAAGGTGATCCCGAGCCGCTACGACCGCATTTCACGCACCGGGAGTTGGGACAGCTGGATTCGCGGCGCGGGACCGCCGCCCATCAGGACAAAACTCGGTTGGCTGCTCTTCTATCACGCCATGGATATCCGCGATCCCGATCGCTACAAACTTGGCGCCATGATTCTGGATGCGAACGACCCCACAAAAATACTTTACCGCTCGCGCGTGCCGGTGCTTGAGCCAGATATGTATTATGAAAATAACGGTTTCAAATCGGGCGTGGTTTATTCCTGCGGCGCGATCGTAAAAGATGGCGAGCTCTATGTGTATTATGGCGGTGCGGATGCGGTGGTTTGCGTGGCAATGGCCAATTTGGATATGTTTTTGGAAGAACTTGCGAAATACGGCACCCCGCAGCTCACCGTGGAAAGGAAGCCCCCTACGCGCGCCACGCGGCGGTAGGGGCGTGTTTTCTTGTTAATATATTATGCCTGTTGTTAAACGCTCCGACGAAAATCCCATACTTTTGCCCGACCCGCGGTCCCCGTGGGAGGCCATTGCGGCGCACAATCCGTGCGTCACGGAATCAAAAGGCATGTTCCACATGCTCTACCGGGCCGTTTCCGTAAAACAGAAAGTTGAAAATGCGGAATTGGAAATTTCTTCCGTGGGATATGCCGTGAGCCGCGACGGCGTGAATTTTAAAGGACGACGGCAACTCTTTGGCCCCGAGCACGATTGGGAACGGTACGGCTGCGAAGACCCGCGCGTCACCGAATTTGAAGGGCGATTCTTTATTTTTTATACCGCCGTACGCGAATTTTCCGCAGACGGCATTAAAGTTGCGGTCGCCATTACGCGCGATTTCAAAACGATAGATGAAAAGCACCTCGTGACTCCCTTCAACGCAAAGGCGATGACGCTTTTCCCGGAGCGCGTGAACGGGAAGATAGTCGTGGCGCTTACCGCAAACACCGACCGGCCGCCGGCAAAAATATGTCTTGCCTTTTTGGACCGCGTTGAGGATCTTTGGTCGGAGGATTACTGGAACAAGTGGTATGCTGATTGGCGCTCGCACGCGCTCGCAATCGTGCAGAACGACGAGAAGGACCAGGTGGAGGTCGGTTCGAAGCCGCTCAAAACAAAGGAGGGGTGGCTCATATTTTACTCTTATATATACAATTATTTTTCACCGCCCGCGATATTCGGCGTGCAGGCGGCACTGCTTGATCTCCGCGATCCGCAACGGATAGTGGGCGAAGTAAGGCGTCCGTTCCTTGTGCCCGAAGAAGAATACGAATATTACGGCCGCGTGCCGCACATTGTGTTTCCCTCGGGCGCCTTGATACGAAAAAAACTTGTCTATTTGTATTATGGCGCGACGGACACGGTTTCGTGTGTTGCCATGATGTCGTTGGAAGAACTTTTGGAGCAGCTCGTTTTTACGCGGGAGCGCTTGCTCGTCCGGTTTGAGGGGAACCCGATCATTTCGCCCGTTCCGGAACACGCGTGGGAATCGCAGGCAACCTTCAATCCGGCGGCGATCTACGAAGGCGGCAAGGTGCATATTCTCTACCGCGCGATGGGTGCGGACAATACGTCTGTCGTTGGGTATGCAAGTTCGCACGATGGCGTGCATATTGATGAGCGCTTGCCAGAGCCCGTGTATGTGCCGCGGGAGGACTTTGAAATGAAGAAAGTTCCCGGCGGCAATTCCGGGTGTGAGGACCCACGCGTCACGCGCATCGGGGAAACGATCTATATGCTGTATACGGCCTTCTCGGGAAGTGCCGCGCCGCGCGTGGCGCTTACCTCCATTCCCGCACCCGACTTCGCGGCGCGGCGCTGGAACTGGTCCAAACCGGTGCTCATCTCGCCGCCCGGCATGGACGACAAAGACGCGGCGCTTTTCCCACGCAAGGTCAAGGGCAAATACGTCTTCTTGCACCGGCTTGGCTCGGACATTTGGATAGATTTTCTGGATGACCTGAACTTTGACGGGAAAACAAAGTTTCTCGGAGGCAAGATCCTCATGCGGCCGCGGGACACGGCGTGGGATTCGCGCCGCATCGGCGGCACCTCACCGCCCATCGAGACGGAATACGGCTGGCTCATGTTTTACCACGGTATTTCCAAGCGCACCGGCCACTACAACGTGCGTGTAGCGCTCCTGGACCGCGACGATCCGAGTCTCATCCTTTATCGCACGCATGATCCGCTCCTTGAACCGGAAACGCCCTACGAAAAAAACGGCATTGTCTCCAATGTCGTCTTTCCGTGCGGCGCAGTGCTCATTAAAGATACCTTATACGTCTATTATGGCGGTGCGGACAAGTTCGTGGCGGTCGCGACGCTTGACATGGAGGTCATTGCCCGCGGTCTTGCGCGAGAGGCAGGATTTTACGGAGAAAAATAGCACAAAGCAGGCAAGGCAGTACTTTGAGGCAGAGTACGGAGCCACACTGCCTCAAAGTACTGCCTTGCCTGCTTTGTGCTACTATCTCTCTGAAATCTGCGAGTCGGCGAGCACGACCACAGCCACATTTTTGTGTGCGCCAAAATCAAGTGCGGCAGTCACCGAGGGCATCCAGATGTCTACGGTGTTGTGCACCTTGGTGCTCGTGCGGTCTTCCACGGTAAATATTCTGTCGCCAAAAAGCGAAGGCAATTCGATTTTGGTGCCGAAGGGGAGGCCGTTCACGGCCACAATACCGTTGTGCACATAGGTGCCGTTTGCGGTGATAAAGGGGGTGCTGTCGGTCTCATCCGGAACGCTCGCGTAGGCCGTGATCCTCATAGTGAGGGTCTCGAGCGGTGAGGGGATGGCGAGTGTACTTGTGGTTATGGCCATATCGGGGGTGGGGGTGGGCGCAAAGGTGGCCGTGGCAATACCCGCCATGTCCGCATCGGGCGCCACGATAAAGCCTGCCTGGGTGATTATGGGGGCAACATAGACCACGAAAGAGACAACTGCCGCTATGACGACAAGGGCTTTTTTCATATGGTTCTTAGGGTTTCTTGGGGGTTATTTCGAAATAGGGCCGAATACCAGATTTCCCAACAAAAACGCCCCTTTCGGGGCATATCATGACTACGATTTTGTTGTAGGGATAGTTTAGCGCAGGCGGGTCCAAAAGTCAATAATTGCCAAAATGCCCATTTTCTCGTCTAAAATGCCCCCAAATCCGCTTAAGGCCGTTGATTTTTGGATAAAAAAGGCCGCCTCTGCAAAATGCGCAAGGCGGCCCAGCCGGGCTGAGTACCCGGGAAGGGGTGATAGAAATCAAGCCGCGAGACCGAGAAGATGGTTCATTTCTTTTGCATATGGCAATGGGCCGTCTATAAAAACCGAGACGACGGTCGTCCTGCCGTTCGGACCCACAATTTCGCTCGAGCGACCCGATTTATACATTTGTGCAATGTGGTTGTTTGTCCCTTGGATGACGAGTCCTGAGGTCCACCCTGCCGGAACGAGGTCGAGATAGAGTCTGCGGCTCATGATTGCCGCTTCTCTCTTACTGACTCCGGTTATGATGCGCTCAGAAGGGATTTCTTTCGTGTAATTGAATCCCGTTTCTCCAAGTCCCAAAATCGTTCTGCTTCCCGGGACTTTTTCTTCTTCTTTGTCTGAGGCGATACCCAGAACCTGCACATCTGGCAGGACTTCTCTGAAGTATATGCTCGCGGCGACGGCCGTGGACGTGGTACCGAGCGCCACAGAAAAGAGGAATCGAAAAGGAATACCGAGGCGATTCACTTCCCGTTCGATATGCGGCAGGGTAAATTCCCATTGCGCTTCGAGGCCGCCACGGTGAAGATATTGATTCACCTCAAAGTGCCCTTCTTGGTCCGCCATGAGATGCGCATACTCAATGGGAGACTTGCCGGTCGGAGCGTAAAGAATCTTTGCTCCGGCGAGCGTGAGCTGTTCTTGTTTGCCCTGCGGGGTTGAGGCGTCGATCACGGCGATAAAACCACCACTCTTTGTTCTCGGATCGACATCGGCCTCGAAGATTCCCTGCAGGAGACCAAAGCCCACACCCGCGTTGCCTGAAGTAGCTCCGATCCACTTTCTACCCTTGAGGTTTTCGGCCTCAAGGAAGCAGATTCCTGCGGCCGGGATCGTTTTGCCGTTAAAGGACGAAAGTCCTGAAAGCGCCAAAGCGAAGTGGTCAACATTTTTTGCAATGGCCGGATCCATTCCTGCCTTCGCCGATTCCGGTAGGCGGATGATTGGAGGGAGGCCATGCTTGAGCATGTCGTAAAGCCTTCTTTGCCTTTCCGGAAGCTTATTGCGTATGATCATTTCGTTTCCTATCCGATATCCAAGTTTGAACTCCTTGCTGTGGGCATTCTATTAATAATACACCGATTCGTCAAGGGAAAAGAGTATGATTTGTAACCCTATAAAAAACTCTAACAATCATTTATCATTAATCCCAATGGCAGACCAAAAAAGCGAAGTTCCACAGCCCGGCATCCAGCCCGGAAGGCCAATCGTGGTGGAGGGCGTTGAATACATGCGCTACCCCATTCGCGTGCCGCGATTGATAGAGTTCGGGGAAAGCGCGGAGAAGGTGGTGAACGAATTCGTGAAGCCGCACTTTCGGCCGGGTGATTGGATGGCGATATCGGAAAAGATAGTTTCCATTTCGCTGAATCTCGTCCAACATATTTCCACTATTAAGGTGACGTGGTTCGCGCGCTTTATTACGAAGGGTATCAGAAAGCATAAGACGATGACGGCGTGGTCGCGGCCGGAAAAGGTCCAGCTCGCGATAGACATTGCCGGTTGGTGGCGCATCGCGCCCGCCGCCGCGCTCGGCGCCGTGGGCAAGCTCGTTGGCCTGCGCGGCGTGTTTTGGGTGATTGCCGGACACCGCGTGTCGGAGATAGACGGCATGATCCCGGAAGACATGTATCCCTATACCGAATGGGCCGTGCTCCCGCCGCCGCATCCGCAAAAGGACTGCGAGGACATTGAGAAAAAAACCGGCATTCCCGCGGTCACGGCCGATGCAAATTTCATTAACGTGAAGATTTTGGGCGTGAGCAAGGGCGCAGGGCTCAGCAAAAAGCTCGCGCGGCTCGTACTCCTGGACAATCCGCTGGGGCAGGGGAATAAGATGACGCCGTTCGTGCTCGTGCGGAAGATCGGCCCTGCGCCCGCGGGCACGCCCGACACTGTGGTAAACAGAACTAAATTTTAATAATGTCGCTCCGGAGCAAAATAAAAAATCGGCTGCCGTGGTGGGCCCACTATCTTTACCGGAAAATATATTATTTGCCGCAGGACCTCCCGGCCGCGCTCGGCTTTATTTTCCACCAAACAAAGTCGCCGACCGCGATGGGCGCGCGTGCATCGCTTGTCCGCAAGTTCTATAAAATCTCATATTATGTTGACTGTCCGCATACGGAGCATGAGCTGATCAAGATCGCGCGGCGCATTTTGGATCTGGGCACGCCCGGTGTGGGCAGTGCAGCGGGGACTGGTGGTGGTGTGCCGGGCGTGATCGTGGAAGCAGGTGCCTTCCACGGCGGGAGTACGGCCAAGCTCTCGCTCGTGGCCAAGCTCGCGGGACGTGAGTTCCACGTCTTCGATTCTTTTGAAGGGATGCCGGAAAACGGGGAAGCCGGCGGCAAGAGCATCTACGGCCGCGAGCACCATTTCCCGAAGGGGAGCCATGCGGTAGGGCTTGAGGAGGTAAAAGGCAATGTGGAAAAATATGGCGCCCCGGACCACGTGCATTTTCACAAAGGGTTTTTTAGCGCCACCATGCCGGCGTTCAAAGAGCCCGTGGCAGCTTCGTGCATCAACGTGGACCTTATGGAATCTACGCGTGACTGCCTCAAATGCCTCTATCCGCTTACTGCACGCGGTGGCGTCATCTTTTCTCAGGACGCGCACTTCCCCTGGATAATAGCGCTTTTGAGCGACGACGCTTTCTGGCAGAAGGAAATTGGCGTGGAAAAGCCAAAAATGGAGGACCTTGGCAGGTCAAAACTGGTAGCTATCTCCATGCCCGCTTCATGAAAACTTCACGAAAAAAGAGCTATCTAGATATGGAGTAAGCGCGCAAACGCGATTGGCGAAAAAGACGCTCGCGTGGCACGTAAGCACCCAAAAGGACATGAAAAAACTCAAACAAATAAGCCTTTTCCTTCTTGTGCTTGCGGCGTATATCATTTCCGGCAAACTAGGGCTCCAACTTGCGTCCATTCAGGCAAATGCCACGCCCATTTGGGCGCCCGCCGGTATTGCAACGGCGGCGCTCCTCATTCTGGGCTACCGTTTTTGGCCGGCAATATTTCTTGGTGCTTTTATTACGAATATTACGACGGGAGGAACGCCCGTGGCTGCAACGCTTGCAATCGCCATCGGCAACACGCTGGAAGCGCTCCTTGCCGCCTACCTCGTGAACCGTTTTGCGAACGGCGTGCGTGCGCTCGATAAGACGGACAACGTGTTCCGCTTTGCGTTCCTCGCGGGCGGCGTGAGTCCCATGGTAAGCGCGACGATCGGGGTTACGAGCCTCTTCCTTGCGGGATCCCTGCATGCGGCGGACTTTACTTCCGTTTGGAGCACGTGGTGGCTGGGCGACGTGGGAGGCATGCTCATCATTGCGCCGTTCCTGCTCGCGTGGTTCACCGACCATGCGATCGAGTGGAGCACAAGAAAGATCCTTGAGGTCGTGGCGCTCGCCGCGCTGCTTTTTGCGTTTGCCCTTTTTGCGTTCAAAGGCACCCCGGGATTCATTTTTGTGTTCTACCTTTTTATTCCGGTTTTCGTATGGGTCGCGTTCCGGTTCAGCCAGCGGGAGACGGCGACCGTGCTCTTCGCCATGACCGAGATCACGCTTTATGAAACACTGCACGGCGAGGGGCCGTTCATCAATGCCGCGACGACGCTGAATGCGGCCCTGCTTCTTTTCCAGGCGGCGATGGTCACGATCGCTATCACCATGTTTGCGCTTTCCGCAGCGTCCGCCGAGGAACGGAAGCATGCGGTGGCGACCATACGGGCGAACGAACGGATGGAACAGGAAAAGGCGGTTGACGCGGCCATTATTGCGAGCGTGGGTGACGGGCTTATTGTGACCGACCAAGAAGGCAATATTGCGCTTGTAAATCCTCAAGCGGAAAAGTTTCTCGGCTGGCGGGCGGAGGAGATTGTCGGGAAAAAATATTATGACGTGATCCAGGTGCAAAACGAGGATGGCGTGACCGTGGCGCTCTCCGAACGGCCGCTCGTGAAGACCGTCGCCGAACGGAAAAGGATTGCGAGTGGGCCGATGTTTGCCACGCGCTACTACGTGCGCAAGGACGGGGGCCGTTTCCCGGTTTCCTTCACCAAAACGCCCGTAATGCTCGGCGGCGAGGTCATCGGGACCATAGAAATTTTCCGCGACGCCACAAAGGGCGTGGAGATCGACCGCACAAAATCGGAGTTCGTATCGCTCGCGGCGCACCAGCTCCGCACGCCGCTTTCCATCATTGCCATGCACGCGGAGCTCCTCAAGAAGCAGGGCCAGCTTTTCGGCAACCACGACGAGGAGATGTGTGTGGATTATGCGACGGAGATCCACGATGTTGCGATGCGCATGGCGGACCTCATCAACGACCTTCTGAACGTTTCCCGCATCGATACGCAGACGCTTGTCGTGACGCCGGGATCGGTCAATGTGCGGAGGCTTGTGGACGGTATCCTCCGGGAAATGGCGTTCAAGTTTTCCAGCCGGAATATTACCGTGCGCACGAACTATCCGGATCCCGCCCCGGAACTCGTGACGGACCCACACCTTCTTGAGATCATAGTAGAGAATCTTTTGGGGAATGCGGTGAAATATACGCCTGAAGGGGGAAGGGTTTCCATTGTGGTGAGAGAAGAGGAGCTGGACATTGTGGTTACGATCACGGACACCGGCCACGGCATCCCGCATGCCCAGCACGGAGAAGTGTTCAAGAAATTTTTCCGTGCGGACAATGCGCGGCGGATGGCGAGCGAAGGCACCGGACTCGGCCTTTACATCGTGAAGTCGGTCGTGGAACGCCTGGGCGGTAGTATTTCCTTTGAGTCGCGCGAAGGCGAGGGGACGAGCTTTGTGGTGCATATTCCAAAGACGAGCGCGGAGGGACTGGGTATTCCGGAAGAAGACGATATTTCCACGCTCGCCGTGTCCTCTTCTTTATAATGTAAATCACCTTCACGTCCATGCGTAAACCAAGGATTTTGATTGTGGAAGATGAACCGGCGATACTCCGCCTTCTTGCCAAAGTGTTTAGCGAGGAAGGGTTTGAGGTGTCCGCTGCGGAAGACGGGGAAAAAGGGCTCGCCGCGGGCCTCTTTGGCCAGCCCGACATTGTGCTCTTTGATATTGTGATGCCTAACATGGATGGCATTACCATGCTCACCCGCATGCGGCGGGACGGCGGCAAATGGGGAAAGGGCGTGAAGGCGATCGTCTACAGCAACTTAAGCTATAACGAAACGCGCGACGAAGCGCGCGAAGCGGGCGTGGCGGATTTTCTCGTGAAGGTGAACGTGCGCGTGGATGAGGTCATCCGGCGGGTGCGCGAGGAGCTTGCCGCGTCCATGAGCGGAGAACTCAACTGAGCCGCGCGCCCAGCCGCGCCTATTTGTCCTTGTGTTTGTTGTTCAAAAGATGGAAGTGTAGAAACTTGTCTATGCCGAAATATTCGCCCGCGTTCGCAAAAATGAGGATGAGCAAGCAGAGCATAAGGACGATCTCCCCGTTCGCGAATTCAAATGCCGAAAGGGGCGAGTAGCTGAACGTGGGAAGAAAGCTTGCAAGCGTGAGCACGATCCCTGCAAGCGCCATGAGGCGCATGACGAGCCCCAAGATAAGGCAAATGCCGATCACGAGGAATGCCCACGCAAAGAACGTTTGGAGCGAGCCCGGCGCGCCGGCATTCGCGGCCACATTGGCCGTGAGCCACGAGTAGAGGTCGCCGAAGGACCGCGCCTGAAGCTCGTTCCCGAGCCCGTGATCAAACAGTGCCCCCCAACCGAGGTAGAAAAAGTTAATGCCGAGCGCGAGCCTCAGTAAAAAAATAATAAACCGCAGGGTGTGGGGGATCTTTGTGCCGGTGCCGTTCGTCATGCCGTGTGGATGTATAATAGTATTATAGTATATTCGGGTTACGCCCGACGGACATCAATCACCCAATGGAAAACCACAAGAAGCATTCCCTCGGCCGCCGCGCATTTTTCCTTTTTCTCTCAAAACGTATCAAGTCGGTCATATTCCTGTTCATCGTGACGGCGGCGGTCTGGTGGAGCGAGAGGTGGGTTCCCGCCGGATATCTTCCCTGGGTCGCGTATGCCACCGAGCTTCTGTTTTTGATAAGCTGCGCATGGTTTGTTTTCATGCTTGTGCAGACCTATTTGGAATACCGTTATTACACCTATATGTTTACGGAAGAGGCGTTCATCATGACCTCCGGCTACATGATGCGGACCGAGGTAGCGGCGTTGTATCACCAGATCCAGAACGTGAACATTTACCGCAGTCCGGCGGACCGGCTTGCGGGCGTGAGCAAGGTGGTGATCTTTATGACCGGGAACGAAAAAGATTCGCCGCATAACAAGATCGTGCTTCCCGCGGTTGGCAGCAAAAAAGCAAAGCTGGTGCAAAAGGAATTGCTTTCCCGTGCCCGGCGCCACTTTGGGACGGTGAACGAAGCTGCGTGACCGCATGGGCGCTGCCGTAGGTCTCTACGAAATATCGGATTCCTTCGTGCGAGCAAGGAACGGGGAAATGGGTTTTACGAACCCCGCCATGGCAAGATCCAGTAGTTTAAGATATTGGTTTACGGCGGCGAGCGAAGGGGAATCGGGCGCGCTCATCTCCGTGAGCGAGCGCGTGACGCCGTCTTTCCCCGTATAAAATACGCGGTCGTGCCAGAATTCGCGCCCTTTGAGCGCGGGATAGCGGTCCACGATCTCGCTTATCTGGCCGGCATAGCGCACGAAGAGCGATTTGCGGCTTTGTGGCATGAGGAGAATATCACTCTTCTTTTCGTCGCGGATCTCATGGACAAACTCCTGGAAGGTCCGGGCATTCGTGAGGTTGATCATGCCGCTCGGTTCTAAGCCGTGCCGGTCGCCGCCCGAAATGAGCGGGAGGCCGATGCGCTCCGCAATGACCATCACGCGCCGGTTCGTTTCCCACGATTGGAGCGCGTTCACCTCAAGCGCGTGCATCCATTTGCCGTAATGCGCAAGGAACTCATCCACCACCGGCACGGGAATCTCGCGGCCGATCCTTCCCTGGTCCGTCAAGGGGTGGTTGAGGACGATGAGCACTTCGGGGATCTTGTGGAGTCGCGCGAGGATGTCCGCCAGCACCTTGCCATCCGGTTTTGCGGTGAATGCACGCATTTCCGCAAGAAGCGAGGCACTTTTTGCGCGCGGCAGGTTGTGTACGCCTACATGGAAAATAAATTTTTTGTAAGGGACGCTCCACTCAAGTGAGATAGGAACGTTCTTTTTGTGAATGTCTATAAGTTCCTCGTTCGCCGCGGTCTCGTCGTGGTCGGAAAGGGAAACAAGAGGGCTTAAATTTTCTTTTTCCACCTGTTTTGCCTCAAGGAGATACGCGTCCTCCGGCGATATGGGCGACGTCCAGTAAGCATAGCGGTAGTCAATGCCCTCGCCCCACTTTTTCTCGTGGCTTGCTTCGGCACGGGCGAGGAGCCGGGCAAAGGGGGATACCTTTTCGGCGAAATCGGGGAGAAATCCAAGGTTTTCCTTTGAGTGCCACGTGTGGCCGTGCAGCGACACGCCCGTCAGGAATTTTTCACGCCGTGAACTCCTCCTCCACTTGTAATGGAAATTCGTAGCCATGCGCTTCGGGGAAATGATGTGATTCAATTATATACGAACATTGCGAAAAAGAAAAACCCGACATACGAGAAGGTATGAACCGGCGTCCAAAAGCCCCGCGGGCATACATAACGGGTCATTTTCTTTATACGCGGAAATGGAGAAGCGCGAGGGAAAAAAGTTTCATGAACAACATGAAGGATTTTTCTTGACACGCGCGGTGGGTGCTCTAAAATATTCCTAACAGCAAGAAACTTTTTCCGGGTTTCCCCTGTTGCCTAAAAATAAATGAAAAAAATAATTGTGTTCGTGTGCTTTGTGTTCGCAGGTTTTTTTGTTCACCAAAATGTCATGAACACGGCGCACGCCGATTCGCCCTTCACTATGGCGGTGCAGGGGTCGGCGACTGCGGCCGTTGGCCAGGGGGACGGCCTTTCCGCATCCGTCACGGACAGCGGCAATTCCGTTTCGAATGTGATCGTAGACGTGGAAGTGCACGACGCATCCGGCGCCAGGGTGTTCCAGCAGTTCTTCTCCGGCCAGAATTTCGGTTCGGGCCAAACGCAGAATTACAGCGCGGGATGGACGCCGACCGCGAACGGCACGTATACCGTGGATGCGGGCGTTTTTAATGCCGATTGGTCGCAGCTTCTTTCCTGGGAACAGGCCGGGCTTACGGTAACGGTGGGCGGCGCGGCGGCGCCGAGCTTCACCGCGACGGCAAGTGCGAGCCCCGCCGCGCCGACCACAGGCCAGCCCGTCAACGTGTCGTTCAACGTGCAGGACGGCAACGCGCCGGCGAACGGCATGATCGTGGATTTTGAGGTCTATGGTCCCTCCGGCGCAAAGGCATACCAGCAGTTCTTTTCCGGCCAAAACTTTTCCGCGGGTCAAACGAATTCCTACACGGCGTCGTGGACGCCGAGCGCCACGGGGAACTATACCGTGGACGTAGGGGTCTTCACGGCAAATTGGGCAGAGACCGTTTCCTGGACAAATGTTTTGGGAACGACGGTCGCGCAATCAAATCCGCAGTTTAATGTGGCGGCAAACGTGAACCCCACCGCTCCCACGCCCGGGCAGGCAGTGTCGCTCGGCGCGAACGTCACGGATGCCGGCGGCCCGGTGTCAAACGTCATCACCGACCTTGAGGTGCATGATGCTTCCGGCAACAAAGTGTTCCAGCAATTCTTTACCGGCCAGAACTTTTCTGCGGGCGGGACCCAGTCCTACAACGTGAATTGGACGCCATCCTCGGCAAGCACCTACACGTTTGACGTCGGCATATTCAATGCCGATTGGTCCCAACTTCTTTCCTGGAATGCGGCGGAAAATATCAATGTGGCAACGGCCGCGACGGAAGATCCACCCGCGCCAACCCCAACCCCGACCCCGACCCCGGCACCAACACCGACTCCCACTCCCACGCCGGTGGCCACTCCTGTCGCGAATTCGGTGTTGAGTGCGACGGTAGCGCTTTTGAACAGCCCCTTTTACGTTGACCCGGATTCGCAAGCAGCGGTTTCCGCAAGTTCGCTTACCTCAAGCGATCCAACGGACGCGGCATTGATCAATATTATTGCCACTGAGCCGACGGGTGTCTGGTTCGGCGGCTGGAACACGGACGTGTACCAGGATGTGAACGCGCTTGTGAGCGCCGCGCAGAATACGGGGAAGACCCCGGTGCTCGTGGCGTACAACATTCCCAATCGTGACTGCGGCGGGTATTCCGCCGGCGGCGCGCAAACTCCGGCCGCATACCAATCGTGGATACGATCTTTTGCGAGCGGCATTGGCAACCGGAGCGCGATCGTGATCCTTGAGCCGGACGGGCTCGCCAACATGGATTGCCTTTCGGCAGCGGACCAGGTGACGCGGGAAGGACTTTTGAACTACGCGGTGGGCATCTTGAAATCGCTTGGCAATACCAAAGTCTATCTTGATGCGGGCAATCCGAACTGGATATCCGCGGGGGACATGGCTCCGCGGCTTGAGGCCGCCGGCATCGCGCAGGCGGATGGATTTTCGCTCAACGTCTCCAACTTCTATACGACGTCGGCAAACGTGGCATTCGGCGAATCGCTCTCGGCGCTCGTAGGCGGCAAGCACTTTGTGGTGGACACAAGCCGCAACGGCAACGGTTCCTTGAACGGCGAGTGGTGCAACCCAGCGGGCATGGCGCTCGGCAACACGCCGACGTTCAAGACGGGAAATCCGTTAGTAGATGCATATCTTTGGATCAAGCCGCCCGGCGAATCGGATGGGACGTGCAACGGCGGACCTTCGGCGGGGACATGGTGGTCGCAGTATGCGGTAGGTTTGGCGCAAGCAGCGGGTTACTGATAATTTACTACGGATAAAGTGGCAGACGACGTGGACGACGCCTGTTCCGTGCTCGGTGTGCCCGCCGCGCCCGCACCGCCCGAAACGGCATACGAATTTACGATTGTCTGCATATCCGCGAGCGTGGTGTTGTTGTAGTTCAGCTGGTAGACGTAGAGCGTGAGGTCCGGGGAAAAGTTCTGTTCGTAGAGGCGCTGGTAATGTGTTTCAAAATACATTTGAAGATCGCTTTCATACCCCTGGTTGTAGCTCAAGATGAGATAGAGCTTTTGGTAGTTCCCGAATGTCCCCACGTTCGCCGCGAGCGTGCTTGTGGTGAACGCGGGGATGGGACCGGACACGAGCTGGTCCCAGACGGGGAGCGTGGTCAGCGTGGCGCTCCCGGTGTAGTAGTACTCAAAGGGATAGACGGTGAATGGCGCGGAAACGGCCACGATGTCCCGGCTTGATGCGTTCGCCGAAACATAGGAGGCCACTTGGGAATAATCTTCTTTGACCGACGCCTGCGGGTTCACCGTTTGTATCTGGAGCATGACGACCATAAACCCTGCGAGCGCGAACTTCCCGACCGTGGCTGCGGATTGCGGATAGAACGAGAAGAACCAGGCGACCGCGAGACAGAACGATGGGAAGAAACCGATGAAATAGCGCGAAAGATAGAACGGCTCAATGACGTGGCTTAATGCCGCTGCGAGGACGATGGGTACGATTGCTGCCGCAGTAAAGTAAACGCCTTCCGGCGACACCTTCTGGTTTTTTTGGAGCGCAAAAAAAAGCAGTAGCGTAAGGAGTGGCCATGCGGAAAGAATAGCAGTGTTCAAGGGGTCTGCCTGGAAACCAAAGAGGAAGTTGGAGAATGTATTAAAGACATCAACCGTGGAAGGCGCCGTGAGCTTTGGCGTGGTGTTTGCGCCGAAGCCGCCCAGCGTGTGGACGTAGTAGAGCCACGGGACAAAGAGTGCCGCAAGAATGAGCGTGATCATCACAAAATTCCTCAAAGAGTGTTTGGGGAATATTTTGTGGTAGGCGATATAGAAAAGCCCGTCCACGCCGAGCATAAGAAGGAAGAAGTAATGGGTGTAGATCCCCAAAAGACAGGAAAAGAAATAACCGAACCAATATGCCTTCCGATGCTCCGGCTTTCCCTTAAAGAGAAGGATAAAAAATATTTGGCTTGCCACGGTGACGAGCGTGAGCAGGCTGTACATCCGGATAATGCTCCCGTACCAGTTGGTAAACGGGGAAATGGTAAAAAGGATGGTGGCAAAAATGGAGAGCGATTCATTGAACGCTATTTTTCCCAAGTAATACACGAGAGGAATGGTCACAAGGTAAAAAATGAGCGAGAGCAGGCGCGCGACCGTGACCGAGCTACCGAAGAGCATCAGCCAGTAGTGGAGCATGATGTGGTAGAGCGGCACGTGCACGTCCTGGCCCACCACGTAGAATATTCCCGTAAAGGTGTGCTCCGCCTGCCAGAGGGTTTGCGATTCATCCAGCCCGATGCTCTGCGGCATCATATAAAACATTGAGAAGAGGAAGGCAAAAACGACGAGCCCGATGAGAATGTAGGGTATGTAGACGCGTTTCATTGCGCGGCGCAAAGACAATTTTTATATTTCGACTTCTTGGTTTTGGGTGGCTTGGAGCAATGCGGAGACCGTCATCGGTTCCTGTGTTTGCGGCGCGGCGGCGCGCACGTATTTGGCAAAGACGACCGCATTGATGAGGCCCCACGAAAAGTTCGCGACCCAGGCGGGCGTCACGACGCCATGCGCGTGCACGACGGAATATGCCGCGCCCGCGACGACGAGCGGGATGTACGCCATTTGAGCAACCGTCAAATAAAGGAAGTTGCCGCGCTGGGCCCGTTTGGGCGTAATGGAGAATCCGGATTTCCTGCGGAAGAAAGAGGCGACCGACGAGGCAATGTGGATTTGGAATCCCGCGACCGAGAACGCGAGCGCGCGGTAAGTGAAGGAAGAATTGGAGGAGCGCTGGATGGTGTAGAGCATGAGCAGTATGTAGGGAATGAAGACGGTCGCGAGCGCCATCGTGGAGGTTTGGATGGGGAACTGTCCGGTAAAGAAGAACATAAGAGGAATAATGGCATCAATGAGCACCACCCACCCTGAAAGGAAGTAGCTCACCGAGGAGAGATATTGCATGCGCTGTTTGAACGTGATCCCGCGCGTAAAGAGCAGGTTGTGCTGGAAGATGAGGTCCAGGCTGCCGCGCGCCCAGCGTGCCTGCTGTTTTGTGTAGGCAAGGAAATCTTCCGGTGCCAAGCCGCGGGCAAGCACCTTCGGCACGTAGAGCGACTTCCAGCCGTTCTTATGGAGGAAAAATCCGGTAATGAAATCCTCGGCGATGCTGCCCTCGTACATGCCGCCGACCTCCATGAGCGCCGTGCGACGCACTACCATGTTCGTGCCGCACATGGTGACCGCATTCAGGCGGTTTTTCCCTTTGCAGATGGGGCCAAAGAAGAGCGACTGCTGTTCCCACGCGCCACCCGCCACGAAGTTGGTTTCGCTGTTCTTGTAAAATTGCGGCGTTTGCACAAAGGCGAGTTGGGAATCCGCAAAATAGGGGACGGTCTCGCGGAGAAACTCCGGCTTGGGAATATGGTCCGAATCAAAGAATGCCACGAACGGGCTCTCGGTGACGGACAGGCCGTTATTGATGTTGCCGGCTTTCGCCCCGCGCGGCTTCCGGCGCGTAATGCAATTCACGCCGAGCTGGTCCGCAAGGCGCACCACGTCGGCCCAGTTCTCTTTTTTTGCCACATAGCCATCGTTCAAAATAAACACGTAAAAGTTGGGGTAATCCATGGCGAGCGCGCCGCGCACGGTTGCTTCTATCACGTCAATCGGCTCGCCCGCCACGGTGATAAAGACATCCACGGGCGGCGTGAATTGCGGGTCTTTCGGCACATCGTGCTCCGTGTCCCAGATGGTCCAGATAAAGGTGATGGCTTGCCAGAGGTGGAAGACCTCGCCGAAAATAAGAAGCCAGAAAAGGACCAACTCTCCTTTTTGGAAGAAGAACGCGATCATAAAGAAATAAAAGAGCGCAAGCAGGATGTTCACCGCAAGGAGAAGTTTGGGAACCTGAGTATTTTTAAGAAATTGTTCGTCGTGCATTGGATGTTGTTGCAAAGTTATTGTGAGAAGTTGAGGGCAAAAAGGTTGGGGAGGTCGTTATTGTAGAGCGCCATCCCGAACCATGCGATATTGGAGTCGTAGTAGCTGAGTGGCAGGCGCCACGTCTGCGTGTCGGGGTCATAAAGCGATTGGAGCTTTTCCGTATAGACCGTGTTGCTGTCTGCGGGATCTGCGACCATGAAGTATCCTATTGTGCCGCCATATACGGCAGGATCCTGGTAGAGCGGCGGGACGGGAGTCCCGTCGTGCGCATAGACCGCGTCAAGAATCTGTTGTTTGTCCCATTGATCGGTAAGAAAGTGGAGTTTTTGGAGCACGGCTTCCGCGCGCGGGTCCTTGTTCCATTCCCAGTCAAGCGCGATGCGGAAGGGAACGCGGAGCGCATCGTAGCCGAAGTTCGTGTCTTCGCCGGAACTGGCTGCGGGAGCGGAGAGGCTGCCGGTAGTCGTGTCCATGACGACCCAGTCCGGCGGCAGGTCCGCGCTCGTCGCGCTTGTTGAAGCGTCGAGCGGAAGCGCAATACTGTTATCCAATACTTGGTATGAAGTGTTGATGAGACCGTTCCAGTCATCCGAAGGATCCACTTGGGCGAAGATGCGGTAGGCGTACGGGGCGAAGTACGAAGGGTCAATGGGCTGCATTTCCTGCGTCTTTTCGGCGCTCGTCAGATTGTTGGGCGCGAGGTATGGTTCATTGTTTGCAATAAACACCTCGTTCGCCCAGATGCTCTTGACGATGGGGATCGCGGCCTCAAGGTACGCGGGGTTTTGCCAGCGCGCATAGGCGAAGATGAGCGAGAGGGCAATGTCCGTGTCGGCATCGCTCGCGCTGTTCTCCCCATTTTGTGCAACGATGACCCCGCCCGTTGTGTTACCGCCGCCGTTTCCCGCGGTAGTGGAAGGCCCCCAGAGCCACGAAAAGAGATTGTCGCTCCGTTGGAGGTTCGTTTGGGTCCACTTCCAGCTGGCATCGAAAGTCGGTTCGTCATCCATCCAGACCGCGCGGAGCATCGTGTATCCTTCGCCCTCGGAAGTACTGTCGTTGCTTCGCTCGGTGTCGAACGTGCGCCCGCTTGAGGGGTCGATATAAGATCCTTTGTAGTTTTCCCAGAGCGACGCGAGCATGGTCTTGTTCGAAAACACGGGTTCGGAAAGCGTTTGGGAATTCTTTTGGTAGTACCAGGTGCCGAGGAGCGTAACGCCGCCAAGCGCAAGGAAGATGACGCCAAATATTTTTGCCAAAAAATGATTCCGCGCGGTACCAAGGATGAGAAGTAGTATTCCGGCCACGAGTACGGCGGCTGCGATCACGATGAGTGTGACGAACGTGCCGTGCGTGAGCGCGTTTGAAGGGTAGTAGTCGTAGTTAAAACTTGTGGAAACGGTGGTAGGCATGTGTGTGGATTTGATACGCCGTGCGGCGGTGCGCGTTACGTTAATAAAGTTTGTAAATAAATATGGTGGTGCCCACGCGATAGTCGGGTGGCGGTACGCCACCCATGCCCGGCGCGGGCGCGCGGAACGCGGTGAGCCAGGAATATTCATCGCTCGGGTCGCGCGCGTAGCCTGGCGCGGCCGGCTGGATGGCGTCCTGGAGATTGTTTATGGAAACTGCAAAATACTCTATGCCCTGCGACGCGGGATTGCCCATGGAAGAATTCCACGCCACGTATTTATTGCCCAAGTAATATGCCGGATTGGAACCGCCAAAGAAGTCCAACGCGAGCTGGTTCACTTGGGGGTTCTGGTTCATCCACGCTTGCAGGGCGAGCATGTCCTGGCCCCAATCGTAGTTGGAGTCTGTTACGTAGCGGTAGCCGTTTTCCGTCCCGTCACCGAGCTCGTTGAAGTACGAGAGGAAGTGCGGGTAAGCAAATGCTGTTTCGCCGAGCGACCATACGAGCATTGCTCCCACAAACGCGCCCTTCCACGAGAATTTGCTTCCATTGCCCGCCGCCGCGCCCGCTCGCGGCGCAAACCAGCGGCGGAGCGAGCTCGTCGCGAGAACATACATGAGCGGAATGGTGGGTAGGAGGTGCCGCACGCCGATGTTCAGCGTGCTTTCTATGCTGATGCCCCAATAGACCACCACAAAAACAAACATGGCGAATTGCGGGAATTCTTCCCGTATGTAGCTCCAGAACCGACTTTTCCGCTTCAGAATGACGGCGATGATCCTTGCAAGCGCAAGGATGGCCGCGAGCACGAGGAGGATGAGGACCGGCAATGTTTCCTTGAGCGCGTAGACGACGGGGAAGTAGAGGTGCGTGCCGTAGGAGTAGACCTTGCCGAGAAAGTAGCTTGTGTTGCCGCCCGTGAGGCGCTCAAAGTCCATGATCTCGCCAAGGAGATATTCCGCCATCGGACGCGTGAGGGGATTTCCCGCGGCCTTGATGTCAAGTTTCGCCAAGCACGTGACGGGATGGGTCGGCTCGCATGTGCCGGACGCAATCCCGCCGACGATGGATACTGTATCCGAAAGTTGGCGTGCGGGCGGATACCCGGCCGTAAAGATCGCATAGAGCGGATAGACGATGACCGCATACCCGATGACGCCAATAAGCAGGAAGTAGCCGATATATTTTAAAAGCCGGCGGAAAAAGGAGCGCGCACGCTGTGCGGCGAACGGATCTTTTTTCCAGTCGCGTACCACGGTACCAAGAAAATCGAAAAGCAAAAGGATGGCAATCACCGGGATGAGGATGAGGTCGGAAAATTTCATGACCTGCGCGATGCCGAGCCCGATCCCGGCGATAAACAAATTCTTTGCGCCGGGTTTTTGCATAAAGCGCACGAAACAGAATAATCCAAAGACCGCGCCGAATGCCGCAGCGATGTCCGTCGTCACGTAATGCCCGTTTGCGAGGATGACGGGCGAGAGGCCGACCATGGTCGCCGGCAGGAATGCCCATGTGTACCCAAAAAGCTTTGCGGCCCAAAAATAGGTGAGCAGGATGAGTCCGAGCGTGAGGAGCATGGGGAACAGCCGTGCCCAGCCGATGATGGCAGAGGCGCTGTTTCCCAAGCCGAACAAAAATGCGCCGCCTACGCCCCATTCGCCGTTCACGGAGGTCGTCCAAAAGGAATTGGTATCCGGGAACTGCAGGTGCAGGAAGAGGAGCGGGACGGCGGCGAGCGCCTTAAGCAGAGGGGGATGTTCGGGATTCAGGCGGTAATCAAAACGGGTGATGTAGGCGTATCCGGCGGGAATATGCGCAAGTTCGTCCACCACGGCGGACTCGCCCTGTGCACTTCCCCACATAAGCGCAAAACTCAGTGCACAAAGCACGAGAAGCGCGATTCGCGTTTTCTTCGTCATAATGATGGCTCCATATTCTTTTTTTAATTTTCAAGAAATAAAGATGATATCGCCATGAAGGCGCGCGCGGGCAGGTGCGCGCCGGGCGCACAAAAAACGCGCGCACCGATGATCGCGGATCGCGCGCGGATTTTGCTAGCGGCTTTTCTTCGCAACGATCTTCGTCGTGGCGTCGCTCTCCATTTTGTCCAAAACGTTTTGTGCGGCGAGAATGCGGAGCTCTTCCGCCATGTGGATGCGTTCGCGGAGCTCGGTTGTGGAGAAGCCATGGTCGCGACCGTTGAAGTGCACGCGGTACGGCAGGTCCCAGCCGGTAAATTTCTTTCCTTTCCAATCCGCGCCGATGATGCGCACGTCGTAACGGACGATTTTCAAAAGGTCATAAAGATCGGCTTCCGTGGAGTAGTACACGATCTCGTCCACGTACTTGATGCTTTGGAGAATAATGCGCCGTTCCTCAAAGGACATGACGGGTTTGTTCTTTACCTTCTCCCGATAGCCGGGATCAAGCGTGGGATCGGTCTGCAGGGCGACAATGAGATAGTCGCAGACCTCCTTGCAGTCCTTGAACATGAGCATGTGCCCGGCGTGGCAAAGGTCGAACGCGCCGCAGGTGAAACCGACGTTGTATTTTTTCATAATTGCAATTTTCGCATTGGGGAGATTAAAAATTTGTGAAGACCCTGCATATTTCCGGTTCATCGCCCGTTCACTGGCCCTCCGTTTTAATAAGTATAAAAGCCGCGCACGCAGTGAGCAACCATGGCGGTTGGCGCCGCGTGCGACGCGCAATAAATAAAAAGGTCAATTGGTAAAAATAAGCAAATAAATAAAAACAATGTTTATAAAAACAAAAAAGTGGAAAAAAGTGGTCTTGTCGCTCGTGCTCGGCGTGGCAGTGGTGGCGCTCGGTGCCTTTGCCGTCACGCGGGCGCAGATGGTCTCCTCGCTCTCCATCGCTTCGTCTTCGGCGAGCGACCAGAGTTCCCTGCTTTCGGTCACCTCGGTGGATGAGACCACGGATACCAGCTTGCTCACGGGGAATGCCACGAGTTCCGTTTCGGTGGGGCTCATAAGCCAGGACGGCGCGAACACGAACGGTGTTTCCGTCGCGGTCCAGCTTCTGCAGAACGGCAACGTGATCCAGCAGGCCGTCTACAGCAACCAGAACATTCTCCATGAGAGCCCGCAGACATATTGGCTTTCGTTCTCCGGCGTTCCGAACGGAACGTACACCGTTGCGGTCGTGGTCAATAACCCCGACGGCAGCGTGAACGCGTCCTTTAGCAATCTCGGCTCGGTCGTAGTGTCAGGGAGTACCGTTACCTCAACCTCCACGACTACTTCCACCGCCGCGAACGCGATCCAGATAATACCCACGAGCTTGCCCGACGCGACCGCTTCCAGTTCGTATTCTGAGACGCTTACCGCCTCGACTACGATGAGCGGTCCCTTCACGTGGAGCCTTGCTTCCGGGACGTTGCCGGACGGCCTTTCGCTTGATACGTCGGCCACGAGCAGCATGGCTACGCTCTCCGGCACGCCGACCACGGTAGGGTCATCCACGTTCGCGGTGAATGTGGCGAACGCCACGAGTTCCGCGTCGCAGACGTACACGCTGAGCGTTGATGCGCCCGCGAGCGGCACGCCCACGCCAACCTATGCGGTTCAGATAGTTCCCGCGTCGCTTCCCGATGCGACGGTAAGCAGTTCGTATTCGCAAACGCTCACCGCCTCCACGTCGGCAAGCACGTCATTCGCGTGGAACGTCGCTTCCGGGACGTTGCCGTCCGGGCTTAGCCTCAATACGGGCATAAGCAGCACGACGGCCACCATCACGGGCACGCCGACTGCAGCAGGATCGTCCACGTTTACCATCGGCGCGACCGACGGGACGAACTCGTCTACGGAGTCATATACCTTGAGCGTGGATCCGTCGTCAACGACAACCACCACCACGAGCACGGCGACATCTTCCGGCGACCTCGCCATAAATAGCGTCTATGAGCCCGCGACGAGCGTGAATGCAAGCGATACGCAAACCACCATCACCCCATATCTCGTTTCCACGAACGGTGCGAATGTGGGCAATGTGACGGTGCAAGTAGCGCTTCAGCAAAACGGTACGGTGATTGATTCGCAGTCCTATGGCAACCAGGATATTCTCCACGAATACCCGCAGGCCTATCCGCTCACCACGTCGTCCACGCTTCCCGCCGGGACCTACACGATCGCCGTCACGGTCTATAACGCCGATAATTCGGTGAATGCTTCCTTCCCAAACCTTGGGACTCTTACGGTGACATAGCCGCGCGGCGGCATTCAAAGCGAGTCAAGTAAAAATGACACAAAACAAAACCCGGGATTTCCCGGGTTTTGTGGCATTAAGGGCTAGCCTGTGATCACAACCTTCGCAATGCCAAAAATGCTCTTCAGTGAGTATTGGGAGGAAAAGGGGATATCGTCGCCGTTCGCCACGTACGGGTCGCGCATGATGTAATTGCCTTTGCTGCCGCTTATGAGCACCACATAGTGCGTGCCGCCGTACGCATTCAGTCCCACGATCACCGGGTTTCCGGTCGCGAGCGTTGCGTCAATGGTCGTCGTCTTGCGCGTGACCGTTGCGCCGTCCACGTTGATCGTGGTGAGGAGGTAAGCGGGATAATATGCCGCGAAGTTGGCGGGATTGGAATTGATGGTCACGGGCGTCACGTCTTTATAACCGTAATGCGTGAGGACCATGGCAAGCGAGGTAACAAGGCACCCGTCGCTTGCGAGCGTGTATTTGGTGCCGTCAAGCGGGAGGTTGCCCCAGAGCGCGTCGCGCTGGTTGTAGTAGCAGCCCCACGCGTCACAATCCGTTTGACCGGCAAGCAGTTTGGAGCCGCCGGCGTTTTGCGTGAATGCCGAAAAGCTGTTGAGCTCGGCCTGGGCTGCGGCGAGCAACTGCTCGTACGTGGATTCTTTCTGGTCCGTTTCCGTAAGCAACTGGTTTTTGGATTGCACGGTCTGGGTGAGCGATTGTTGCTGGGAAGAAAGTGATTGCTGTTGGGTGGCAAGCGTCTGCTGTTTTTGCTGCGAGGTGGTCTTTGAGTCCGCAAGCGTGGATTCTTGCGTTTGGAGCGATTCGAGTTCGTTTTGGACGGCGCCTTCCACCTGCAGGGTGGCGTTCGTGTCGCTCCATGCGTCCGCGAGCGTGTTGGATGAAAGCACCTGCATGAGGAGCGATTGGCCGTCATCCTTCTGGAGATTCACAAGATATTCTCCGAGCGCCTCCTGGTCGGTCTGGATCGTGGCTTCCGTATCGGAAATTTCTCCCCCGATCTGCTGGATCTGCAGCTGGGTGATGTTTATCTGATTTTGCGTCACGGAGATCTGCGCCTGCACTTTGCTCTTTTGGAGGTCAAGGGAACTGATGGCCGCCTGGAGCGTTTTCTTGTCCGCGCCCACCTGCGTGAGCTCCGCCTGGTAGGTGGCGATCTGCTGGTTGAGCGATGTTATCTGCGCATTGTTGGCGTCTATCTGTTGCTGGAGCACGGCATCCGTGCTCGTCGCGGCGGTCGCGCTAGTCGAGGTGGTCGTTTGGGCGAGCGTCGCTGGAATGCCCACGCCTACAATGAGCGTGAGTGCGCCGAGAAATAAGCCAACGCAGAGCGTTCCGAGTACTGCGAGATGCCTCATCATTTGATTATATAAAAATCCAAGAAAACAAGCACATTTTCATGAAGATATGCGCTATTTGTGCAATAATAATGGGATGTTCGCGCTTTTTTGGTCGTTGCTCTGTCTCATAGCACTTTTTTGCATTCTCTACGTGCTTTTGCGCCCGATGGTGCACGGCGCAATCTATTTTCCCACCGATCCGCGTCGCGTGGAACTGATAATGGAGATATTGCGGCCGCATGCGGGGCAAAAGGTGGCAGATATCGGTTCGGGCGATGGACGGATCCTCATTGCACTTGCGGAACGGGGTGCCACGGCACACGGTTACGAAATAAATCCCATCCTCGTGTGGCGGTCCCGTCGTGCCATCCGCGCCCGCGGCCTCGCAGGCCGCGCCTTTGTCCACTGGAAGGATTTTTGGCGCGTGGACCTTGCCGGTTTCGACGCGGTCGTTGTGTACGGATTCCCGCACCTCATGCAGGGGTTGCAGGAAAAATTACAGAAGGAGCTCAGGCCGGGTGCGGCGGTAGTTTCCTGCGTGTATTCGTTTCCGAGTTGGGCGCCCGCCATGAAGCGAGACAAAATATATTTTTACGAGCGTGGACAGAAGATCGAAATATAAATAAAAAAATATGAAAAAGGCCCGGCTATCATTTGATGCAGCGGGGCCTTTTGTGGAGGTCATTGTTTACGTCCTTACCCGGAAGGTCAGTGCCGTTCGGGGTTGTGCCCGAGAAAGCATGACGAACGGTGTCAGGAACGCGGCGATGATCGCGCAGACATACAGCATGAACATGAATTCTGCGAACATGACCACGGCCGCAGAAAATGCCCATCGGTGAGAAACGGCATACAGCGAGGCGGCGAATGGTGACCAGGTGAGCACCAAAGCCAACACGAAAACTACGTCGAGAACCATGTCCCAAAAGGTGAATCTCGGGATTCGGGGAGCGTCCATGTCTTACCTCCGTTGCGTTCAGGGTTGACTACGCAGTGCTAGATTCAGTCTAATATATTTTTAATACCTTGTCAACTTCCGTTGAGTGCCGCGCGGGTCCTTGGGCCTACGGAGCCCCAGCCCGTGGTTCCCGGGTTCCCCGAACAAATGATCGCTTGGGCGCACTGGAATTGCTCTACCGCTTTTTGGGTCAGTGCGCCAAAATAGCCCGTGTCGTATCCTTGCCCAAGGTATCCGTCCTCAATAAGGAATATTTGCAAGTTTTTTACGGCGTTATTACTGAGGCCAAAGTAGAGTGCGGTGCTGAAATAGAATAATGGCGGCGTGGCGATCGTAGTGTTGTTTGTGGTGCCGGAATTCGGACTCGGGGTAGCTGGGGACGTCGGTGTGGGAGTGAGATAGAGGTTATTTATAGAAACGGGTGGTGGAGTGGCTGCCGGGGTTGGGGTTGTGACGGGATTTTGTGCGAGCGTGGTGGCCGAGACGGTATTGGGCGCCGAGATGTTGCCCGATGCGTCATATGCCTGGACGGTGTAGGAATATGTGGTGTCGGTGGCGAGGCCGGTATCTTGATATGAGGTCGAGGTTGCGGAGCCAAGTGCGGCGATCTCGCCCCCGTTCCGGTCAAGATAATATCCCACGACTCCCACGTTGTCCGTGGACGCCTGCCAGGTGAGATCTATTTCCGAAGCGGAAACCGGGGTGGCGTAAAAATAATGGGGGATGGAGGGCGGCGTCGTGTCCGCCGCGAGTGTAGCTGCTTGTACAAGGTAACTTTGTGCGGAGACGTTCCCTGCCGCATCAAACGCGGCGACGGTATATGCGTACGTGGTTGCCGGGGAAAGGCCGGTGCTCGCGTAGGCGGTCGGCGTGGAAGAAACGGTGGCGATCTCCGCGCTGTTCAGATATATATAGTAGCCCACGACTCCCACATTGTCCGTGGACGCCTGCCAGGTGAGATCTATTTCCGTGGGGGACTTTACCGCGAGATGCAGCAGGGAAGGCATCGAAGGAGGCGTGAGGTCGGACAGGGTGCTCGCGTGCATCGTTTGCGAGGTAGCAGTGTTCCCGGCCGCATCAAACGCCACAAGCGCATAGGTAAAAGAATTGCCCGGCAAAAGTCCCACGTCGTCATACGTGGTTCCCGAAATCGGAGTTGGGAGAGGGACTTTGTTGCCGTTTCTGTAGAGATAATATCCCACTACGCCAATATTGTCCGTGGAAGCAGTCCATGTGAGCATCACGGAAGAGGTCGCCGGCACGAGCGAGATCCAGACGGGCGCGGTGGGCGGGGTGACATCTTTTATGATGGTGACGGGTGCGGACGCCGTCGATTGCGGTGACATTGCGCCTGCCGCGGTAAACGCGGCAACGGTATAGGTGTAGGTGCCGGGCGGAGCGGTATCAATGATATTCGCGTTCGGCGTTTCCGTGACGAATCCGCCATTACGATAAACGTAATATCCCACGACGGCGCTGTCCGTAGATGCCGCCCACGAAACACTGACTTGCTGGAGCGGCACGGTGGGACTCGCCGAAACGCTCGTTGGTGCGGCCGGCACGGCGCTCACGGACTGTGCCTGCGCAAGGCCGGCAGCGGTAAAGAGGACAAAAAGCCCCGCGAGGGAAAGGACCAAAAGCGTTTTTCTTCGGCCGCTCATTGCTTTTATTATAGCAAACACGGTTTCTGCTATGATTAGAATAAACGACAATGGATATTTTGAAGGTTGAGAACCTGACAAAGCGTTTCGGAGATGCGGTCGCGGTAAAAGGCGTTTCGCTCGCCATAGAACGCGGCAAAGTGTATGCGCTCATTGGGCCGAACGGGTCGGGGAAGACGACGCTCGTAAAGACCGTTGCGGGACTCCTCCATCCTTCGCAGGGAAAAGTTCTCGTGAACGGTGCGGATGCGGTGCGGGATCCGGTCACGGCCAAAGCGGCAATCGGTTACATTCCGGACGAACCGTCCGTATGGGCCGGCATGACGGGAGAAGAATTTTTACATTTCATCGGTGCGCTCTTCGGCGTGGCGGAAGCCGCGCGGCGGGAACGGATCGCGGCACTCCTCGCAAAATTCCATTTGGCTGGCATAGAAAAAGGTTATTTTGAAGATTATTCGCGCGGGAACAAGCAAAAATTCACTATTATCGCGGCGTTGCTCCACGAACCGAAGTTGCTCTTGGTGGATGAGCCGATTGTGGGTCTGGATCCCGAGAGTGCGGAAATTGCGAAGCACGAATTCCGCGCATTCGCGGACCGCGGCGGAGCGGTGCTCATCGTCACCCACACGCTCACCGTTGCGCAGGAGATCGCGGATATGATCGGCGTGTTAAAGAACGGGACGCTTGTTGCCTCGGCGCCGTTTGCCGATCTCGTGCGTATGGCCAAGCTTGATACAAAGGCCGACCTCGTCGCCGTCTATCGCGCGCTTGCGGAGTAACGCACACATGCCTTCGTTCAGAAAATATCTCAAAACGCAAAAAGTTGCGAAGCTCATCACGATCGCGATCTTTCTCGGCGTGCTTTTTGCGGTGGGGTTTGGTATCTATAGTTTTTTCCGCTGGGAGTTCGGGCTCATTGCGCAGGATGCATACCTGCGCGTGGCGCTCCCGCTCTATTTTTATGAAGGGCTTTTCCTCATCGTTTTTGGGCTGGTCTTTGTGAGCAGTTTTATCACCGGCATGTTTGCGCTCTTCCGCGGGCGTGACGACATGCTCATCATGGCATCGCCGCGTTACGCGATGGTGTTCAGACGCGCATATTGGCGGACATTTTTACAATCGCTTTGGCCCATCGTGGTCATTGTGCTCCCGGCGTTCCTCGGCTCGGCGGCCGTGTTCCCGGTCTCGCTGTGGGGCGGCGTACTTTTCTTTTTGGCCGTTACGTTCCTTACGGGTATGTCCGTCGCACTCGCACTCGCATTTTTCATTGCCGTTTCCTGCGCGCTCTATCTCGTGCACCGGTTCTTTTTGAAGTATTTTGGCGTGAATGGACTTTTTAGTTTCGGGTTCGCCGCGTTCATCGGCGTGGTGCTCATTGCGATCGCGCTCGTATGGGGTGCTCTGCACGCATGGTCGGGAGATATTGTATCTTTGTTCGCCCCGTTTGCCGGCGGTGCGGGCGTGGGCACCATTCTTTCCCGCTTCAGCATCTTCCCGTCGCACCTTGCCACGCTCACGCTTTTTGACGCGCAGGCAGGTTCCTTCGGCGCGGCCGCGCTTGCCTTGCTCGGCCTCGGCCTTATGTATGTTGTTTGCCTCGCCATGTTGTGGGTCGCGCTGCCGTCATTTCTGCCGCTTTGGCAGCTTTTCCAGGAAGGCACGTTTGAGGCAAAGAAAGTTACCGTGAGGCACGTTTCTGCAGGTGCGGGCGCGGGCACTGGCCTCGTTCCTTCCGGGTCGTTCCCGCGCGTGTGGAAGACGCCGCTCGGCGCGCTGTTTGAAAAAGAGGGGATCATGATTTTCCGCGACGGGCGCAGCGCGCTCTGGTTCTTTTTTCTGCTCGCGCTTTGGATGGTGCAGGTCGTGATGGGATTTTTTATCCGCGCAAATCTTTTGAAGTACAGCGTGAACCTCGCCATGATCGCGGCACAGGTGGAAGCGTTGGAACTCGCGACCGCGATCTATTTCGTGAGTGCGTTCATCGTGCGATTCGTTTTCCCCGCATTCAGCAGCGAGCGGCGCACGGCGTGGATATTGGGCACCGCGCCCATCAGCATAAAGAAAGTATTTTGGGCCAAGCTTTTGTTCTATGTATCCGTGTTCCTGGTGCTTGGCGCCGCGTTTTGCGTCGTGAATCTTTCCATCATCCAGATGGCGGTCGCGCAGGCGCTCGCCTTTGCGGTCTTCGCGCTCCTTATTGTGGCGTTCCTCGTGGCGTTCGGTCTCGGCCTCGGTGCCATATTCCCGAATTTTGAAAGCGATGATCCGGAAACATTAAGCACCTCATTACCCGGCCTTGGCTTCACCTTCGGCTCGCTTCTTTATGGCGGCTGGGGCGCATATCTTTTTTACCGTTTTCTTGCCGGAGGTTCGTTCGCGCCCGTGCTCGGTTTTTATGCGCTCACCGTTGCCCTCACCGTTTTCATTGCCTTCCTTGCCCTGCGTTCGTTGGGCAAAATAGAATTTGTGAAAGAATACCGCGGGTAACGAGATCATTGTGTTCGGTGTTGTAGTATAATAAAGACCATGAGCAACAGACCGATACATTTTGAAGTTCAGGCGGACGATGCGGAGCGGGCAAAGAAATTTTATGAGAACGTCCTCGGCTGGAAAATAGAAAAAACCTCCATGCCCGGAGTGGGCATGGAATATTGGATCATGAAGACGGGCGAAGGTCCGGGGATCGACGGCGGGATGTACCGGCGCAAGGATAATTCCGGGCGCGCGATGAACAGTTTTGATTGCACCATTTTAGTGGACGATATGGACAAGGTGATCGCGGCCATTAAGGCGAGCGGCGGGAAGATCCAGGCGTGGGAAGGAAAAGAAAAATGGGAAATGCAGGGCCTGGGCTGGTTCTCCCGCGCGGTAGACACCGAAGGCAACGTGTTCGGCTTGCTCCAGGCCACCGAGTGGCAGCCGAAATAGCTTCCATGGTCACTAAGGTTCCCGAGGTGACGATCTACTTCTGGATCGTGAAGATCCTCACGACCGCAATGGGGGAGAGCACGTCGGATTATCTTGTGGCACATCTGGATCCCGCGGTCGCGGTGGGGCTTGGATTTTTGGGATTTATGGTGGCCATGGTGATCCAGTTCTCGGTGCGGAAATATATTGCCTGGGTATATTGGTTCACGGCGCTCATGGTCGCGGTCTTTGGCACGATGGCCGCAGACGTGCTCCATGTCGGGTTCGGTGTCCCATACGCCGTATCGGCAACTTTTTTCTTGGTTGCCCTCGTCATTATTTTTATTGCGTGGTATGCGAGCGAGAAAACGTTATCTATCCACAGCATCTATACCACGAAGCGTGAGGTGTTCTACTGGCTCACGGTGCTTGCGACCTTTGCGCTTGGCACGGCGACGGGGGATCTCACAGCCACCACGTGGGGCTTTGGGTATTTGTCGTCGGGGATCCTCTTTGCCATTCTCATCCTATTCGTCGCCATCTTGCATTACGTTACGAAGGCCATCTTGGGCGCGGAACACCGGCATCAGTCGCGCAATGCGGTTCTCGCGTTCTGGGCCGCCTATATCCTTACGCGCCCGCTCGGCGCTTCTTTTGCCGATTGGATGGGGAAAGCATCTAGTGCGGGAGGCCTCGGATGGGGCGACGGGCCGGTGAGCCTCGTTCTCTTCATCTTCATTCTTTGTTTCGTCGCATATCTTGCCGCAACACAAAGAGATGTACAAACAAAGGTGACCGCCCGGTCGTAGTACTAGCACTAGCGTTACACAAGATTCATGTCATCCTACAAGGCAATTTTTACCAAAGAGCGAGTGCGGTCACTGCTCGTGGCGCTCATCTTGCTCGCGCTTGCGGTGGTATTCCAGTATTTTGCTTCGGCATACTCAAACCGCGTGTTGAGCAATTCCGTTCCCGACCTGCTTTTAAATATCTTGCCGATAGTCAACCTTAATTTCCTTATCGTGGAGGGAGCTCTTTTTGCCATTGCCGGAACCGTCATTTTGCTCTTTTTCAAACCGCGCTATCTTATCTTCGCCCTAAAAGCCGCAGCCATCTTTATTGCCACCCGGGCGGTATTCGTATCATTGACGCATCTCGGCATCTACCCGGGACAGATCGGTCCTGACCCTACGGGATTCTTTGATCATCTCTATACCGGGCTCGGCCTGGAGGCAGGATTCTTTTTTTCGGGCCACACCGGGCTCACGTTCCTCATGGCGCTCATTTTCTGGAAAGAGAAGTTCTGGCGATACGCGTATCTTATCCTGGCTACCGCCTTCGGCATCGCCGTCCTTCTCGCCCACGTGCATTATTCCATTGACGTTCTTGCCGCGCCGTACATCACCTACAGCATCTTCAAGATGTCACAGTACTTTTTTAAAGAAGATTACGAGCTGATAAACGCGAAATAGGATTTTGGGGCAAGAATTTTCGCGCCGGGCCTTCAGCGCATTTTCATGTTCAAGGGATAATAATGAGCGGATTGGGAAAAGAAACAACTATATATCGTCATGTCGAATGCGCCTCAAGGAGGGTCTGCACCGTCCGCTTTTCGGAAAAAATCAATAATCATTGGGATTTTCTTCGTGACCATGTCGGGAGTGCTTATGGCGCTCGCCGTGCCATCGCCCGCGTTTGCATCCGTCGCGAACTGGCAAAAAGGAGCGAATATTTTACCCGCGAACAACACGGATTTTTCGAGCGCGTCCTTTGAGCAGTCATTGCGCGACCTTGCATCGACGGGCGCCAATTATGTGACACTCGACATCCCGCTTTACCAAAGCAACATTAATTCGACCGATGTGGGAACGGGCTGGGACACGCCGACGGACCAATCCCTTATCGCCGGCATCCAGTATGCGCATTCCATCGGCCTGCACGTGATGCTGAAGCTTATGGTCAGCTCAAATGACGGGCAATGGAGCGCCTACATCAATCCTTCCGATCGCACCACGTGGTTTGCAAACTACGATGCGCTCGTGCTTCATTATGCGCAGCTCGGCCAGGCGAATGGCGTGGAGGAGCTTTGCATTGGCACCGAGCTCATTAGCATGTCGAGCGCGTCGGTAAATCCGAGCAACACGGGGAATTGGGAATCACTTATCGGCCAGGTCCGCAAAGTGTTTTCCGGCGCGCTTACTTATGATTCAAATTGGGGCGGTCCTGGTTTTACGCAGGAAGAAACGCAGATCCAATTTTGGTCGGCGCTCGACTTTATCGGGATCTCCGGCTATTTCAACCTGAGCGGCGACGGGTCCGTTTCCGCGCTCATGTCGAGCTGGGACTCGTGGAACCAAAGTTTGATCGCGCCCCTGTCCGCGCAGTGGGGGAAGCCGATCCTTTTTACGGAACTGGGGTACCAGAGCATTTTTGACAGCTACACGGACCCGTGGAACTGGGGCGAAACGGGCAGCCCGAACGTTGCCCAGCAGGCAAACGACTACCAGGCATTCTTCCAATACTGGAACCAGTATTCTAATTTCGCGGGAGTGGACATTTGGAATTGGTCCAGCGATCCGAACGCGGGAGGCTCAAATGACAGCGGCTACACGCCGCAGAACAAGCCGGCACAATCCGTAATGGCCCAGTGGTTCGGCCAGTCGGCGCCCGCCGCGCCGCCCGGATTTTCGGCAACCGCATCCGTAACGCCGGGGACGCCTGTTGAGGGGCAGAATGCCGGGCTTTCCGTCAATGTTGCGAATTCCGGAGGCGCCGTTTCCGGGGCGAACGTGGACGTGGAAATCTATGATTCCGGCGGAACACAGGTATTCCAGCAGGTATTTTCGGGGCAGAACTTTGCAGGCGGCGGTTCAGGCACCTATCCCGTCGGATGGACCGCGAACGCGGCGGGGGCTTACACGGTAAAGGTCGGCGTATTCAGCGGCGATTGGTCGCAAGAGTACTACTGGGGGAACCAGGTGCTTGCGTTTTCGGTGACCGCGCCGAGCGGTGGAGGCGGTGGCAGCGGGAGTGGGAGCACAAGCACGATCCAGGTTTGGTGGCCGACCGATGGCGTGACGGTTACGGGAGTCCAGCCGTTCAAAGCGATGCTTGAGAACATGTCCGTGGACAATTACTCAATGTACTGGCAGGTTGATGGCGGTCAATTGAATGCAATGCCCTCGAATGAAACCGACTATCCGCACAAGGAAGCGTCCGTCGATGTGTCGCCGTGGAACTGGCGGGGGAACGGCCCATACGTCGTCACTTTCGTCGCAAAGGATGCAAACGGGCAAACGATCGGAGAGACCTCGGTCAGCATATTTAACTGAAGAAAATAAGCGGACGATGATCGATTCACTTCATCTTCATCATGAATGTTGGAAAGTAAAAATATTAAAAAATAAATAAAATAATGATTGACCACAAACACGGGGGTGTCGCGGGTGCTGTTTTGCGCGGTGCGGTTGTTGCGGTTTTGGTGTTCGCGGCCGGGGTGTTCGTCGCGCGGGCGGATGCCGGAGCTGGTGCTGGCGTATCGCTTGGAAATAATACCTACAGCGGGCTGGCGGGCTCCACGGTGCAGGTGTCCGGATACGGCTACATGCCGGGCGAGACGGTGAGCATTTCCCTGGGGAGCGTTTCTGCCGCGGCTGTTGCGACGACAACCGCCAATCCGGATTCAACCTTCGGGCCGGTCGCGGTCATGATTCCCGCGAATGCCACGCAGGGGCCACTCGCGGTCATCGCAACCGGTGCATCGAGCACGATAAGCGCAAGTAACACGTTCTATGTCCAGGCGCTTGCACCTGCTATCACAGCAACAAGCACTTCGAATACACCGGGAAGCGTGATTATGATAAGCGGTTCGGGGTTTGCGGCGAACGAGACCGTGCAGATCTCAATGGCGAGTTCGTCCGCCACGACGACCGCCGATGCGTCGGGCGCATTCTCCGCGTTTTCGTTCGCTATTCCCTATGTGACCGCGGGCACGCAGCTGATCACTGCCACGGGCCTTTCTTCCGGCGCGAGCGCGATTGATTATTTCTATGTGGGTGGATTCTATCCGTCCGTCACGCCCTTAAACTATTTTGCGAACTTGGGCAGCGCGGTCACCTTTGACGGCACGGGTTTTGCGCCGGGCGAGCCGGTCAGCGTCTTTGAGGATGCGAACCAAAGTTCCAGTTTGCAGTTTAATGCGGATCCTTCCGGAAACTTTTTGAACGAAGGTCCGGCCACCATCCCGTTCACGTTGACGGCCACATCAACCACGTTCAATTTTATCGGCGCCTCAAGCACTGCAACCACGTCCGTCACCATTGGGGTGGGCGCGCTCAACCCTTCCGTCGCACCATTCGCTTCCGAGTATTACGTGCTGCCGGGTGAGGTGATCTCGTTCTCCGGCAGCGGCTTTGCGGCGGGGGAGACGGTCTACGTATTTTCTTCCGCAACGACGACAGCGACCTCCTCCGCGCTTACGAGCTTTGCCGTGGATGCTTCCGGCACGTTCTCAAACGCCGGCGCGATCACTATTCCCGCGAGCCTTGCGGGCACGTCTCCCACGTTCACGTTCCGCGGAGGCACGAGCGGCGCAGTTGCGCCCGTTGGCCTTACGATCGGGGCCTATTATCCGGTCATCACGCCTTCCGCGTCTTTCCTCCAACGGGGGAACTCGTTTACCGTGGGCGCGACCGGGTTTGCACCGAATGAATCGATCAGCGTGAATGCGTATGGCAATGCCGTCGTGAATGTGACCGCGGATGCGTCCGGCACCGCGAGCGCGGGACCGTTTGACGTGCCGCTTTCCGCCTCAAGCACGATGCTCGTGACGGCCACTGGTGCCACGAGTGGCGCCTCCTCATCAGCGTCGCTCACGATCGGCGACGTGGTGCCGCAGCAATTTTCTTCAAGTACGCTCGATGTGGCGTTGAACGTGGATAATACGGCGGGCGGCACGGCATTGCCCGCGGACTTCGCGGTAACAGTTTCCGGCGCGGACCCGAGTCCTGCATCGTTTTCGGGAAGTGCTTCCGCGATTCCGGTCACGGTGGACGGTGACACGGGCTTTGCCGTGACGGCCGCGGCATCGGACGCAACATCTTCCTTGGAATATTACGTACTTTCTTCTGCCGGCAATTGCGCGGGCGAGATCGCAAGCGCGCTCACGGACGCCTGCACGTTTACGGAAACATTTGCGATCGCTCCGCCTTCAATCACTATCGCGCCTTCCAGTTTCTCTGACGGCACGAACGGCACCGCATATTCCGCAACGCTCACTGCGTCAACCACGGTCGCGGGACCGTTCACCTGGACGGTTGCTTCCGGCACCTTGCCCACGGGTATTTCGCTCGGCACCTCAACCGCATCCACTACTTCCATTTCCGGGACGCCGACCGTGACCGGTTCATCCGACTTCACGATCATGGTGACGAGCGGCTCTTCCACCGCCACGCAAGCGTACACGCTGAATATTGATGCCGCGCCGAGCGCGAATAGTGGCGGTGGCGGGGGAGGCGGAGGCGGGGTTGTTGTGACCAGCGGCGGTGGTGGTGGTGGCGGCGGAGGAGGCGGCGGTGATTTCTCTTACTACCCGATCATTTCTACGCCTGCAGCAACGACGACGGCAACTGTCGGCACGGGAGGAGTGGTTCTCGGCGCAAGCACTACGGAGGCCGAGTTCCTGGGTGGTGAATTGCTCGCGCTTGAACAAAATCTCGTCACTATGCAATTCAAAGTCGCATCCTGTCCCGCTACTTTTACGACCAACCTTAGCGAAGGAATGTCGGGCGTCGCCGTGAAGGAACTTCAGGAAACATTGAACGACAGCACGCTCACGCAGGTCGCGGCCACGGGGCCCGGCTCGCCGGGCAACGAATCGACCTATTTCGGCCCGGCAACGCGCAAAGCCGTGACCCTGTTCCAGAATGTTTTTGCGGCGCAGATCCTCACGCCGAACGGCCTGACTGCCGGGAATGGTTTTGTGGGTGCTTCCACCCGCGCGCAATTGAACGCACTCTGCAACAGCGGCCAATCGGTGGCGCTCCAGTAAAAATTGAGATAGAAAAAGCGGGAACCTCGGAGAGGTTCCCGCTGTGAACTTCTTAATTGGTATGCTTGCCGCGATTGCCACGACTTTGCCCTCCTGTCCTGGATTTACACAGTTATGGGTTCAACCCGAAAATATGATAATAAGTTGTATGCTGTTCGTCAAATATTTTGCCCCGCGGGTGGAGGACGCGAGGACCTGCTTACCGGTCGATCAGGTATTTGCTGGCGACGCTTAATGCAAATGAAGGCAATATAATAAAAACGGTCGCGAAGAGGAGTTTCATAAGCGTAGTATGTAAATCTGAACTGTTTGCATCCCCTCCGTCAGGCAGTGTCAAAATGAATAAAATTCCTATAATGCCAAAAACGATTGAAGCATAGACAAATATGCGTGTAGCAATTTTTTGCATAGCTGTAGTATATCAATTATAAAGCCAACCGGCAATTATGGGTTTGAGTCTCATTCTCGTTCGTTGCTCCGGCGGGTGGGGGGGGAGTGAGAAGATGGCTAAGATAAAGAAGCGGCCCGCAAGGTTTGAACCTTGGACGGGCCGTGGACCGAATTTATGTTTTCTCCCGGAAAAGGACCTTCGTCAAAGCATCCAGGAGCCGTGCGGAGATCCCGAACCTGCCGTGGATCTTTGCGCCGTTGGCAGATTTCGCCACACGCGCCATCTTTTCTTCGGAGAGCCCTTCGTGGAGAAGAGCTTTCCGAACGTCCTCATCGGGGAATGGATGTGCGTAATGCGCATGCGGATGACGTTTGCCGTACTGTCGGAGGATCTCAACGATGTTCAAAAAGTGATGAGAAGTAACTCCATGATGTGACATTAATGACCTCCTGGGACATCATGCTGTAAATAAAATAAAACTTCATTTCATTTTTGTCCAGTTTTGGAGCATTTGCTCCGGCGGTTGGAGGACGTCAGAACTTATTTAACCGTTTGAGAGGCTCACTTTGGTATCATTCATATATATCATGGCCCGCTTTTCTCGCGCACTATTTTTTGGCATAATAGCGGTTTCCGTCGGCGCGATTTTTGTGCACGCTTCCGCGTATACCTTTAGCCACGATCTAAAATACGGTGACACGGAAGTCGATGTATCATATCTCCAGGATTTTCTTACGGATCAAGGATATTTCCACCATTCAATCACGGATTATTATGGGCCAATCACGCTCGCCGCGGTGAAGACATGGCAAACGGCATTCCTTCCACGGGATATTTTGGGCCGATCAGCAGGGCATTCGTAGCGGCAGGGAATGGTATGGTGTCTCTTCCGACAACCGATGATTCTCCGTCCTCAGCATCGGGACCAATACTAATGTTCAATGGCGTTCCTCTCGCCGATATCGGCCTTGGGCCCAAGTTTGTGGTGAATGGCGGCGGCAACGGGCCTTGCGGCGGGAGCTGCGGTGATCAATCGAATAACAGCAACAGCACGCCCCCCGCAATTTCTGTTTCGGTGATTCCTTCCGCTACGACGACGCTCTCGGGGGCCACAACCACTTTTACCGCAACGGTTGCGAATACTTCCGATCAAACCGTCACGTGGTCGGCAACGCTTGGCGTGATCGACGCATCGTCGGGCGCCTATATAGCTCCTACTGCCTTTGCGACGACCACGGACACGGTAACCGCGCGCTCGAACGCGGACAATACGAAAACGGATACTGCAACGGTGACGATTAATCCGGTCCCCGTGACCATTTCGATTTCGCCCACGTCGACCTCGGTCATGTCTGATGGATCAATCAGTTTTAATGCGACTGTCACGAATGGTTCCACGAGCACGGTGAACTGGAGCGCAGCGCTCGGCACCATCAATGCGTCGGGTACATATACTGCGCCTACACTCAGTTCGTCCACATTTTCCGCGACGGACACGGTAACCGCCGTGAGCGTGGCTGATAATACAAAGGTTGCGACCGCAACTGTTTCGATCACGAACGCGTTGACCGATTGGTGGAAACTTGATGAGGGGACCGGGACGGTCGCGATCGACAGCATGAATAGTGCCCATAACGGCAACTGGCATGGCACAGAGGCTGGTACGGCCGGGTATTATGGCGCCGCGCGTCCATCTTCAACGCTCGCATTCTCCGGCATCTTCGATGGTACGAACGACTACATTGACCCAAGTCTGACGGTCGACTATACGACGACATTGTCCTTTACCTGGAGTATTTGGATGGACTTGAGCTCGAGCATCCAGCCCGACAACGTTATTCTTGGCGACCGGCTCAATCCGCTTTGGGTCAAGCTCACACCAACTGCGTTTGAATATTACAATGGCGCACTCATCCACAATACTATTCCCACCGGCCAGTGGGCGTACATCGCCGTCGTAAAATCCGGCACGAGCTTCTACTATTATCAAAACGGGACGCTGGAAGGCTCGGCATCATCGACTGATGTTCCGGGGGATCTCAATTTCTTTATCGGCACCGATCCTAATTCAAATGGAGATGGTTATACATGGGGGTCTTTGAGCGATGTGAGGATCTATAGCACCGCACTTTCACAGGCACAAGTGCAGGCGATATACAATGGAAACTAAACAAAACCGCTAGTGGATGACGTCAGAACCTGTCTTTCTTTACAGCTTTCTCGATAAACCTGGGATTCCCCGCCGCCGGTCGCAGGTACTGACCAGTTCGAGTTTTTTCTTGACAAAGTTATTCTCGGTAGGTAATGTGATGTGAGCATTCAGGATTTCGTAGCACCCACGCAGTCCGTTTTACATTTTTATCTCGCCCCGCGGGGCAAGGAGGTTCACATGGTAGCATCGGCTCAAGTAATATCGTCCGACATGATGAATGACCTGCCCGATGCGGAGCTCGTCGCGCTTCTCAAGGCAGGGAACAAGGACGCAATGACCCCTCTTTTCCGCCGCTATCGACGGCTTCTCCTCGCTATCGCGGGAAGAATTCTTTGGAACTATCCCGAAGGAGAGGCAGAAGAACTTGTCCAGGAAATATTCCTCGAGTTCTGGATCAAGATCGAGCGTTTCGATCCCACACGCAGCACCACAAAGGCTTGGCTTATGAAGCTCGCGTACAGCCGTAGCTTTGATCGCGCAAAATTTCTCAAGTGTCATTTCGGCGGGCGTCAAAAAGTGTTTTCGGAGGACACTCTCCCCGATCCTCTGCGTCCGCACGAAAAAACGCAGCAGGAAGTGGAGGACGACGAACTCGCGCGGACAGACCAGGACAAAGAGGAAGTTATCCTGATTGCGTTCGAGCAGTTGAAAGTGGCGGGAGCAAAGAGAGACACCTTGGATCTGCAGATACGGTGCATGAAAATGGTGTTTTTTGAGAATCTCCCGATCAGGGAAGTCGCGAAGAGGATCAACGAATCCTACGGGCAAACGAGGAATCACTACTACCGGGGGTTGAAGTTGCTGCGTTCCACGGTGGAAAAGATCCTTGAAGAGAGGGCGGGAGCTCGACTAAAGAAACGTATTGTAGCATCTATGAACAGTAATGGTGCGCAGTGAAAAATCACAATAACCCGGGCGGCGCGAAAATCTCGTGCCGCCCTTTTTTGGCCAGGGTGTTTATCAAGTGCTCCGGCGCCAGGATTCGAACCTGGAACCTTATCCTTAACAGGGATTTGCTCTACCGTTGAGCTACGCCGGAATTACCGAAGAACACGAAGACAGTTTACTACAGCGCGGGAAGGATTTCAAATTTAAAAAACCTACCCCTGCGTGCCCGGGAGCGCCACGTCCACGCCGCCCGTGGTGCTTGTTGCGGCGGTGAAGAAGACGTTGGACGAGCCGCCGGTCGTCACAAGGAAGGGCGAGGGGATGGTGGCAGCAATCGGGAAGATGAGCGACTCGCTGTAGGTGGCTCCCGGCGTGCCCATGCACGTGCCCGTGTCGGGGAAGCTGAAGTTCGGCCCTGCGGGAGAGCTCGGCGACTCCTGCGTTCCCGATTCATCCACGATGAGGCGCATGTTGTCCGGCACGCAGTCGGTGCTCGCGCTGCCGATCTGTACCGAGATAGTGAGCGTGAGCTCGCCTTCTGCGTAGGACGCGCCCGTGACCGCAAAGGATTCGCCGCCCTCATTCCACATGACGGGATAAGGCGCGGTGTAGCTTGTGGCGTAGGTGCCCGGTGCGGTTGCGGTCACGGTGGAGGTGGCGCTTGACGAAGACGCCGTGCCCGTGGGCAACGTGATGAACGTGGAAGAGGCGCCGCCGAGGGTGGACGTGGGGAGCGAGGCAAACGTGGTGCCGTTATCGCCCTGGACCACGACCGGCGTATAGCCACCCGTGGGGAAGAAGACCACGAGATACGCCAAGATGCCGAGCGCGAGCGCGGCTGAGGAGAGGATGATGAGCGTTTTTTTGAGCCCTTCGGCCGAAGGTGCTTTCATAGAGCGGTAAAAACTTATTCCTCCGTGGCGGACTTTGCGCTTTCCTTGCCGTGCGGCTTTTGCGCGCCGCCCTTGCCCATTGCGTGCGAGTCCACTTCGTAGCTCGTGTTCTGCGCTTCAAAGAAATTGACGAGCTCAAAGACATCGGTTGCGCCGCTCATCCACTTTGCCGGGTTCTTGGCGCCATAGTGCGCCTTCATGCCGAGTTCTTCCAGGCGGCGGTCGGCCACGTACTGCACATATTGGTTTACGTAATCGGCGTTCAAGCCGAGGATGCCGCGCGGGAAAAGATCTTTGTTGTAGGCATTCTCAAGGTCAACGCCTTCAATGATGATATTGCGGATCTCGTCGGCGAAGTCCTTCGTGAGCAGGTCGGGATTTTCTTCCAGAATGTTCTGGATGAGGTTCATGCCGAACTTGAGGTGGAGCGATTCGTCGCGGATGACCCAGTTGATCATGGAACCGAAGTTGCGGAGCTGGTTCCGCTGGCGGAACGAGAGCACCACCATGAAGCCGCTGTAAAACCAGATGCCTTCCATGACGAGATTTGTGGCCACAAGGTTGCGGATGAAATCCTTTTTGCCTTCGGTGGAGGCAATATCAAGCGTGTCTTCCGTCATGCGCTTCATGTAGCGGTTGATGTAGTTTTCCTTCGCCTTCATGGACGGCGTTTCAAGGTGGAGATTAAACACGTTCGTGCGGTCCAAGGGGAAGGTTTCCAAAACATATTCAAACGCCACGCAGTGGTTGGCCTCTTCCCACATCTGCTTTGCAAGATAGAGGTGGCACTCGGGGGACTTGAGGTAGGGATAAATGCCGAGCGCAATGGAGCGGTTCACGATGAGCTCGCCCGGATTAAAGAACGCCATCAGGAACTTTACGGCGTGGCGTTCGTCTTCCGTCATCTTTTCCCAGTCGTAGAGATCTTCTTTGAGCGCGATCTCGTGCGGGAACCACGTGTTGCGAACCGCCTGCTGGTAGAGGTCATACGCCCACTGATATTGAATTGGATGGAGGTTCATGTCCTCCGGGGAGGCTTTTCCTATCAACATAGTACATCTATTATACGCGACGAAGTGGCAAGGTCAACCGCCTTATTGGCAACTGTCGCAGAGATTGTCCAACATAGGGTCGGACGGCGGGAGGATCTTGAACTCCGCCTGTGGTTGCGGTGTCTGAATCTTTCTTTCTACCTGCTCCATTTGCCTCGGGGCGAGTGCGGGAGTGATGCGTAGTTCTTCGGGAAGGCTGGCCTTTGCCATGAATGGCGTAGCCGTCGCGCCGGAAGTGTCTGCTTTTGCGAATGCGGCCATAGCTTCTGATTTTGCAACGGGAGAGGATACTTCCACGCGCACCTCTTCGTTCATGGATGCCGCCATGGAGACCGGTTCGGTGACTCCTGATTCCAAGACCGCGGCAAATCCGCGCTTGCCGAGTTTTTCCGCTTTGTTCACGCGCACGGTGCTTTGCTCGGCCGTGTGGCGCGGCTTCATGTGCAGGTAGTAGGTGCTCTTCAATCCTTTTTTCCACGCGTTCATGTAGATGTTCATCGTTTCGTCTATGTCGCGCGTTTCAAGGTACATGTTGCGGGAGAGCGCCTGGTCAACCCATTTCTGCGCGCGGGCGGCGACTTCAATGAATGCGTAGGGAGAAGTGCTGAAAGAAGTTTTGTATACCGCCTTGATGTGGTCCGGGATCTCATCAAGGTTCGCAATGTCGCCCTGCTCGGCGATTATCTTCTCGCGCACCTTTTCCCAGATACCCATGTTTTTGAGGTCGTTCACGAGATTGTGGTTGAGGTCAAGATACTTCCCGGAGATCTTGTTGCGGGAAAAGACCTGCGCGAAGCGGGGATCAATGCCGGGCGTTGTGCCCGCCACAAGGCCGATGTTTGCGTTCGGCGCCACGGCCATGAGCGTCGCGTTCCGCATCCCTTTCTTTGCCTTGGCGCGGAGACCTTCCCAATTCAATCCTTTGTAGTGGCTCGTCTTGTCGAGATCGAGCGGTTCGCGACGGTCCGCTTCCAAAACTTTTATGGTGTCCATCGGTACCATGCCCTTGGACCAGCCGGAACCGTTAAAGTTGGCGTAGCTCCCGCGTTCTTGCGCAAGGTTCGCGCTCTCGTCTATCGCCACGTAGCTCACGAATTCAAATATCCTGTCGGCGAAGTCCCATGCGTGCACGCTGTCATACGCCATGCCGAGCTGTTCCAAAACGTCGGCAAAGCCCATGATGCCCATGCCGATCGCGCGGTTCGCCTGGTCTGAGTGCGTCGCTTCGGGGATGGGGAGAATATTGATATCAATAAGGTTGTCCAACTGCCGGACGGCAAAGCGGACGCTTTCTTCCAGCCGTTCCCAGTTCATTTGCTTGTGATTCAGGTGCGCGGCAAGGTTCAAAGAGGCGAGGTTGCATACGGCGATATTGTCCTTGTCTTGGGGGAGCATGATCTCTGTGCAGAGGTTGGACATGTGGATGGTGCCCGTATTGTTATTGAGCGCGCGGAGGTTCGCGGAATCCTTCCAGGTGAGCCAGGGGTGCGACGTGGACTGCAATGCGGCAAGGATCTGGCGGTACTGCTCTTCCGCGGGAACCTTTTTGAAGACCCGGAGCTCGCCTGCCTCCGCCATCTTTATATATTCCGCATAGCGCTCGCTAAACTTTCTACCATAGAGCTCCACGAGGTCGGGTGTTTCCTTGGGGTCAAACATGTACCACGTCTCGTGGTTTTCCACGCGGCGCATGAACTCGTCCGTCATAAAGACCGACGTGTCGGCCGTGCGCATGCGGAGGTAATCGTCGCCCGCATTGTGCTTCCAATCAATGAACTCGGGGAAATCAATATGCCAGTTCTCCATGTAGAAACAGAGCGCGCCTTTTTTCTTTCCGCCGCGTTGGACGGCGCGGATGGCGGTATCAATTATTTTTGCAAAAGGCGTGGGGCCGCTGGACGGAGTGTTGTTGGAAGAAAGGGGAGAACCCGTGGCGCGGAGCTTGGTGACCGAGGCGCCGATGCCGCCGGACGCTTTGGAAAGCATGATCACATCCGCAACGGTCTTTGCGATGTGGGTCATGTCGTCTTCGATCTGAATAAGAAAGCAGTTGGACAAGCTCGGACGCGTGGTGCCCGCACCGATATTGGTGGAGCCGCCCGGAACATATTCCAATCGCGACATTTTGTCGTAGAAGCGCTTCGCCCAGAGCGTAGGAGTTTTTTCGTTGTAGGAAAGTCCCATCGCGCAGCGCATGAAGAAATATTGCGGCGTCTCCGCGGCTTCCTCGCCCTTGCCCTTCAGTGAATAGCGGTGGAGGAGCGTGGAGAGTCCGCTGTAGACGAAAAGTTCGTCGCGTTCAATGTCCATGGCGGTCGCGAGTTCCTTCAAATTGAACTTTTCAAGCATCCGGGGGTCAAGCAATCCGTTTTCTACGCCGCGCTTTACCCAATTAGGGAACTCATCGCGGTGCTTCTTGCGCAAATTCTCATCGCGGTTGTTGTATTCGCCCAAAACCTTCTTATATACGGTCTTCAAAAGGAGCCGCGTGGCCACTTTATCGTACGCAATATCCTCTTTTATGTTCTGGACGGCGGCATTGATGGTCGCCTGGTCCATTTCCTCGGTCGTAATGCCATCGTAGAGCGTGAGGCGCGTCTCCGTCGCGATCTGCGTCACCATACTGATGGGGTCCTCGAGTCCCTGGCACGCGCGTTCAATGGAGCGGTTGATGAGGTCCGCGTTAAAAGGTTCTTTGGTGCCGTCGCGCTTGGTGATGGTGAGCTCCATAGGTTTATTTTTATTTAATGTTTTCCGGGTACGTTCAGTATATCACTCGGATATATTAAAAAATCGTGAAAACTGTGCATATCTTTTATTTTTTGGGCGCATATTTGGCACGTGCGGAAAACCCGCGATTTTGCGCAGAAAAAAGGTGCGAAACGCATTACGAGAGTGATTTTTTGTGACAAAGGCAAGGGCTTCGGGACTTGACTCCGTATTGCGCGGCGCTTTTTAAGATAGTTTTAATGGCCGATGTGCTATGGTTGCTCTGCGCGAAAAAGAAAATCGGCGCGCACATGCAGGAAAGCTTTAACAATATGGAAAATAATTTTGATGAGGCGCCTTTGGCGCAGGAAAAATTAAAAAATAATAAAAAAACGGTCATCTACGCGCTCGTCGCGGGCATTTTTGCGGCTGCGACCGGGTATTACGTGGCATTTCCTGCCGGCGCGGACGATATTCTACAGCACAGCGCCGCAATTGCCGTGGCGTCATGGCAAAATGTGTTCGGCGGCGCACCGCCCGTCGATTCTTCGTGGGGAAACGAGCTTGCGGAGGGAGACGATGCGCCGTCGGGGACGATTGCGGACGACGGCGATGCCTCTTCCGCGGCGCAAGACGTGCTGAGCGGCACTAATTTCGGCCAGGGCGATAATGCGCCCGCAAAAAGTTCGCGCGTGACGGAAAAGAGCAGTCCCACTGCAAAGGCAACTCCCAAGGCAAGCGCCAAGACTTCGGCAAATATTTTGGCGAGCGGATCGTCTCCTGTCGGATCATTGTCGGCATCCTCACCCGCGCTATCATCATCGCCAACGCCAACGTTGCAGGCGGCCGCACCATCCCCACAACCTTCGTCACCGCCCGTGGTTGTACCCACGTGCACCGTTTCCGTTTCGGCAAATAGTTCCCACCAAATTATTTTGAACGAGATTGCGTGGATGGGTTCGGTCGCCGCGGCGGAGGAAACCGCGAGTGCGGCGAGCGAGCGCGAATGGATGGAGCTTAAAAATATTTCCGGAAGTGCTGTGGATCTTTCCGAGTGGCAAATTTTGGATTCTTTGGGAAATATAAAATTTGTTTTTCCTTCCGGCGCGACGATCGGCGCAAACGGTTTTTATCTGCTCTCGCGCGGCGGGGATGCGGTGGCGGGCATTTCTCCGGACGCGGCCTACGTCGGCGGACTTTCTAACGGCGGCGATGTGCTGGAACTTTTTGATGCCGCGTGCGCCGCCTCCGATCTTATTGACGCTTCGGCGGGATGGCCTGCGGGCAATAACACCACCAAGCAAACGCTCGAGCGCGATGCGGACGGCGTGGGGTGGCATACGAGCATTTCTCCCGGCGGCACGCCAAAGGCGGAAAATTCGGTTGTGATGACCCCTGCATCTTCGCCTGCGGCGAATATCGTGATAGACCCGGTGCCGAGCGCCGCGCTTACTCCCACTCCAACGCCAACTCCTACCGATTCGCCCGTGCCCACGCCAGCGCCCGCGCCCGCAGCAGTTTCAATGTCGACGCCCACCCCAGCGCCCATATCTACGCCCACGTCGACACCCACACCTGCTCGTACTTCTTCTGGTTCACCAAACCATCTCGTGATCGCTGCCGTCATGATCGCTGGTGCTTCCTCAGCCAATGATTTTGTGAAGATATTCAATCCTACTGCCGCCGCGGTGGATGTGAGCGGGTGGAAGATCCATAAAAAGACGAGCACGGGAGGGGATGATTCATTGAGGGAGTTTGCGTCCGGAAGTTCGGTAGCACCCGGCGGTTATTTCACTTGGGCAAACTCGGCGGACGGATTCGGTGATGCAACACACGCAAACGCAACGAGCACGGAAACGCTCGCGGCGGACAACAGCGTGGCGCTCTTTGATGCGAGCGGGACCCTTGTGGACGCGGTCGCGTGGGGAACCGGCACAAACCAATATGTAGAAACGGCGGCGTATCCGACGGACCCTTTGGCAAATCAAACGCTCGCGCGAATATTTTTGAACGGCGCGATCGTGGACACCGATAATAATGCAAACGATTTTACTATCCAATAATATGCCTGTGTGCTACGATATAAAAAATGGCGCCAAAAGAGCACGGGAAGAAAAATATGCCGCTTATATTATTCATCGCAATCATCCTCCTCATTGTTGCGGGCATTTGGATCTACATTGTTATTTTTCACCGGGCAAATCCGCAGCTCACGCAGACGGCCGTCACGTTGCAGACAGCGGCTCCGTCCGGCGCACCATCTCCCACCGCCTCACCATCGGCGGCGGCGAGCGCTGGCGAAAATCCCACGCTTCCCGAGGAATCTCTCAGCATTGATAACGCCACATTCACCGTGGAGATCGCTTCAACGATGCTTGAACAGGCACGCGGACTTTCTTACCGTCCGAGCTTGGGCGCAAATGACGGGATGTTGTTTGTGTTCGCAAGCGCGACGGTACAGAATTTTTGGATGCAGGGCATGAACTTTCCATTGGACATGATCTGGATCGGCGGCGGTAAAGTAGTGGGCTTCGCACAAGATGCAGTGCCCCAGCCGGGTGCGGCGCTTTGGAACCTTACTATATATAGTTCGCCCGACGGGACGGATAAGGTTTTGGAAGTAAATGCGGGGACGGTCGCCAAATACGACATAAAGGTGGGTGATACTGTAACAATAGGGTAAAGGGAGTTTTCCACTGGGAACGTGGGTGTGGAACCTATATAATAGAGGGAATGGCAAAAGTACGAGTAGCGATCAATGGTTTTGGAAGGATTGGTCGCCTTTTCTTTAGGCAGGCATTCGACATGCCGGATGGCGGTTCAGATATTGAGATCGTGGCGATAAACGACCTCGGCGACGTGGAAAACCTTGCTTATCTCCTTAAATACGACTCGGTCTATGGCCGCTACGGCAAGGCGATCCAGGCAGATATCGCAAATGGAAAGCTCATCGTGGGTGGCGCGGAGATCAAGTTCTTGCAGGTAAAGGACCCAACCCAGCTTCCATGGAAGGACCTCAATATAGATATAGTGGTGGAATCCACGGGTCTTTTTGATTCCTACGCGGCGTCCAAGGTGCATCTTGCGGCGGGGGCAAAGCGGGTCGTGATCACGGCGCCGGCAAAAGACGACGACGGCGTGGATGGGCAGACGGTGCTCATGGGTGTGAACGACGACAATATGAAGACGTGCGCGATCACGTCCAACGGCTCGTGCACCACGAATTCGGCATCACCCGTTATCCAGGTGCTTTCCGAAAATCCGGGCATCATAAAGGCGGCGCTTTCCACGGTCCACGCCTACACCGCAACCCAGGCACTGGTGGACGGTCCCATCCGCGGCGGCCATGATTTCCGCAAGGGCCGCGCGGCGGCGCGCAACACCGTTCCCGAAACCACGGGTGCGGCAATTTCCGTTGCGCGCGCGATCCCGGAGCTCAAAGGGAAATTTGATGGCGTCTCGTTCCGCGTGCCGAACATTACCGGTTCCATTTCCGACATCACGATCCTTGCAAAGCGGACGACGTCCGTAGAGGAGATAAACCAGATACTGACCGATGCCGCCGCGTCTCCGCGCTGGCAGGGGATTCTTAGAGTTACGCGCGACCAGCTCGTGTCGTCGGATATCGTGGGAGAACCGTACGGTGCCACGGTGCCGCTCGACCTTACTAAAGTAATTGATGGCGACTTTGTGAAAGTGCTTTCGTGGTACGACAACGAGGCGGGGTACGTGAGCACGCTCATTAAACATGTCCGAAAAGCCGCGAGCATGCTGTAGAAATTTTCAATTATCAATTTTGCAATTTTCATTCAAAACACAATTTCCAAATGAAAATTTTCAAATGAAAAATTGTAAAATTACAAACAAATGACTATTTACATCGGCGCCGATCACGGCGGATTCGCTCTTAAAGAAAAATTGAAGGCTGCGCTTAAGGATGAGGCGTATGACGTGGTGGACATGGGTGCCGCGGCGCGCGTGGAAGACGACGATTATCCGGATTACGCAACGGCCGTGGCAAAAAAGATCCAGGATGATCCGTTGAATGCGCGGGGTATCGTGATCTGCCGTTCCGGGTTCGGCGTGGACATTGTGGCGAATAAATATGATGGCGTGCGTGCAGCGCTCGCGACGTCACCGGAACACGCATACCAGGGCCGCCATGACGACGACGTGAACGTGCTCGCGCTCGCGGCGGACTTTATAGACGAAGCAGTGGCGATCAAGGCGGCAAAGGTATTCCTGATCACGCCTTTTGCAAAGGAGGACAAATATTCGCGCCGATTGGAGAAGATCGTGAAGATAGAAGCGACGAACTGACGCGCCATGGAGGTTATTCCCGTCATTAATTGTCCGGACGCCGCGTGCGCGCGGGAAAAGATAGAGACCTTGAAAAAATTTTTACCCGCTAACCGCTTTGTGCACCTTGACGTGACGGACGGCATTTTTGCCGCGCATACGACGTGGAATGACCCGATGGGATGGAAGGGGCTTGGCGCGCCTTTTCAGCTTGAAGTGCATTTGATGGTGGAAGACCCGGGCGACGTGCTTGACGCGTGGCTCGCGGCGGGGATGAGGCGGTGCATTGTGCACGCGGAGGCCGTGCGGACGGCGGCCTGCCGCGCGCTCATTGCGCAGTGCGCGGAAATGGGCGCGACGGTGATGCTTTCTTCCAACCCCGGCACGCCGGGCGCCGACCTCTTGCCCTATATCAAACTATTTTCCGCGTTCCAGGTCCTCTCTGTTGCGCCGGGCGCGGCGGGACAGGAATTTTTGGCATTTACGCTGGACAAAATATCGTTCATTCGCGCGAATGCGCCCGATGCTATAATTGAAGTGGACGGGGGAATGAACCCCGATGCCGCATCTCTTGTGAAAAAGGCGGGTGCGGACGTCGTTGTTTCTTCCAATTATATTTTTAGCGCGAAGGATCCAAAGGCGGCATACGAGGCATTGGAGCATGTCTAGCATCTTAATTTTCAATTATCAATTTTGCAATTTTCATTCAAGACACAATTTCCAAATGAAAATTTTCAAATTGAAAATTGTAAAATTACAAACAAATGGAATCGCTTTCTGACAAAAAATTGCGGGAGATGGAGCTCATGGCCACGCGCTTGCGCGAGGACGTGATCAAAATGGTCTCGCACGCGGGTTCGGGGCACATTGCGGGGCCCTTGGACATGGCGGAAATTTTCACCGCGTTCTATTTTCATATTCTGAACCAGGATCCGAAGAAACCGCTGTGGCCTGGCCGTGACCGGCTCGTGTTGTCCAACGGGCACATTGTGCCCATACAGTACGCCGCACTCGCGCATGCGGGCTATTTCCCGGTGGAAGAATTGAAAACGCTCCGGCAATTGAACACGCGTCTGCAGGGCCACCCGCACCGCGGCGCGCTTCCAGGAATTGAAACCACTTCCGGGCCGCTCGGATCGGGCATTTCGCAGGCCTTGGGCATTGCGCTCGCGGCCCGCCTTGACCAGAAAAAATGGCGCACGTATTGCCTGACCTCCGATGGCGAGCACGAAGAGGGCAACACGTGGGAAGCGGTGATGTTCGCCGGCAAAAACCGTTTGAGCAATCTCACGGTCATCGTGGACCGCAACAACATTCAGATAGACGGATTTACGGAAAAGATAATGCCGCTTGAACCATTCCGTGCAAAGTACGAATCGTTCAACTGGCACGTGCTGGAGATAGACGGTCATAATTTTGAGGAAATCATCGCGGCCGTGGCGGAGGCGCGCGCCATCCACGAGCAGCCCACGTGCATAATTGCGCACACGATTCCGGGCAGGGGCGTGGACTTTATGGAAAACGACTATCTCTGGCACAGCAAGCCATTTAAGCCCGGCGAGGCGGAAAAGGCGCTCGGCGAGCTCCGGACGCTCCGCGGCAAGATAAAATCGGAGCACCAATAAGGTACAATTAATATATGAAAACTGTAAATATTATCCTTGCGATCGGCACTCTCATCATCCTCGGCGCGCTCATCAGCCTGGGTATTTCCGCGTTCTATCCCGCGCCGCAGTATTCCACCATGCCGAACTATCCAATGGCGCCGGCCATTGTGCCTTGCGCCTCGGGCAACGCTCAATGCATACAAAATGACGCGAGCTCTTCGGCCGCATACCAAGCGCAAATGGACCAATATAACGCCGCGCAGGACGCTTATACCAATGCAATGAATACCTACAATACGAACGTGTTCATCATCGCGAACATCGTGGGCATTATCGTGTTCGTGATCGGCTTCTTCCTCGTGCTCTACGCGCGGCTCGCGGGGCAAGGCGTGCCAATCGGTATCATGATGGCGGGGCTGTGGAGCATCATCTACGGCTACGCGCGCGGGTGGGGGAGCGTGAACGATCCCTTGAAGTTTGTGATCGGACTCGTGGTTGCCGTGATCGTGCTTGGCGGGAGCGTGTGGCTGATGCAGAGAAAGGCGAGGAGTGCACATGGATAGAATTTTATATTTTCCCTCACTGGAATAAAGAAATGGCGCGATTGACTGAAATCAATTGCGCCATCGAAAGTTGTTTGGTTTAAGCTGTTGCGTGCTTCGATTTTTTATGTTGGATTTTAGTTTTGCGCACGCTTACTTTTGGAGGTTGTCGTGTATCGAGATCGGGATCGATTCGCCTGAGAAGGTTTAAAATTTCCTCAGGACTGGCATTTTTGAGTCGTTCATCGCTCCGATGGAGAGCCTCTCTAATTTCTTTTCCCCTGATAGGCATTACTGTTTCCCTCCTTCAAAATGGTAAAGCTGAATGCTTTTTATTACTTCCGTGCGATAAGGACGCACGACTATCTGAACATGGGCATGGCTATAAAGCTGTGAACCGGGAACGATTGGCTTGCCTTCGATGAAGGTAGCTCGGACGGCGCTGACTCGTCTCCCTTCTGCTTCCAGTTGATCCACCACGGAGTTAATCAGCACACAATCAAAGTCGTGTTTTCCACCTTTGTTTAATGGTAACGACTTCCCAGCTTTTTGGTATCGTTCTTCTAGCACCACATATCGCCGCGCAATTATTTCTGCCGCCTCGATGTCAATAAGGTCAAGACAATCGTTGAGGTCTATCTCAGCGCAGAGTACTACGGGGTTTTCGGTACGCACAGGAGGCGAAATGCGAACTTTCGGCCACTCTCGGGCGCGAAAAGGTGCGTCTTGAAAGAAATACACGCCCCTTCCCAGCCAGTCAGTGTCTTTTTCGCTGAATAGAAATCTTTCGGCGTTTTTCTCGCCGGGCTCCAGGATTGCTGTTGCCGATTCCTCGCTTGTACCATGATAGCCTAAAACCGTTAGGGTTTGATCCATTGGATGGCCCTCCCTGATTGTTTAAATTTTCAAGTTCTGTTAAAATTATACAATAATTTTTGGTTAAATCAAGTAGAAGAGAATCAAAGCCCGTTTCTTGAAAGCGGTATTGTACAATATATAGATGCTAAACCCCGACGCGAAACTGAATCCAAAGCTGTTTGACGAGGACGTTGAACAGCGCCCCACGCGGGACGGCTACGGCAACGGGCTCGTGGCGGCGGGGGAGATGAACGACAACGTGGTCGCGCTCTGCGCGGACCTCACGGAATCCACGCGCACGGAGGCGTTCGCCAAGAAATTTCCGGAACGCTACTTTGAGCTCGGCGTGGCCGAGCAGAATATGGCGACGGTCGCAGCTGGCCTCGGCGTCACGGGCAAAATTCCTTTCATCGCTTCTTATGCCACGTTTTCCCCGGGCAGAAACTGGGAGCAGATTCGGACCACGATCGCCTACAACGATTCCAACGTAAAAGTGGCTGGGCACCACGCGGGCATTTCCGTGGGACCGGACGGCGCCACGCACCAGGCAACGGAGGATATTGCGATCATGCGCGCGATGCCGAATATGAAAGTGTTCGTGCCGTGTGACGCAGTGGAAGGCGCAAAGGCCACGCTCGCCGCGGCGCACATCTGGGGCCCGGTGTACCTCCGGTTCCAACGGGAAAAAACGCCCATCATTACCACCGACCTCACGCCCTACACGCCGGGCAAAGCGGAAGTGTTCTGGCAGTCAAAAAAGTCGGAAGTGCTCATTATTGGCTGCGGAGGATTGATGTATAACGCGCTCGTGGCCGCGCGGGAACTGGAAAAAGAAAAGATAGGCACGATCGTTTTGAACGTCCACACCATAAAACCTCTCGACGAAAAGAAAATCGTTGAATTGGCAAAGAAAACAGGCGCGGTAGTGACCGTGGAAGAGCATCAGGTGGAGGGCGGTCTTGGCGGTGCCGTTGCGGAAGCGCTCGCAAAGCACGCGCCCACGCCAGTTGAATTCATCGGTATGCAGAACACCTTCGGTGAATCCGGGCCGCCAGACGCGCTCATCAAAAAGTACGGCATGACGGCGGAAGACATTGTGGTGGCGGCGAAGAAAGCCATCAGGCGCAAATAGGTCAAGTAAGATTTTAGAATAATTTAACCATCGATTATGTAATATTGCGGTGTGGGGGTGGCGTAGCGCTGAACCTCGACTCACCACCGGGAGTTCACGGGGTGCAAATCCCCGCACCTCCACGGGATCCCTTGACGGGAGAAGTCCATCTGCTATAATAGAGGCATCGGTGGTGAGTCGGGACCAGCACTATGATGGAATTCCCAAAAGACCCGGAAACGGGTCTTTTGTTTTTGTTATCATTATACTGATGATCAAAAAGGTAGGAAAAAAATATATGGTCGTTTCGGAGAAAACGGGACGTTCATTTGGGACGTACACGACGAAGGCAGAGGCGGAAAAGCGGCTGAGGCAAGTGGAATACTTTAAGCACGCAAAGGGGAAGGCGGCTCCAAAAAGGAAGCGCGGCTAGGGCTCCATACACAGCTTGATTTTGCCGCGTGCGGTATACTGTGAATATATGAAGAAATACGACCTTGTTTCGGTGGGTGACTGCACCATAGATGCGTTCATCGGCCTTCAGGATGCCTCGGTACACTGCAGTTTGAACGGCGAGGAATGCCAGCTCTGCATGTCCTTTGCCGACAAGATCCCGTATGACTCGCTCACGGTCGTGCCGGGCGTGGGGAACGCGGCGAATGTGGCCGTTGGCGCTTCGCGCCTGGGGTTCAACGTCGGGTTTTTGAGCGCCGTGGGCGCAGATCGGAACGGCGAGGACGTGATGGACGTCTACAAGCGGGAAGGCGTGAGCACGGAATACATCAAGGTGAACAAGCACCTGCCCACCAACTACCATTTTGTGCTGAACTTCAAAGCCGAGCGGACCATCCTCATTAAGCACCAGCCATTTGATTATTTTGACCCGCGCGTGCTTGATACGCGGATGGATTGGATGTATTTTTCATCCATCGGTGCGCACTCACTGCCGTTTCACCACAAAGTCGCAGAATATTTAAAGAAGCACCCGAATGTGCGGATGGGATTCAATCCCGGTACGTTCCAATTTGAATTTGGCGTGCAGAAACTTGCGCAGATATACAAACACACGCATGCGCTCTTTGTGAACCGCGAGGAGGCCGCGCGCATTTTGAAGACAAAAAAACTGGATATCCCGCCGCTTTTTGCCGGGCTCCACAAGCTTGGTCCCAAAATAGTTTTGATCACCGACGGCCCAAAGGGTGCGTATGCATCCGATGGCAACTCGCGCTACTTTATGCCGCCGTATCCGGACCCCAAGCCGCCCATCTCGCGCACGGGCGCGGGCGATGCGTTTTCCACAGGGTTTATGAGCGCGCTTATGAGCGGCCTTCCCGTGCACGATGCGTTGCGGTGGGCGCCGATAGAGTCCATGCACGTGGTGCAATTCTTTGGCGCACAGACGGGGCTGCTCACCAAGCCGAAACTCCTCGGGTTTTTGAAAAAGGCCCCCCGCCACTATATCCCGAAGGCCATATGAAAACCCTCCGCGAAGTCCTTGCCGACGCCGATGCCCGCCGCGTGGCCGTAGGCCACTTTAATATTTCGGAGCTTGCGGCGCTCAAAGGCATTTTTGCGGCGGCGCAGGAACTCAATCTCCCAATCCTTATCGGCGTTTCGGAAGGCGAGCGTGAGTTTATTGGCGTGAAGCAGGCTTCGGCACTCATTAAAATCCTGCGCGAGAACTACGACTTCCCGATATTTCTGAATGCCGACCACACGCACGTGCTTGATAAGGCAAAAGAAGCGGCGGAAGCGGGTTTTGATGAAGTGCTTTTTGACGGCTCGGCATTTCCCCTTGATGATAATATCCGCCGGACGCAGGAAGCGGTGAAGGCCATCCGCGCCATCAATCCGAGCATTGTGATAGAAGGGGAGATAGGCTACATTGGCTCGTCGTCCGAGATCGTGGATAAGCGGCCGGAGGCATCATTGCAACTTTCCACGCCGGAAGAGGCTATCCGCTTCGTGAACGAAACGGGCGTGGATGTGCTTGCGCCCGCCGTAGGGAACATGCACGGGCTTTTGGCGAACATGGTGACGGGCGCCGAACACAAGCACTTGGACATCGCGCGCATTGCGGAAATAAAGAAGGCGTGCGGCAAGTTTATGACGCTCCATGGCGGCTCGGGCACCGAGGACACCGACTTCACGGCGGCGGCAAAGAACGGCATGACCATCATCCACGTTTCAAGCGAACTCCGATTGGCGTGGCGGCGCGGCGTGGAAGCGGGACTTGCCGCAAACCCGAACGAGATCGCGCCGTACAAGCTCCTTCCGCCTGCGGTGGAAGGAATAAAAAAGATAGTGGAGGACCGGCTGAAGCTTTTTAACGGCTTACGCTAGGCCGTCAGTTAGAAGTCGAAGCGTTTCCCGTATTTGCCGACGATCGGCAATTCTTTTTCCTGGCCGTTCAAGACGTTCACGATGCCAATGATGACGAGAACGAGCGATACGATCCACCAGAGCCACACAATGAGCCAGCCGAGCACCGGGATCCACCCGATCGCAAACGCAACGATCCAGCCGATGACGTCAAAGATAATGAGCGCGAGGCCCTGCTTCAGATGGAATTTTACGAATGGTTCTTTCCTTGTTTCCGTAAGGAACGGGATCACGATGAGGATCCAGAGATAGGCGAATATCGCCATCATGTTTTTGCTGCTCACTGCGGCATGGTGCGCTTCGTGATGCGCCGCGTGCTCCGCTCCCGCCCCGTCGTTATGGTTATTAGGCATGCCTTCATTATAGCAAATGAGGTCGGGCATACCTCAGAATGCTTGCGTTTTCGCGGGGAATTGCTACAATAGAGCCCATGGATTTATCCGTTAAAACCCGCACGAAAATGGGCAAAGCGGTGAAGGCGCTCCGCAAGGAAGGCCTCATTCCCGCCGAGCTCTACGGCCACGGGCTCGCGAACGCCCACCTTTCCGTTTCGGCGAAGGAATTTTTAAAGATATTCAAGGTGGCCGGCACAAGCACCATCCTTACGCTCGTCACGGAAAAAGAAAAACGCCCGGCGATCATCCACGGCGTGGTCCGCGATGCGGTGACGGACGAGGTGGCGCACATTGATTTCTACCAGGTGCGCATGGATGAAAAGATAACGGCAAAAGTGCCACTTGAGTTCAAGGGTGAAGCGCCTGCGGTAAAGACGAAAGGCGCGATCATCAACAAGTCCATGACCGAGATAGAAGTGGAAGCGCTTCCGAACGACTTGCCGCACAACCTCACGGTTGATATTTCTTCGCTCGACGACCTCAACAAGAGCATTTATGTGAAAGACATCAAGACCCCGCGCGGGGTGGTGATTTTGATAGACGGAGAGACCGCCGTTGTGACAGCGACGCCGCCTGCCGCGGAAGAAGTGGTGGAAGCGCCCGCAGTGGACGTGGCGGACGTGAAGGTGGAAACGGAAGAGAAGAAGGCTGAGCGCGCGGCGGAAAAGGCGGACAAGGGCGAGAAGACCGGTGATAAACCCGCGGCAAAATAGCGCGGCTTTCAAAAAGAACAGCGGAACGGGTACCCAACGGTGCCCGTTTTCGTTATAATAGAGGTAATGGAAAGGCCTTTGAAATCTCGTGTTTTGGGCGACATCGTACCCGCATCACAGGGCGACGCGCCCGGTGGACGCTGGAGCGCGTTTGACGTTCCGAACGGGAGATTGAATCTTTCCGAACGCGGGCCGCGCCTCACGATACCTTTTCTCAAAATTGTGAAGCCCCTGATCGTGACCGGCGCAGTGGCGTTTTTCGTTTTTGGATCTGCCGCCGCACCCACGGTCTTCACCCGCGCTGCGGGGCAGAGCACGAGCGGGTCAACGGACACGAGCGGCACCGGCACTTCGGGCACGGCCACCGCGAGCACCGCTTCCAGTACGGCGGACACTTCCGCTGAACGCAGTGCGCTCCAAGATCAGCTCCAGCAACTTGAAACACAGATAGATCAGTACCAAGGGCAGATCACGAGCTACAAGCAGCAGGGCAATACGCTGAGCAGCCAGATAGATCAGCTGAACGATAAAGTTGCGTCGCTCAATCTGCAGATCCAGGCCACTAATCTCACTATTGAACAGTTGGACAGTCAGATATCCGACACGCAGTCGCAGATCACGACGACCCAGGGCGACATCCAGGGCAAGCAGGCCGCGATCGGCAGCTTGCTCCAGGCCATGTACGAGAACGACCAGACAAGTTTGGTGGAGGCATTCCTTGCAAACCCGCAGCTCTCCGATTTTTGGAGCGACACGCAGAATATTACGCTCATCCAGGACAACCTGCGCGTGGCGGTGCAGCAGCTCACGGATCTTCAAGGCCAGCTTACCGGCCAAGAGCAGGATTTTGAAGCGTCCAAATCGGACGCCGCAACCGCGGCGGCATACGCGCAGGCGCAGGCGGCGTCCGTCGCGAGTACCAAGAGCCAAAAATCCCAGCTCCTCACGGCCACACAAGGAGAAGAATCAAAATATCAAACGCTCCTCACGCAGACCCAGGCCTCAGCCGCGCAAATACGGAACCAGATATTCCAACTGCTCGGCGGCGGGCAGCTCACATTCGGCGACGCGTACCAATACGCCAAGCTTGCCTCCGATGCGACGGGCATTGACCCCGCGTTTATCCTCGCCATCCTTGATCGCGAGTCGGCGCTTGGCCAGAACGTCGGCCAATGCAGTTACAAGAGCGCCATGAGCCCGTCCAACATCCCAATCTTCCTCCAGATAACGAGTTCGCTCGGGCTTGATCCGAGTACGATGATGGTTTCCTGCGCGAACGCCGACGGCGTTTATGGCGGCGCCATGGGGCCGGCGCAGTTCGAGCCGTCCACATGGGAGCTCTATGTGAGCGGGGTATCCTCCATCACGGGCGATAATCCGCCCTCGCCGTGGAACAACGCGGATGCGTTCGTGGCGACCGCGCTCTATCTTAAGGACGCCATGACCGGCTGCCAAGCGGTTTACAGCGCGACGATAGACCAGGAGCGTTGCACGGCGGCAAAATACTATGCGGGCAGCCGTTGGAAGAGCTATCTTTGGACGTACGGCGAGGCGGTCGTGGAACAGGCCGAGACGTTTGCCGGCGACATACAGACCATTACTTCGTAATATAAATTATAAATTTTAAAATTTCTCCAAAATGAAACCTCCCAAGAAAATAACACTTAAGAACGGCCTGCGCATAATCCTTGCGCCGCAGCCGGGCGGCGTGGCCGCAAGCGTGCTCATCCTCGTCGCCGCCGGATCGGAATACGAGACAAAGGCCACGAACGGCCTTTCGCATTTTTTGGAACACATGACGTTCAAGGGAACCACCGACCGGCCGCGCCCCGGCATGATCGCGGAAGAGCTTGCGGCGCTCGGCGCGCAATCCAACGCATTCACCTCGGAGGAATTTACCGGCTATTGGGCGAAGGTGGAGGCCGGAAAAATACACAACATAGTGGAGATCGTCTCCGACCTCTACCTGCATCCGCTCTTTGCACCGGAGGAAATAGAAAAAGAGCGCGGCGTGATCATAGAAGAGCTGAATATGTACGAGGATATGCCGATGCGGAAGGTGCAGGACGTTTTTGGTGAATTGCTTTATGGCGACCAGCCCGCAGGATGGGACGTGGGCGGCACAAAGGCCAATATAAAAAAGCTGAAGCGCGACCAGTTCGTGGCATATCGCAACGCGCGCTATGTGGCACCCGGCACCGTGGTTGCGATCGGCGGCGCGTTCAACGAGCGGAAGATCATTGCGCAGATAAAAGAGGCCTTTGGCGGCCTTGCCCGCCGCAGCGCCTATGCAAAGCCCAAAACGCACGAGCGGCAAGCGCGTCCGGCCGTCAAACTGAAGTTCAAAGAATCCGACCAGGGGCATCTTGTGCTCGGGTTTCGGGCATTCGACCTTTTTGACGAACGGCGCTACGCGCTCCAGGTGCTTGCAAGTGTGCTGGGCGGCGGGATGAGCTCGCGGCTGTGGAAGCGCGTCCGCGAGGAGATGGGCGCCGCCTATTACGTGGGTGCAGATACCGACCTTTCCCTGGACCACGGGGCGTTTTCCGTTTCCGCCGGCGTGGAACGCAGCAAGATGGAGCTTGTAATAGCGACCATCCTTGAGGAATGTCGCAAGATCGCGGAGGAGCCCGTGCCCGCCGCGGAGCTCCGCCGCGTGAAGGACCACATGATAGGCGGCCTCGTGCTCGGCCTTGAGACCTCGGACGAGCTCGCGAGCTTCTACGGCACGCAGGAGGTTCTCACGAAGCGGCTTTTGCCACCGGAAGCGATTATCAGTAGAATAAATGGGATACGCGCGGAGGAGGTGCGGGCGGTCGCGAAGGCGATCTTTAAAAACAAAGGATTGAATCTCGCGGTCATCGGGCCGTACAAAGATGCCGCATCGTTCCGCAAGATACTTACCCTATAAAATTTTCAATTTATAATTTCCAATTTTCATTCAATAGCCAATATTAAATTTTCAATTTTTAAACGCAAACAGTTAATATGGAAAAGCGCGAATACGAAATTTCCTGGGCGACCCTTTGGCGGATACTCATCTTCGTCGTGCTTATTGCGGTCTTTTATGAAGGGCGGGAAATATTGCTGGGGCTTTTCCTCGCAATCGTGATCTCATCCGGCCTGGAGGGTCTTGTGAACCTGCTTGAACGTGCCGGGCTTCCGCGGAGTCTCAGCGTGATACTTATTTTTCTCATCATTCTCTTCGTCATTGTCTTCATTATCTATTCGCTGACGCCGGTCGTCATCGTGGAATTGAACACAATATTCTCTGGCGCGGGGAAGGTGAGCGCCTCGGGAAGCTTAGCGGCCCTTTTGAGCTCCAAGGCGGCTGAGACCCTGAGCAACTTTGCGAGCCAGCTTTCGTCAAGCGTGCTTACGGGCAGCGCGTCGCCCCTTACCGCGTTCTCCAACGCGATCGGGAGCGTGGGTCTTGCGGTCGCGGTGATTCTCTGCTCGTTCTATCTCACGCTTACCAAAGACGGGGTGGAGCGTTTTATGAAAGTGGTGTTCCCGCCCTCATACGAGGAAACCGCGCTCCGCGTGTACGAACGTTCCAAAAAGCTCATCGGCACGTGGTTCAAGACGCAGATATTGATGAGTTTGATCATGGGCGTCACGGTGTGGATCGGCCTTGCCATACTCCACGTGCCATACGCGCTTTTGATCGCGTCGCTTGCGGCCATCTTTGAACTTGTCCCATTCGTGGGCCCGTTCCTTTCGGGCGCGCTTGCCGTCATTGCCGCACTTTCCGTGTCTTCCACGCTCGCCATCTACACATTGATATTCTTCATCATCGCCCAGCAGTTTGAGTCCAACGTGCTCGTGCCCATCCTTTCCCAGCAGCTCGTGGGACTGCATCCTGTGATCGTCATCGTCGCCCTGCTTATCGGCGCCGAGATCGGCGGATTTTTGGGCATCGTGATATCGGTGCCGGCAGCAGGCGTGTTTCAGGAGGTCATTCAAGAATGGTCGACCAAGCGGCGGCGGAGCGATTCGTGATATAGTTCGTGACATGGAAAGTTCCCGTGGGCGCTTCTATATCACGTCGCCCATCTACTACATCAACGACAAGCCGCACATCGGCCACGCGTACACGACGTTTGTGGCGGACACGCTTGCCCGCTGGCGCGCCGCCCGTGGCGAGGAGGTCCTTTTTTTGACGGGCACGGACGAAAATTCCCAGAAGACGGTGGATGCGGCAAAAAAGCGTGGTGAAGAGGTGCGCGAATATACCGACCGGATGGCGGAGGAATGGGCTCGCGTGTGGAGCAAGCTTGGCATTATGAACACCGATTTTATCCGCACGACGGAAGAACGGCATATTGAAGTGGTAAACGATTTTTGGGGACGGCTGGACGCCGCGGGCGACTTCTATAAAGACAGTTATGAGGGATTGTACTGCAAGGGGCACGAGGCGTTCTTGCGGGAAGACGAGCTTGTGGACGGGCTTTGCCCGGAGCACAAGACAAAACCGGAACTCGTGTCCGAGGAAAATTATTTTTTCCGTCTTTCAAAATACCAAAAGCAGCTTTTGGAGCTCTACGACGCGCATGGCGACTTTGTGGCACCCGCGCACCGCTTCAACGAGGTCCGCAGTTTTGTGGAGCGGGGGTTGGAGGATGTGAGCTTTTCACGCGAGAAGCGCGAACGCGAATGGGGTATCCCCGTGCCGAACGATCCGCACCAGGTGATCTATGTGTGGGCGGATGCGCTCGTGAACTATATTTCTGCGGTGGGCATGGAGGGCTGGGACGAACACCCGGCAGATATCCACGCGGTGGGCAAAGACATCTTGCGTTTCCATGCAGTCATCTGGCCTGCAATGCTCATGTCTGCCGGGATGCCCCTGCCCGGACAGGTGATCGCGAACGGGTTCCTGACCGTTGGCGGCACGAAGATGGGGAAATCGCTCGGGAATGCAGTAGACCCCTTGGAGCTCGCCGAGCGGTATGGCGTGGACGGCCTGCGCTATTTCTTGCTGCGGGAGATTCCCTACGGCGAAGACGGCGATTTCTCCGAAGAAAAGATGCGCGAACGCTACAATGCCGACCTTGCGAACGGGCTCGGCAATTTTGCCGCGCGCGTGCTTACGCTCGCCGAGAAAGAATCGTTTGCGTGGAACATGAAGCTTGATACGGATTTTGAAAAACATATTTCTGTCATGAACAAAGAGATCCACGGCCACATACAGGAATTTAAATTTCCCGCCGCGCTCGCGGCGATATGGTTCGCTATTTCTTTTGGCGACCGTTACGTGAACGAAAAGAAGGTGTGGGAAATAAAGGATGCGGCACCTCGCGCGCAGGCGCTCTTTAATCTCGCATCCCTGCTTGAGGCCATTGCCGCGTCCCTCACGCCGTTCCTGCCATCCACCGCGGCAAAAATATCCGCCGCCTTCACGCACGAGGGAAATGCCTTGCGCGCAAAGAAAATAGACGCGCTTTTCCCGCGCATTAAATAGCGGGTTGTTACGAAAGCATTGGTTTCAACCGAGTTCGGTGTGCATGCTCGATCTCCTTATGGAGATTTTTTATATCTTCGTGTTCGTTTATAACGGTGATGTCCGCCCGGCTGCCGATCGCGGGAATCTCCACTTCGGTCTTTGCCTTCTCGTGCCGTTCAAAATCTTCCCGCGTCTGCGCGCTTTCGCCGTGCCGATCCCGCGCCTTGAGCCGTGCATAGCGGCGGTCGGGAGACGCGGTCACGTGGATTATCACACTTCGGATGCCTTCCGCAGGGAATTCCCGCAGCATCTTTTCGTCCTCCAGCCACCGCACGCCGTCCAGAATGCCTACGTCCGCAGTGTCCTTCATGAGTCGGTTTTTGACCGCGCGGGAAAGTGCACCCTCGCCGAAGGCGTCCGGTGCATACATCACTTGGGGCAAAAGCTGCTCGTTTGTGCGCCCATGCGGGATGCCCCAGAGCGTGAGCGTTTCCCGAAGGATGTCCGAAAACCGGTGGCGGCTCACCGTGTAGCCGTCCCGGCGCAAAAGTTCCTCAAGTTTGTCCGCCACGGTTTCTTTTCCCGCCAAAGGCGGTCCCACAATGCCGATCACGAGCTTCATGACTCCATGATAGAATAGTTTTTATGGAAGAGAAAGTTATGGGAGAGCGGCCTGGGTTTTTTGACGCGCACACGCACGTGCAGTTCGGCGCGTTTGACGTGGACCGGGATGAAGTGATGCGCCTTGCGCGAGAGGCGGGTGTGCGGATGATAAACGTGGGCACCCAGCGCGATACGTCGGCCGCGGCCATCGCGCTTGCGGAAAAATATGACGGCGTGTACGCGGCAGTGGGGCTCCACCCGGTGCACACCACAAAATCGTTCCACGATGCGCAGGAGCTCGGCGGCGGAGAAGCGGCGAAGGCGTTCACTTCGCGCGGAGAAGCGTTCGATGCGGCAGCGTACCGCGCGCTCGCGCGCCATCCGCGGGTAGTCGCGATAGGCGAGTGCGGCCTGGATTATTTCCGTTTCAGCGACGTGGAGTCGCGCGAAGAGCAGGTTAAAAAACAGAAGGCGGCGTTCACGGCACAAATCGCGCTCGCGCGCGAGGTGGGAAAACCGCTCATGATCCACTGCCGGAACGCATTTGCAGACCTCATCGAGCTTTTGCGCCGCGAGGCGGATGGCCTCAAGCCCGGTGTCATCCATTTTTTTACCGGCACGCCGGATGATGCCCGTGCGCTTTTCACGCTCGGTTTTTCTTTCACGTTCGGCGGCGTCGTCACCTTTGCGCGGAATTACGACGAGGCGATAAAAATGATCCCGCTTGGCCACATCCTTTCCGAGACCGATGCGCCGTACGTGGCGCCCGTGCCGTACCGCGGCAAGCGCAACGAGCCAGCGTATGTGGCGGAGACGGTCAAAAAACTTGCCGAACTGAAAAATATTTCACTCGTGGAAATGGCGACGCAGATCAACGAAAATGCAAAGAGAATATTTTCCATAGATTGACCGTTTTTTGTGAGCACGGCCGTGCCCGCAGTGGACCCGGCGGGATTTGAACCCGCATCTCCGAACTGACAAGAGCGGTATCCTACCGTTGAACGACGGGCCCACGATCCGACTGCGGGCAGCATCATCCTAGCGAAACGGCTATTAAAACTATCTAAAACAAAAACAACCCTTTTGGGGTTGCGTTTGCGTCAGTTCGGATCATTACCCGCCACGGGAAGGCGGATGCCGCTCTTAATGGGATTATAAATTGTTTCAAGGCCGCGTCAAGTTTCTTTTAATGATCTTTTAATGTCAGTTTAAATAAGTTGAGAAATCGCCGAAATCGGCATAAAATGGTCTAGTATGGCCACGGAAGAAACCCAAGGAAAACCGGAGGAACGGGGGCAAATCGTCCCCGACCACCGGTACGACCCGAAGCCCATTGAGGCCAAGTGGCAAAAAAAGTGGCGCGAAGACAAGGTCTTTGCCGCACACGACGATTCGCCAAAACCAAAATATTACCAATTGGAAACATTCCCGTATCCTTCTGCGGCCGGGCTCCACATGGGCCACCCCAAGGGCTTTACTGCGGAGGACATCCACGCGCGCTACATGCGCATGAAGGGAAGCGAAGTGCTCTACACGATCGGGTGGGATGCGTTCGGCCTGCCCACGGAAAATTATGCGATAAAAGTAGGCAAGAGTCCGAAAGAAGTTGCAAAAGAAAATATAGAAAATTTTAGAAGGCAGGTGCAATTCTTCGGTTTTTCGTACGACTGGGACCGCGAGATAAATACTTCCTCGCCGGAATATTACAAGTGGACGCAGTGGCTTTTTATTCAGCTTTTCAAAAAGAACCTTGCGTACCAGCGCGAGGCAAAGGTGAACTGGTGCCCGAACGACCAGACCGTACTTGCGAACGAGCAGGTGGTAGACGGTAAATGCGAGCGGTGCGGCGCCGAAGTGGAAGAACGCGACATGGTGCAGTGGTTTTTGCGCATCACGGATTATGCCGACCGCCTGCTCGCAGACCTGAAAGGCCTTGATTGGCCGGCGGCCACCGTGAAGCGACAGGAGGATTGGATAGGCCGCTCGCTCGGCACGGAAATAGATTTCCCGTTGGACCTCAACTACCGCTATGTCCTGCTCCACGGGTATCTGGGTTCGCGGGAAAAGCATTTCTTCCCGTGGCTGCGCAACGAGCTCACGCGCCGTGGTATTTCTTTTATTTGCCCCGAACTGCCGGGCCCCGACGACCCGAAGGAATCGGAACAAGTGCAGTTCGTGCTCCAAAATATCCAGTTCAACGAGAACACCGTGCTCTATGGCCACAGTCTCGGCGCGGTCGTGGCACTCAAAGTGCTTGAAAAGTTGGACCATCCGATCGCGGGCCTTGTGCTCTCGGGCGGATTTCTGGAGCCAAAGTTCAAAGATCATCCGCGGCCCTTTGAAAATAATTTCAATTGGAACTTTAATTTTGAAAAGATAAAGAGCAATGTGGGATTTATCCGCACGCTGTCTGACCTCAACGACACCTCCATCCCCGTGGAGCAGGGGAGGTTGATCCATGAAAAGTTGGATGGTCGTTTGTACGAAACGGTGGCGCAGGTGCCGCACTTCCACGGACAGGAGGAGCCGGCCGTGCTTGAAACCCTGCTCCCTATGATCACGGTTTTTACCACTCGTCCCGACACGATTTTCGGTGCCACGTATCTCGTACTCGCGCCGGAACACAACGCCATAAAGGCCATGTGGCCGCGCATCACGAACCAGATGGAGGTTCAGCATTACATTGATACGGCGCTCAAAAAAACCGAACGCATGCGGCAGGAGGAGGCAAGGGAAAAAACGGGTGTGGAAATAAAAGGAGTGATGGCGATCAATCCCACAAACCAGGAAGCGATTCCTCTTTGGATCGCCGATTATGTGCTCATCGGTTACGGCACCGGCGCCATCATGGCCGTGCCCGCGCATGACGGACGCGACCTTGATTTTGCAAGAAAGTTCCATTTGCCGGTAAGGCCGGTGGTTTCGCCTAAAAAAGATATGCCGGTGTATGAGGTGAAAGATGCATATACCGGAAAGGGATATCTTATTAATTCGCCGAAGTTCAACGGCATGGATTCGGACGCCGCAAAGTGGGAGATAGAAAAACTTGTAGGTGGACGCGGGCGAGAGCATTTCAAACTGCGCGACTGGTCCGTGTCCCGCCAGCGCTATTGGGGTGCGCCGATTCCCATGATCCACTGTGAAAAGTGCGGTCTCGTGCCGGTTCCCGACGACCAACTGCCCGTGCTGCTCCCCGACGATGTGGACTACCGGCCAAAAGGCAAGCCGCCGCTTGCGAGTTCGCCTTCTTTCATGAACGTCAAATGTCCGAACTGCGACGGTCCCGCGACCCGGGACGCCGAAACGCTCGACACGTTCGTTGACTCATCGTGGTACTACCTGCGCTACGCGGATCCCCAAAACCCGAACGCAATTTTTGACAAAGAAAAGGCACGGCATTGGCTGCCTGTAGACCTCTATGTGATCGGCGCGGAACACACCGTGCTCCACTTGTTGTACGCGCGTTTTATCACTAAGTTTTTACACGACGAGGGCTATCTGGCATTCACTGAACCGTTTTTGAAGCTGCGCCACCAGGGGCTTTTGATGGGCACGGACGGCCAAAAAATGTCCAAGAGCAAGGGCAACGTGGTGAATCCCGACGAGGTGGTGGGGAAATTCGGCGCGGATGTGGTGCGGCTTGACCTCATGTTTATGGGGCCGTTTGAGGACGCGCACCCGTGGGACGAAAAAGGTATTGCGGGGGTGGAACGATTTGTGGCGCGCGTTGCGCGGTATGGTGATCGGGTGTTGGGCGTCCCGACCGGCACGACCGACGCGGCTATTGCCACCCGCGCCGCGGGAGTGCCGCATCCTCCCGCGGGATACGCGGCAGACGGACGCGGCCTGCTCCATAAAACAATAAAAAAAGTTGGCGAAGACATTGATGGGTTCAAGTTCAATACGGCCATTTCTTCGCTCATGATCCTTATGAATGATCTTGAGAGCGGCCCGCCGCTCCCGCGCAGCGAGTTCGCGATGTTCGTCAAAATTATCCATCCTTTCACGCCGCACCTCGCGCAGGAACTCTGGGCGCGCCTCGGCAATGCGAGCTATCTTGATTTTGAACCGTGGCCCCAGTACGACGAGTCGCTCATTACGGAGCGCACGATCACGCTCGTGCTCCAGGTGAACGGCAAAGTGCGGGATGCGGTCACAGCGGATGCCACGCTCACCGAGGACGCGGCAAAGGCGCTCGCGCTCGCGAACGAAAAGGTGAAGGCGTCGCTCGCAGGCAAAACGCCGCAAAAGGTCATTTACGTGGACAAGAAATTGGTGAATATTGTTGCATAAGCATGACCGGGAAAATTGTAGGATTCTTCATCATCGTCATCGTGGTCATTGGCATTTTTGTGGCGATCTATAATTCCGGTATCCTCGGGCGCGCGGGTGAACTGTTGAATTCTATTGGCACTTCCAGCTCCACCCCCGGGTCCGTGTATACCCCGTTGCCTTACGTGCCTCCGTCGCAACCGGGCACGGGTGGCACGGCTGGTTCGCCGGGAGGCACGACCATCGGGCCGCCCGCCACGCCGACGCCGATCCCATCCTACGAGATCCCGCCGGGCATGACCGCGGCACAACTCTCTCCCTACTTTCACGAGGTTCGTTTTGGCGGCCTTTCAGCCGGGAGCGCATATTCCTACGGGCAGATAACGTTGTATGCATATCCAAACAATGCTTCCTCGAGCATTGATGTCACTGGATGGCAGATAAAGGCCAATCATGGCGGCGAATACATCCCGCAAGCAGTGAGTCTTTATGACCCGTCCGGCCTCACGCCGGAAAGTGATATTTTCTTGAAGAACGGCGATGTGCTGTACCTCTACTCCAGTTCTGCGCCGGTCAATCTGCGGCTTAACGAGTGTATCGGCTACCTCCCGAACAAAACGCAATTTACGCCACAACTGCCGCAGAGCTGCCCGCCCCTCGACCTTTCGGCAATATCATCTTTTAGCGGCGCGTGCCAGAACTATATTGAAACGCTCGGGAGCTGCACGGAGCCGAATCTTTCCAGCCCGTATGTTCCTCAGAATGATTATGCATGTGTGAGCTATCTGGAAAATAATTTCAATTACAGTTCGTGTTACGACAATCACGTGGCCGATTCCAATTTTCTTTCCAACCAAATATGGGCCTTCATGGGGTCAAGTCCGATCGACCAGTTCCACGACCAGGTAGAGTTACTTGACCGGAACGGGCTCGTGGTGGACACCTATTCATATTGATCCACCAGATCGCATGCACGGCAGCTATGGTGGGCCCGCTTCGCGCGCTCCTGCGGCGCGCTCGCTTTGTCCTCGGCCGTTCGCGGCCGTTTAAAAAAACGGCCAACCAAGCCGAACGGCCTGCGGGGCCCACCATAGCTGCCGTGCATGCGCTCTGCTTACTTCAAATATGAATTATTGCGGCGGCCGCGCCCGTGGACCCGGCGGGATTTGCACCCGCTTCTCTCGCTTGGTAAGAACGAGATCCTACTCATATGAACGACGGGCCCATCAATCCACGGGCTCCACGAGCATAGCATGCGTGCCATTAAAACTATTTAAAACAAACACGACCGCATGCGGTCGTTTTTGTACCAAGCGAGATATCAGGCCCGTTGTTATTTCGGACTCCCGTTCTTTACCACTCATGGTACTCTTTTCGCGTACCTCGTCAAGGATTACTTAATAAATTTTTAATGAAGTAATCCTACTTTCTCTCGGTCAGGAGGAGCTTTACCTTGGACTGCGTGCCGGGGTCGGCGTGGTTCACGCGCTTGAGCACGGTGAGCTCCACGGAATCACCCACGTTCATGTCTTCCAAAAAATCCTGCACCGGGTGGTCATGGTCCAGTTTTTTTCCGTTGAATTCCAGGATAATATCGTGTTCTTTGACCCCCGCTTTTTCCGCGGAGCTTGCCGGAACCACTGCATAATCGTGCTCGCTCTCGCGCACCACGAGCGCGCCGTAATCCACGGGGAGGCCCATCCGCTGCTTTAATCGCGCATCGATCATGAGATAGCGGATGCCGAGGAGTGGCCTGCGGATGCGGCCGAATTTCTTGATGTCGTCCAGGTCGCGCCGCGCGGCGTTTACGGGAATCGCAAAACCGATGCTTTGGGCGCCCGAGACGATTGCGGCGTTCACGGCGACCACGAGTCCGTCGCGGTCCACGAGCGGTCCTCCGGAATTGCCGGGATTGATGGCTGCATCCGTTTGAATGAGCCCGCGCATTTCCTGCGCCGGGCCATCCGGTTCTTCCGCCTGCGCCATGATGGAGCGCGAGAGGCCGGAGACGATGCCAAGGGAAACCGTGTTTTTGAACACGCCGAGCGCATTGCCGATCGCAATCAGGCTCTGGCCGAGCTCGAGCTTCGTGGCATCACCAAGCTTGAGGCAGGGGAGACCGGCCACGTTTATTTTTAATATTGCCACGTCGTTGATGGGATCGCGCGAGAGTATTTCTGCGGTGAATTTCCGGCCGTCGTTCAGGATGACCGTGTATTCCGCGCTTGAGTCGCTTATCACGTGCTTGTTCGTCATGATGAGCCCGTTTGGGTCTACCACGAAGCCCGAGCCGCCGCCCACCTGCACCATGCCGCGCTCGTCAGCCATCAAGGCAAAGTCCGTGGGCATCGGTACGGAGGACGGCGCGCGCGTTCCGCCGCCGTTCTTTGCGTTTGCGGCTTCCGCCAGCCCCTTTTCTTTTTCAAGGTCCGCGAGCCGTTTTGCGATTGCAATGGAAACCACCGCGGGCATCACGCGCTTCACCACCTTCACCACGGCTTTGTCGTCCATTATTTTGTTGCCGCCGCGCGCACGGCGTCCTTCAATGATTGCGTGAACATGAGGAGATTCGTTCCCACGAGCGCCGCGTTCGCGGTCTCGCGGATGTCCGCCACGGTGCGAATGTGGCTTGCCTGGCAGAGCCACCCTTTGAATATCGTCCGCGCCTCTTCAAAGCTTTCCAATTTTGGGTTGCCGGTCGCGAGATTGCGCGCGTTCCAGATCACGCGCAGGTTTTGGGGGATGGAAGACAATTCGCGGAGGGTCATCGGCTCCATCATGCACTTTTCCGGATGCAATTTGGGAACACGACCCACGGCGAGCACCCAGTCGGCGCCGAGCGAGAGCGCTTTGTCTATTTCTTCGTCCGTCGGATGGATGCCCTTTGCGAGGATGGGCTTTTTGGTCATACCGCGTGCCTTTTTTAAGAGATCAAAAGACCCTCCCCAGCGCGGATCCGTGTGGATGGAGATGATGTCGCCGATCTCTTCCGCGACGTGGAAAAGGTATTCCCACGTGTAGCCAGTCGTGTAGCCGAAGGGGGATTCCGTCTTCACCTCGGCGATGATCTCTATCTTGCCGTACATGTAACTATATTGTACAGGATTTTGAAAAATAAGAGGACTGCGGAGGCGGGAGGATTCCGTCGCTCACTCCGCTCACTCCTGGAACCTTACGCGCCGCCCCGACCCCCATTTCGGAAACCCTCGGTTTCCGACCCGCCGCGCAACGCGGCTCCTTCCTATACGGGGCGACGCTACGGTTCGAATCCTGATATCATCAACAAGCAAAGAGGAGCAGTAGTAGTTTGTGGCCATTAAGAAGAGCCCATGGCCGCAAACTACTACTGCTCCTCTTTGCTTGTTGCGGAGGGTACAGGATTCGAACCTGTGAGGGGATTTCTCCCCAACCGCATTTCGAGTGCGGCGCGTTAGACCACTCTGCCAACCCTCCCCGTAAGAAACATAACAAAATAACAGAAAAAGTTCACCCCCACAACAAAAGCTCGTTGCAGGGGTGAGAGATCTCGGTGTTGGCTCACCGAGGCTCAGGGGGAACGTGAGAGAATTTGATCGGTCCCGGTTGATGGAGGGAAGAGGCGGTTGATTTGAACAGCGCGTTTGTGACGCGCTCACAGCGCGCACGATCGGCGCAGGACTGCCGCCACTCCGGGGTGATGAGGCGTTTTTCCCCGGTGCCGAGTTCTGTGCCGCATACGTAGCAGGCCTTCTCGCACATTTGAGCGGGAAGCGACACGGGATAGTCCGGCGGGGAATTCGCCTGACGTTCCTCCAGGTGGCCTTCCTGTAGAAGGTGACTCTTGAGAAGGGTTTTAGTCAGTAAGAAGGGCGACGGGGGTGGTGTTCCTGAAAAAATGTTACTTCGGTGTATAGAAGCCATTTTCCTCAGTTCTCCGATCTTCTCTCAATTTTACTGCGGGGACTATCAACAACTGTCTCTTATACTACCATAAAAGCCAACAAACTACAAGAAGGCCTGTGGATGGTGCCCCC
>DATAXS010000022.1:0-7642 GCA_036266715.1 Minisyncoccota bacterium
AGCGCGTGGTTGCGGCAACCGACATGAACATGGATTGGGCCGTCGCAAGGCCTCCCGCCGCGCCCGTGCCGCCCGTACCGAAGGTTGCCGCCCCGCCCGTGCCGAACATGGGCAGATTTATCTGCGTGATCCATTTTCTCCAGACGCCTGCGGCAAGGATATAGATGAAGGGGAGGGTTGGCAGGAGATGGCGGAAACCGATGTTAAGCGGGGCCTGCATGCTGTATCCCCAGTAGATGATGATGAAGAGCGCCATGGAAAATTCGGCAAAGTTCACGCCGATATAATCAATGATGCGCCGCCACCTGCCACGGCCTTCCCGTTTGTCGCGCCGGAGCATCCACCAGAGCGCGAGCACGAGCGCGAGGAGCACAATGATGAGCGTGGGAATGGTTTCTTTAATAAGGAAGAGCACCGGAAAATAGATCCATCCGCCGCTTTCGCGTATCTGGCCCAGGAAGTAGATGGTGTTGCCGCCATCCACGCGCTGGAGCGACATTAAAAGTCCGAGCAAGTATTCTGCATACGGCCGGAGCAGGGTGCTGTGCGCCATAAAGATATCCGCGTCGGCAAAGCACCGCATGCCGTTGCACAGTTGGCCGGCGGGCGTGGCACCGCCCGCAAAGGAGCCGAGGAGATATTGCGTGTCAGAAAGTTGTTTGGCGGGAGAATAATTAACAGTGAAAAGGAAATAGACCGGGTAGACGATACACACGTAGCCGATCGCAAAAATGAGGATGAGCCGCCAGAGCCATTTGAGCCCGCGCAGGAAAAATGTTTTTACGCGCGCGCGGGCGGAATGCCAGTCAATGATCGTGTTCCGTAGCCAGAGGACGAACGCAAGGAGAATATAGAGAGGGATAAGGAGCGGCGTGGAAAATTTGGTGAGCTGGGCCACGCCGAACGAGAGCCCCGCGAACCAAAGATATTTTCTGGAAGGCTTTTCCACATATTTCAAAAAATAATAGAACGAAAAGATGGTGCCGAACGCGGCACCCACGTCCGTCGTCACGTAGTGGCCCTGCGCGAGGACGGTGGGCGAGAGCGCGAAGAGCGTGGCGGGCAAAAGCGCCCACCAGTCACCCATGAGCCCGCGTGCAAGGAGCCAGATAAAGAGGACGACGAGGAGCGTAATGAGAATAGGCAAAACGCGCGCGGTGTCTATTATCTCGTTTGCATTATTCCCCACGCCGTACAAAAATTGGTAGCCCATGTCCCATTCGCCGTTCACCTCCGTGGTCCATGCAGTGCTCGTCGTGGGGAAGGTGGGGTTGATGAAGAGCACGGGGAGCGCCGCGAGTGCTTTAATGAGCGGCGGATGCTCGGGATTCAGGTTGTAGCTCAAATCATGCACGTAGCCGTAGCCGGCGGGGATGTGGGCGAGTTCGTCCACGATCGCGGAATCGGTATGCGCGGCATAGAGCATGAAGGAGAATGAAATGACGCAGATAAGTACAAGGGCCCACACAGCGAATCGGGAAGAGATTTTTTGAAACATTGATTTTATTATAGCGCAATCTACCGCCCTCTCGCCATTCTGCTTTTTGGCGAACTCGTCTCTCGTGCGAGCCAAAAAGCAGAATGGCGAGAGGGCCCGTGGTCGTGTTAAAGTAATGCTATGAGTTTAAAAAAGCGCGACGATGACGTGCGTCCGGAAGACCTTATCAAGGTGATCAAGAAGGAGCCGGAAGATAAGGGATTGAAGAATATTCCCGTGACGCCCGGGAATTACGGGAAGTTTATGGGCAACCGTCCGCCGCTCCCGCGCGGCATCGTGTGGGGGATCGTGGGACTCGTCGCATTCTTCGTAGTCGGCTTTCTCACGGTATTCTTTGTGGTGCGGGGCAAAGTGCAGACATCGCTTGCCACCAATGCCACCGCGCTCCGTGCGGGCGTGGCGGATCTTCAAGATTTGAACACCGCATCCGCAACGGAGGAGTTCAGCGCACTTGCGGAGGCGAACGGAAGTTCCTCCGGCATTGGCAGCGTTATGAGCGCGTTCGGTTTTCTCTTTAAAGGCGGCACGAGCGCGCTTTCTTCATTTTCCAATCTTGCAGGAGAGCTCGCCACATTTTCCACCGAACTGAACTCGCTCCAGACGAACGGTTTTGCGTTCTTGGTGAGCGGACAGGGAGGCGCGCTCATTACGGAGCTTTCGTCGCTCCGCGACACCATGAACGCAATAAGCGACACAAGCAACGACCTCTCGAACGCGGTATCCCTCGCGGGCGGCAGTTCATCGCTTGGCGAGAACAATGACGTGCAGACGTATCTTTCGCTCCAGTCCCAACTCGCGAGCGCGGAAAATTTTCTGAACGTGTTCATCCCGTGGCTTTCCGAACCCACGACGCACCACATGCTCGTGTTCCTTGATAATCCTTCCGAGATGCGCCCGGGCGGCGGATTTCTTGGGAGCTATGCGGATATTTCCATCGCAAGCGGGAATATCACGAATGTTTCCGTGCACGACATTGCGGACGCCGACCTTGCGTTTACCAAAAACGTGGTTCCCCCGCAGCAGCTGCAGCTCATTGTGACGCGTTGGCGGCCGGCCGATGCGAACTGGTTCTTTGATTTCCCGACCTCGGCGTCAAAGACAATCCAGTTTTTTGATGAATCGACGTTGTACGCGCCGACCTCTACCGCCGCTACGGGCGCCGCCGCTTCTTCTACCGCGGGTACCACGCCCATTGACGGCGCGATTGCGGTCACGCCGCAGGTGGTGAACGATCTGCTCTCCATGACCGGCCCGATCACGGTCGGCGCGCCCACGACCACTTTTACCTCGGACAATTTCCTCGTGCAGATACAAAAGATCGTCCAAGATGGTCAGGCGACGGATGCCACGTATCCCAAGCAGGTGCTTCGCAACCTCTCTCAGGCCATCTTCGCCGACCTCGCGTCTTCCACGGACGACCAAAAGGCAGAACTGCTTTCAGATGCGGAAAATTGGGTCGCGGACCGCGACGTAATGGTCTATTTTGAAGACCCGACCCTTGAGAATTTTGTGCAAGAATATGGCGCATCGGGCGAGGTCTACCAGTTGCCGCAGACCTTTAACGGCGATTATTTTGCGGATGTGGATGCGAACGTGGGCGGAGGAAAGTCCGACCTCTACGTTTCAAGCACGGTGCAATACACGGCCGAAATTAATGCCGACGGGACGCTCACCGACAATGTGACGATCACCCGCGCGCACCACGGAAACAAGAGCCCGTACTGGTGGTACCAAACGACGAATCAGGACTACTTGCAACTTTTTGTGCCGGAAGGGTCCACACTCCAGGACGAGACAGGCGGCGTTATAAAAAAAATAACCGCGCCCGTTAACTACGCAAAAAGCGGCTATTCCACGGATCCCACGGTCGTGACGCTTGAGGCGAGCACCACGCCGCTCTTTACGTACCCGGCCGTCACGGAACACGACGAGTCCGGCAAGGAAGTGTTCGCCACGTGGTCCACCGTAAAGGCGGGCGCGTCCACGCAATTGAACTTTGATTACACGCACAGTCTTTTCCTGCCGCCCGCGGCTGGCGTGCAGTACCAATTTATTTTTGAAAAAGAAGCAGGCACTTCGCGCGAGTACCAGATCGAGATAGACGCGCCGCTGGGATATGTGTTTGCGGAGAATGGTCTCGCATCGTACGACTATGATTCGGATACCGACGGACCGATGCCCGGGACGATGGTGGTCAATTTGACGCTCCAGCCGCTGCAGGATTGATCCTCTCCGACCAGTTCTTTTTCTTTTAATAAATTTTTAATGCGCGCGAGCTTTCAAATTATCTGAAAACAAGCTACCTTATGAGTGATGAAGCACATCAGGAATTTCGTCATTATTGCCCACATTGACAGTGGGAAGTCCACGCTTGCCGACCGTTTGCTCGAGATTACGGGCACGGTGCCGATGCGCTCCATGAGGGCGCAGTATTTGGACCGGCTGCCGTTGGAGCGCGAGCGGGGGATAACCATAAAGATGGCGCCTGTCCGGATGGAATATGCAACGAGCGGTGCAAGCGGTGAAAAATATATTTTGAACTTGATAGACACGCCCGGACACTCGGATTTTTCGTATGAGGTCTCGCGCGCGCTCGCGGCGGTGGAGGGCGGCATCATTTTGGTGGACGCCACAAAAGGCATCCAGGCGCAGACGCTTTCCAATTTGCGCGCGGCGCAGAAAGCCGGACTCACGCTTATTCCCGCGGTAAACAAAATTGATCTCGCGCTTCCGCAGCTTGAATCGGTGGTCCAGGCGACGGCCGACCTCCTCGGCGTGCCAAAAGAAAAAGTATTCCGCATTTCCGCAAAGACGGGCGCGGGCGTGAAGGAGCTTTTGGAAGAGGTCATCCGCACGGTACCCTCGCCCGATGCCGGCAAAGAAGAAACGACCGCGGCGCGTGCGCTCATTTTTGACTCGCTCTACGACGACCATAAAGGCATCATCGCCTTTGCGCGCGTGTTCGGCGGGGAATTCGGCGGCACGGACGATATGCAGCTTTTGGCCACAAAAACAAAGTTCAAGCCGAAAGAGGTGGGCTATTTTTCCCCAGACCTCAAGGTTTCGGCCGCGCTCAAGAACGGCGAGATCGGCTATGTGGCGACCGGCCTCAAAGAGCCGACGCTCGTAAAGATCGGCGATACTATCGTGCTCGGCGGCGCGGCCAAGCAGGTCGGACTTGCCGGATACCGCGAAGTGGCACCGGTGGTTTTTATCTCGTTCTACCCGGATGGTGCCACTAAATTCGAGGACCTCAAGCGTGCGTTGGAGCGCCTGCGGCTCACGGACGCGGCGCTCTCCTTTGAACCGGATGCGAACGAGGCCTTGGGCCGCGGGCTCAAAGTGGGATTCCTCGGCCAGCTCCACTTTGAAATTACCGCAGGCCGTTTGAAGGACGAATTCCATCTGGAATTTTTGACGAGCTTTCCTTCCATTGCCTACCGCGTGCAAGACCACGGCACGACGATGGTCATAAAGCAGGCACAGGATTTTCCGGACAAGCCGGAAAAAGTGTGGGAGCCCCTCGTGGACCTGGAAATTCTCACGCCGCAAAAATATTTGAGCGCGGTCGTCAACTTGCAGACGGTGTACGACATAGAGATCGCGGAGGTGCGAAACATTGGCGACAATCTTCTCGTCATGGCAAAAATGGCTTTGCGGGAACTTATCCGGGATTTTGACGACAGGTTGAAATCGGTTTCTCAGGGCTACGCGTCGTTCACGTACGAGATTTCGGGCGAACGGGAGGCCGATGTGGAAAAATTGGAGATACTCATCATAGACGAGGTGATACCGGCCTTGACGCGCATTGTGCCCAAAAAAGATATTGAGCGCGAGGGCAGGCACACCGTTGAGCGATTGAAAGAACTTTTGCCGCAGGAGCAGTTTTCGCAGGCGCTCCAGGCCAGGGCGCTTGGCCGCATTGTGGCGCGCGAGACGATTCCCGCCATGAAGAAAGCTCTCGGCGACTTTGGTAAGAACGGCGGCGACCGCACGCGCAAGATGAAGCTTTGGAAGAAGCAGGCGCGTGGCAAGGAACGTCTGCAGAGCATGGCGCGCGTGGACATTTCACCGGAGGTGTTCCGGGAGATCCTCAAAAAATAAAAGCAGCGGGATGCGAGATCCCGCTGCTGAAAACCGAGGAAAGGGCTAGACGGTGAAAGTGTAGTTGAGCGTTTTGGGAGAAATCCTTCTCGTTTCGTCGATCACGTTGTGAATGGCCATCTGCTTCTCGGTGACACGGGCCGCGAGGATGCTTATCGCGATTTCCACAGCTCTGCGCGCATCTTTCCGCAAATGCAGCCTTTTTGGTTTTCTGTCTCGCTTCATAATGCCTCCCCGACTTCTTCTAATATTATATACTTTAGCCTAGGTTTTCTGCTATGCTGAAGAAAATCCATGATGAAGATATTGGGCATTGCCGCGCTTTCCGTGATGTTTGTGTTCATCGCCATACGGGTGTACGGATTTTTTGCGCAGGAGCGGGAACTTGGCGCGGACCTTGCGGACATTCAAACGCAGCTTACGAAGGCCCAGACGACGGAAACCAATTTGCAACTTGAGGTGCAATATCTTGCGAACCCGCTCAATTTGGAAAAAGAGTTGCGGGCGCAGTTCAATTATAAGAAGCCGGGCGAGACGATGCTCATCATTGTTTCCGGGTCCACCTCGACGCCGGGCACGGATTAGTCTACATTAATAAAGCCGCTGCGGGTGTAGTACAGTGGCAGTACAATAGCTTCCCAAGCTATGGACGAGGGTTCGATTCCCTTCACCCGCTCACGCAAAGAAGGACACCCATATTTTCAGACAGAGTACGGAGCCACACTGTCCAAAAATATGGGTGTCCTTCTTTGCGTGTTGTGTTGATGGGAATCGAACGAGGAAGGGGGTCGGGGAAACGCAGTTTCCTCGTGGAGGAAGGGCGCCCGAAGGGCGACAGTTCGGAACCGAGGGTTCCGAAAGCGCAGGCCCGTTGCGGGCCGAGCAGTGAGATTCCCTTCTCTGTGTTGTGCAGCTCGCTCGCGATTATAAAAAAAGAGAACGGCCACGCAATGCGCGGCCGTTGTAAAATTGTCTATCGTTTGGAGGTTTGCGTCAGCCCGCGATGGGATGTTCGATCATGGAAGCACCCTGAGCGGCTTCCCAACTTTCGGGAAGATCTTCACGGATCTCGCGGACGATGGATGATTCTCCGAAACGGCGGAGAGCTTCCGTGAGGATTTCACCGCGTTCCCGGAAGAATGAGGATGGATCGACTGCTTTGAGCCGATTCAATGCTTGGTCAGCGAACTGCTTTGCCTTGACGATGCGTGCCATGGGATCGCCCGGTTCAGTCAATGCTGCCTCCTTAAAAGGTGCGAAATTTGGACCCGAAAGCCAGTGTATGACGGATTGGGTAACGAGACAAGTGTGCGTAACTTGCCGATATATTTTTCCGTATTCAAGAAGGGGAGCAGTTTTGCGTCCGTTTTCCCTTGCACTTTTCTCCGCCCAGTGGTATAAGTGGGGAGTTAATCGGTTTTGCACCTTAAAAAAATATTTGCCGGCTTTTTTGATAATTTCATACATACAAAAAAGTCGAAAAATAAATATAAGATAGTAATGATAAACTTTTTCAGAAAGTCAGTCAGTTTGAGTTCCGGAAAACGGGCGCTCGTGGGTGCCGTGGTGGCAGGGTCATTTTTTGTGACTGCGATTGCGTATGCATGCTCAATAACCGTCGTCGTGAACACGGTAGGAGGTACGCAAGCCTCTTCCAACTTTACGGTGAACGTGACGGGGGACAACAATCCCAATCCGTCCACGTTTCCGGGCTCCGCATCTGGTACGGACGTTACCTTTAGCGGAGAAGGAAACTTCCAAGTGAATGTTGCCTCTTCCACTAATTACACAACTTCGTACTCTTCAGATTGTTTCGGACATATTCTCACGACCGATCACCTTATGTGTACGGTCACGAATACGTACCAGACACCCGTCATCCCATCCGCTGATCTTGGTATCACGAAGACCGCGAACGTGACCTCGACGGTTGAAGGCGGCACGATCAACTACACGTTGACCGTGAGAGCCCTTGGCCCCGCAACGTCAACCGGCGTTGTGGCGACCGACACCCTTCCCACCACCTTGACCTTTGTGAAC
>DATAXS010000009.1:0-6484 GCA_036266715.1 Minisyncoccota bacterium
GGCGCCGTACGCGGTCGTTGGGGGCGCAACGCTCGTGATGCTCCCCGTGGAAGACGACATCGTAACGTCCCCCGATCCCGCCGTACTTGCCGTGCTCGCCGCACCGCCGCCCGGCTGCTTCCACCACAGCATGGCTACGACGACGAGCGCGACGACAACCACGATGATCACAATCGCCATTGTGATCATTAATTTTTTCTTATTCTGCTGTTGGTCTTGCGGGTCCATACTTTTATATTAAAGATTCGTCCGCCCAAAATTATCAAAGAATATCTCTCCGGTTCCCGTACGCGTCAAGGTCGGCGTTCCCGTCGTCGTGCTCGCCGTACCGCAGCCGCCGACCTGCAGGCCAAGGGAGGTGGATGTGCCACTCGTTGGCGCGCCGGCGATTTCGCTAAAAATAATATTCGTGGAGTTGCCCTGTGCAAGCGTGGAGCTTGTGTAGCACAGGTCCGACGGCAGATTGTAGCGCGAGGAGATCGTGGCGCCCGTGTAACTGCCGTTCGTGGTATAAAAAATTGAATAGTACGGCTGGGAGGGATTTGTGTTGTCAAAATGCACGCCCCATTGCGCCCCTTGCGACTGCGCCACGGAATCGCTCTGGGCTTCACGGAGCACGGCGCCTATCGACTGGGTGGCGGTCGTAATGTCCGTGCCGCTTTTCCTCCCGAAAAGATTGAGTCCCGCCGTGACGCCGAGCGCCGCGATAATGCCGATCACTATTATCATTTCTACGAGAGTAAATCCTAAGGCGCCTTTCTTCATTGGGTGCGATGGGGCGATGTATTGTTTTAGAAAGAAGCAGTAAGTTGGTAGATAGGAACAATAATGGAAAGTGCGATGACCGCGACCATGGCGCCGAGGCCCAAAAGCAACATCGGCTCCAGAAGCGACACGAGCGCTTTGATGTTCGCGTCAATGTTCGCCTCATAGAAGCTGGAAAGCGTATCCAACACCTCTTCCAGGTGGCCCGCTTTTTCCGAGATCGCCACAAGGTTCGTGACCACCTTGGGGAACGCGGGCTCGCGCTTAAACGACTCCCCGATCGTGAGCCCCTTTGCGAGCCCTTCGTTCGCCACGCGCAGGAGCGCGTCGTGGAACTCGTGGTGGCCGACGGTCTCCGCGGCAACTGTGATCGTTTCCGTGATCGGCAGGCCGGCCTTCATAAGAGAGCTCATCGTAGACGCCATCCGCTGGACGGCGATATCGCTGTATATTTTCCGGATAACGGGGAGATTAGTCACCGCGGTGCTCCATAGCCGCTTCCCCGTTTCGGTAAAGAAAACAAGCGCGGCGACCCCGGCAATGATGCCAAAGAAAAGCACCAACAAAAGAATGATGTTGTTCCCCACAAAAAGCCCCACCGTGAATACAAGTTCGGAAAATGCGGGCGGATTGATGCCGCCGCCATCAAAGACCGCCGCGAGCTTGGGGAGCGCGAAGGTCACAAGGAATATCATAATGCCCATGGCCATCGCAATGACGACGATGGGGTAAATGAGGGCCGAGCGGATGCTTGATTGGAGCGCCGCGTCCTTTTCAAGCGACGTCGAGAGGTCTTGAAATGTTTTTTCCAAATTGCCCGATGTCTCCGCCGCCTTCACGAGGTTCACAAATATCGGCGAAAAAACTTTCGGGTGCCGTGCGAACGCTTCATAAAATGGCATGCCTTTGCTCAAGTTGTCGTGTACTTCCAAAAGAAAATTCTTCACGGACGGCTTGTCAAAGTCCGCGATCAAAATGTTGATGGCGGAAAGGAGGTCCGTGCCCACGCGGAGCATGAGCGCCAGATATTTCGTCAAGAACACCTTATCCGACGTGTTGATGCCGCCAAAGAGCACGATCTGGCCGGCGCTTTTTTGCTTCAAGGGCTTGACGGAGATGGGCCGCAGTTCTTTGCCGGAAAGGTAATGCAATACCTCGTCAAGACTTGAGGCCTCAAAGTCGGATTCAACGGTTTTGCCGGAAGCGTCGACCGCCAAATAGTGGTAGAGCATACGATTATTATACAATATCAACCTTTTCTGAAAGAATTTTCAATTTTCCAATTTTGCAATTTTCAAACGCTTTTCAAACGCGCTTGTTTTTTAGAATCTTTTAATGTCCACCGGGTAAACTGAGGATATGAAGTACGATCTTGAAGAAAGGACGGCGGCGTTTGGGGAAGCTGCCATTCGCTGCGCCAAGGCGCTGCCCAGGGATATGATCTCGGACGATACAATCAGGCAGTTCGTCCGTGCGGCAACGAGCATTGGCGCAAATTATGCAGAAGCGAATGGCGCGAGCTCGCGGCGGGATTTCAGAAATAAAATGTTCATCTGCAAAAAAGAGGCGCAGGAAACCAAACATTGGGTCAGGATGCTCGCAAGCGTGTTCCCCACCCATCGCCCCGCGTTCAAAAAATTATGGGGCGAGACCCACGAGCTCACCCTTATTTTCCAAAAAATCTGCTCCTCGCTCAAAAGCCCTCCGGTTTGAACATAAGCGTTTGAAAATTGAAAATTTCTCCAGCCTACTCTCGGATCACGCGGAGCACGTCCTCCAACGTCGTCTGCGCAAGCTCCACCTTCAAAAGGCCGTCCTCAAACATTGTTTTCATGCCCGCCTTCCGGGCCTCGGCGCGAAGCGCTTCCAGGTCAAAATGCTCGCTCGTCATGATCTTCTTTATCGGCTCCGTGATCTCAAAAAGCTCATAGATGCCGAGCCGGCCCCGGTAACCGGTTTCCCCGCAGGTGCTGCATCCCTTTCCTTTATAGAGCGTGTGCGGCGCCTTTGCGGACCCTTTTGCAAGGCCGAGCTCCTCAAGCTGCTTTTCCACCGTGGTCACGATCTCGGGCGTCGCCTCGTACGAATAGATGCAGGTCTGGCAAATGCGGCGCACGAGACGCTGAGCGATCACGATGTTGAGGACCGATGCCGCAAGGAACGGCGGCACTTTGAGGTCAAAGAGCCGCGGCACTGCGGTCGGCGCGTCGTTCGTGTGGATGGAAGAAAGCAGCAAGTGGCCGGTGAGCGCAGCCTGCACGGCGATCTCGGCGGTCTCCGCGTCGCGGATCTCGCCCACCATAATGATGTTCGGGTCCTGCCGCAAGAGCGCGCGCAACCCGGACGCAAACGTGATGCCCGCCTGCTCGTTGATCTGCGTCTGGTTCACGTACCGCATGTTGTATTCTATCGGGTCTTCCACGGTCGTCACGTTCACCTGCGGCTTGTTCAAAATGCCCATGAGCGCGTAGAGCGTCGTGGTCTTTCCGGAACCGGTCGGGCCGCAAGAAAGGATCATGCCGTATGACTTCTTTAAGTTTTCCGTGATGATCTTCTTGTCCTCCACGCTAAAGCCAAGCTCCTCAAGCGAAAGCGGTTTTGCCGACGCCTCAAGCAAGCGCATTTCCACCTTTTCGCCAAAGAACGTGGGGATTACAGACACGCGCACGTCCACCGCCTGGCTCCCGATGTCTTCGCGGAAGCGGCCGTCCTGCGGCCTAAAGTGCTCGTCTATCTTGAGCCCCGCAAGGAGCTTGATGCGCGCCACGATCGCGGGGTGCACCACCTTCGGCACCGTCATTATCTCGTAGAGGATGCCGTCAATGCGGTAGCGGATGAACGTGGACTCCTCAAGGATCTCTATGTGGATGTCCGATGCGCGCGAGGCGACGGCGTAGGAAAGAACGTTGTCCACAATAGCCACGATCGGCAGGTCGGCTGCCGACTCCTCGGCGCTCTTTGACCCGCCGGAAACCGATGCGCGGACGTTTTCTTCTATAAGCTTTTTGAAGTCCTGCTCCAACGCGTAGCCATACACGGAAAATCCGCGGTTCAGGTCGCCCGGAGTCGCAAGAAACGGCTTCACCCTTGCCTTGAGCCGCTGGGAAAGGAACGTAACCGTTTCAAGGTCCGACGGGTCAAGCATGCCCACGTCGTAGGTGCCATCGGCTTTTTCCTTGTTAAACACAATGACCCCGCGCTGGCGAGCAACGTCTTCCGGGAGAAGCTTTACCACCTCGCTATCAAGCTTGTGCGTGGAAAAATCCACCCGCGGCACGCCAAGCGAGGTTGCAATGAGATTTGCAAGATAGTCCTCCGCCACAACCTGGCCCGAAACGAGCACGTCAAGGAGGTTCTGTCCCTTCCTGTCCGCCTCGGTGACCAGTTCGTCAAAATGCTCGGGCGTCACGAGCCCGTCCTTAAGGAGCAATTTTTTTATTTCCGGTATGGGCAGAGGGAGACGCATGTCTATATAATACCAAAATCCCCGGCGGAACCGGGGATCTTGACTCGTTACAATCGTTCGGTGGGGTTACAAGGCAGGATTTGTACCTGATTCATAGACGTTTATGCTATTACCACCGTCGGTACCTTCGACACCGGTCGAACTGGCAGAATATTTTCCACTTTCCATAAAGGCTGCCGTCTTAAAAGTCGTGCCTCCGCTCTCATCATAGCTATAAAAGAGGCCGCAATTCGAGGGATTGCCGCTGCCACCGCTATATGAACAATTAGTGGTGGTGCCTACCTGATTCACTGGATCGATGGGCTCCTGCCCGATTGGCGAACCAGAACTAATAGCGTTGAAGTTAACTGGCACCCAACCATTGGTTCCAAGAATACCTCTTGTAGTGCTAGCGGAAGTAATGGTCGTGACCATCCAAAGCGCACAACTCGTGGTAGCAGTTCCAGACCACGTAGGCGATGAACTCGAGTTGGGAACGGCAAATGTTCCAGTGGCAACACTCACGTAACAAGTTCCTGATGCTCCAAGGCTCGGACTCGACTGGTCGGCCAAGTAAAGCGAAATCGCGCTCTTGTAGGTCGCCATGTCGGAGAGACGGTTGGAGTCGCGTGATTGGCGGAGAAGTTCCGCGGGGTTCAAGCTCAACACAACCACCGTCGCCAAGACGGCAATGATCGCGATCACGATAAGGAGCTCGATAAGGGTAAACGCCTTTTGATTCTTTCTTTTCATTTAGAAAATTATCAATAGAGAAATACCGACCTTTCAGTATGGATTAATTTTAGCATAATGAAGTTTTGGTCCTTAAAACGCGCCTGTGGATAACTCTTTCCTGAATTCCTGCGGCGGTTCCGCCTCAAATTTCAAGCGTTTTCCGTCTGCCGAAGTGAATTCAAGCGAAAGCGCGTGGAGCATGAGGCGCGTGGCCCAGGACGGCTGCTTGCGCGGCCCGTAAAGCCGGTCCCCCACGACGGGATGGCCGATGCTTGCAAGGTGGACGCGTATCTGGTGCGTGCGGCCGGTTCGGGGAAAAACCCTGAGCAAAGAAACTGGTTGCGGGCGGCCGCTTTCGCCGTCCATCGCAAACGTCTTCGCAACTTCATATTCCGTGACGGCCGGTTTGGACATCTTTTTTGCGCGGATGCTCCGCTTGAGGGTGCCGCTCTGGATCCCGATTGGCGCGTCGATGATCCCCTTTTTATTTTTTGGTTCACCCCAGACAAATGCAAGATAGGTCTTTTTGATCTCGTGCTTTTGGAAAAGTCCCTTGAGATACTCAAAATATTTCTGGTCGCGCGGGACGAGCAGGATGCCGGATGTTTCCTTGTCCAGCCGGTGCACGATCCCCGGCCGCGTTGAAGGGTCGTCTCCCACGCGGGCAAGTTCCGGATAGCGCGCAAGAAGCCAGTCCGTGAGCATTTCCGGTTTCGATTTTTCCGCCGCGGCGTCCACTTTCCCCGCCGCAATGCGCGCCGGATGCACCTGCATTCCTGCGGGCTTATTGACTACAAGAAAACGCTTGTCTTTGTATACGACCACAGGCGTTTCCTCCATAGACTAGAGAGAAGGTCCGTGCCACGCCGAAAGCGCGAGTGCCACGATCACTGCGAATACGCAGTACCCCACAAGATTGCCCAAAAAGAACCAGCCGGATGCGGAACCCACGCCCGCGCCTCCCCCATGCGTCCTCTTGTAGAGTGGAGTCAACGCGTAGAGCGCGAACACTATAGCGCTTAGGATAATATAGAGGACGAGCTCTGCAAGGAACGCTCCCGCAAAATTACCCATAAGGCCGGGGAACCATGCCGCGAGGGTGTCGTATCCCAGGAACGCAAGCCCACCGTGGAGCAAGGCCGGGAGTACGAGCGCAAAGAAAAGCGCCGCAACGAAGCCAATAAGAGGATCAAGTATTTTTATCTTCATGAAGGAATGTATCAATTATATACCACGACGAGCGTCGGCGCCCACCTCCCCGCTTCCCGGGAATAGAAGTCAACCGCGCCGCTCACAGACCGCGCGTCCCGCGCGAGAATCCAGCCATCGTCCGTGAGCGTGCCGCTCATCATTCCTTTTATGTCCGCAGTAACGTCAAGAGAGATCGTTCCTGCGGCGGCATTCGTGATGGTCGTTGATGCGCTCGCGGTTGCGGCAAACGGCTGCTTCGGCCCAAACAGGTTCCACGTCCCTCCAGTGCAGTTCGGCTTGTGGTTGCCGGTCTTCGTATCATCCGGGCAATCCCACGTGGCACCCGTT
>DATAXS010000012.1:0-44916 GCA_036266715.1 Minisyncoccota bacterium
GCGGCAGTACCGGCACGGGCACACTGCCTCCCGTCGCAAGCCCCACCCCGCTCGTGACCCCATCCGGGAGTACTTTTGTGATAGGAACGAATCAAGGGCAAGTACCGGTCAATAATTTCTACGAGAACCCGGATTACGTCACGACCGACAACCAAACCGTGGTGCTCACCGAAAACGCCACGTATACTATTGTGTACAATGTTTCAGACAGCAGCTTTATCATTTCCCTGCTTTCCACGCCGTTGCCCGCCGCCCGGACGGCCGCCGAAAGCGCCTTCCTCCAGCAACTCGGCATTACAGAGAGCGACGCATGCAAGCTGAACGTGGATGAGGGCGTACCAATAAGCGTAAGCGACCAGTATCCCGGCGAAGACCTTGGGTTGAGTTTTTGCCCAGGGGCGGTCGGGCTATGAGCGATTTAGTATAATGAAATAACAAACAAAAGAAATGCTGAAGGCGCGTATTCAATTGATACAATGGACAATAGCTACGAGTGCGTTTTTTACTCTTGCAGTTAATACCGTTTTTGCCCAACAGATCGGTGGGACAACCGGAAACACAAACCTTGTCCTCCAAGATCCCCTAGGGGGAAGTTGCACGACGCTGAGCTGCCCACTCACCGCCGTCACCAATTTTCTCTTCACCATTGCCATCCCGCTTTGCGGCATCATGATCCTTATAGGCGGATTTCAAATGATGACTGCGAGCGGTGATCCGGAAAAATTTTCTAAAGGGAGAAAGACCTTGCTCTATGCGGTTATCGGCTTTGTGGTGGTCCTTCTCGCGGGAAGCGTCGCCGCGCTCATACAAAACATATTCGGGGGGACCTCATCATAAAAATATGAGCCATATTAAAAAATATTTTTACAGATTCGGTTCGGCGATTGGCATGGCATTGAGCATATCGATCTCCGCAATTGCCTACGCCCAATCAAATGGGATCCAAACGGCACCGACAACTATCATCACAAATACCACGAGTGTTGTGAACCTCTTTTGCGCGGGACTTGATTGGTTGTTTTGGGGGCTCATTGTACTCGGAGTCGCCATGTTCCTTATCGGCGGATATACCTACGCGACCGCAGCGGGGGATTCGGAAAAGGTGAGCAAGGCAACGAGGACGCTTACGTACGCCGCGATTGCGATCGTGGTGGGACTCGTGGCACGTGGTGTTCCCACGCTTATCGGCAGTTTCTTCGGCCAGAGCAGTAATTTAAACGTCTGTTCTTCATGAGGGATTGTGCTATAATAAAATCATGAAAAAAGTTGCATATCGGTGGGCCGGGATAATTGCCTTCTTTTCGAACTTCCTTATAGTTTCATTCGCATGGGCCCAAGGGGCGGAGCTTGGGGCGACAAGCGGTGGAAACGGCGCGTTCCCGACTCCCCCGACCGGCGCACCGCCCACTCCGATTACGAGCCTCACGGGCGCAGGAGGCGTCACGGGCCTTTTTTGCTCGGCACTTGACTGGATATTTTGGATATTGATTGTCTTGGCCGTCATAATGTTCCTTATTGGTGGTTATCGCTACGTGACCTCTGGTGGGGAGGCGGAAAAGGTGAGCAAAGCAAACAGGACGCTTCTTTATGCAGCAATCGCAGTGGTAGTGGGTCTTGTGGCGGCAGGGGTCCCTTCCATCGTAGGCAGTTTCGTGGGTGGCGGCGACAATGTTGGTAGCGCTTGTAGCGGAATTTAGTTAGATGCAAGGCCGAGGGAGGCAAATTTTGCGATATTTTGGGAAATCGTGGTATAGTTACACGGTAATCCCCGAAAGGTCGAAAATCACGTTATACTCATGAAGAAATTCAAGCAGGTTATGATGGAATGGGGAGCGCCTATACTTGCACTCGTTGTGCCGGCGTTGGCCTTCGCGCAGATTGAACAGCCGCCCGTTACCGCTCCAGGCAACATTACGAACATCAACCAGATCACGGGCACCGCAGGCATCATCTGCACCATCATTAACTGGATTTTCTGGCTTCTCATTGTACTCACGATCATCTTCGTGCTCGTTGCGGCTTTCCGTTATTTGACGGCCGCGGGCGACCCGGAGAAGGTCAAGAAAGCTGGTCAGACCTTGCTCTACGCGGCAATCGCAGTCATCGTCGCGCTTATTGCAAAGGGTCTTCCTCTTCTCGTCTCAAGCTTCATCGGCGGCGGGTTGAGCGGCGTCGGGTGTTAGTTTTTACAGTTCACTAAAGTTTCTTCAAGGGGCCCACAAGGGCCTTTTGAATTTGTATAAAAAAAACTTTTGACTGCGGAAAAGAAAAACCCGCCAAGCTAGTAAAAGCCTTGGCGGGTACAATGTGCTGAATGTTTAGATACAGTAACCTGCTGCGTTTGTGGTGCCGTGCCGGAAAAGAATTCCCGGCTTGCGGCCGTCGGGCAAGGGAGCTGCTTGGAGTTGGAATGTTACTCCCATATCGGAGAGAACCGGGCGATTTGCTGCGTTGCCCATATCCCACTTGAATGGTCCCCTTACCACGAAGGTACCATTTGGGAGCTGGAACTTGAACCAGACCATCCACGACGGATTCGCGTCTGTCGTGGGGTAGGGCTGGAAACATCCTCCCTGGGTACGGAACGTATCAGGAAGAATGTTGATCTTGCCCCAACACCCAATCGGGATACCCTGCATTACGAAGTACTGTGGAGAGCCGGGGATTTCACTGAGATCGTTCACTTGCCCCAGTGTGTCCGTGCAGTCCATGTTTGGGTTAAAGGTCGAGACATCCTCGGTTGCCGCCGAAACGGTTTTCATAAATCCAGTTTCTACGGTATCCGCGGCCTTGTCCAGTTTCTGTTTGGTCGCCGTTCTCCCGCCGAGAATGAATGTGACGGCGAGAATAAACATGATGATCACCACAACCCTCTTCATCGCGGTGTACTGCTTCCTATTTCCATTTGCCGGATCGATGAAGGTTTTCTCAAGTGGCAGGAAGTAGACAACGAGGCACGCGAAGAACAACGGAATGAGCGTGCGATCGTTGGCCAAGGGGAGCGCCGCGAGCACGATTCCCATGAACGTGGCAATCGCGGTAATTCTCCAAGACCATTCGATTAAGTCCCGTCCCTTGGGAACCAACATCGCGATGCCGGTAAATAGCGGTCGCTTGGTATAGAGGTAGGCGATCGCTCCAACAGGCACGAGCGCGGCGAGGGGGATGTAAAACAAGGCCGTATCGCGTGGGAGCATTGCGAGTCCAAAGAACACCACGGGCCAAAAGAGAATTAATCTCAAGGCCCATCGTATCCTGGATTCGATTCTTTTGACGATTGGATAGCCATTTCCCCAGGCCCACTTCGTGCCGCCCAATATCCCGCGCCCGGACGATCTGATGGCCGCCCTTATCTCCCAGAGAACACCGAGAAGGTTTTCGAACGTTAACTTCCGGAATTCCTCATCTGTTGCAAACTTGGTGCCGAGAGCGGTGAGCCCAACGGCGCCAAGAATGCTGCCGAACCATTCCCAAAATTTCTTGACGCTCATTGCGTTCCTCCTGAAGGAATGTCGATGATGCGGGGGATCGGCTGGGCTGTGTGAACTCGCCGTTCTTCCTCGCGTTTTCGAAACCACGCGGCACTTTGCCGCAGGGATTTATTCACGCCATCCGACGCCTGGTGTACGTCATTCTTTGCGGCGACGGAGTAGCGGTGTATCGTTGTCTTGAAGTCCTTCCAAAATTCGCCGAACGTCCGACCGTAGCGTTCTCGCCAACGGTCGTAAGTCTGCAAGAACACATCGTGATCCAACCAATAGAGTACCTGGTTGAATTCCTCATCATCCAACCCATCAAGAAACATCAAGGAGTTTGTACGATCTTTGGTCGTTTCATCTTTGGGTAGTTTGGTGAGGAGTGCCACGAATCTGTTTTCTTTTTTCTCCGCGATGGCTTGTTTATGTCGCCGAAGAATGTTGAGGGGTTTTTTGCCGTTTGTGGTGAGTTTTTGTATGTCAATCACCAGTTCGGCGCGACCACACTCGGGATCCTCGACATAGGTTTTAGTTTGAGCGGTTGCATAGTTGCCCCATTTTTTGAAGAGGCCCACTATGATGCCGGATACCACCGCTTCCTGAAATACCCTGTCTAAAACCCTCATGATCCAGGGTCTTTTGTCGGGACGAACATCGTCTGCCATTTTGTTCCTCCTTTGCAGCGACTTTCTTTTAAATTCTCAAGAGTGCGTGAAAATACTACCATATTATATTGGTATTGTCAAATCAAGCCAGAGGGACTATGATGAGCAGGCATTTATACGCTGAGGTGGCGAAATGGCAGACGCGCAGGGCTTAGGACCCTGTGGGACTAAATATCCCGTGAGAGTTCAAATCTCTCCCTCAGCACAATCGAGCGCCGGCCTGCGCGGCGTTGTGGCACGGAATTATTTACCCCTCCTCTTCCCGTGGAACGCCCCGTGCACTTCCCGGAGTTCCTTGTTCGTGAGATGCGTGTAGATCTGCGTGGTCGCGATGTTCGCGTGGCCGAGGAGTTCCTGCACGGAGCGAAGGTCGGCGCCGTTCATAAGGAGGTCGGTGGCAAAGCTGTGGCGCAGTTGGTGCGCATGGATCCTTTTACTGATGCCGGCCTGCTTGGCGCGTTCGGCGACGAGCCGCTGCACGGCGCGCGGGGTGACGGGGCCGATGACCTTCCCGCGCCGGTCCAGGCTCACAAACAGTTTTTCTTCCGCGTCGGTGCGTTTGCCCAAATAATTTTGTATCGCGCGCCGCGCGGAATCGGCAATAAAGACCACGCGCAGCTTGTCGCCTTTCCCGCGCACGGTGACCTCGCCGCGCTTGAGGTCCAAGTAGCGGCTCAGCGCACACAGTTCCGCAAGCCGCAGGCCGGTTGAAAAGAATGTTTCCAAGATCGCCTTGTCGCGGAGCGAGCGGAGGTCGGTGCCTTTGGGCGCGGCAAGAAGCCGCTCAAGGTCGCCATATTCCAGAACCTCTATCTGCCGCGAAGGCGTTTTGGGCAGCTCGATTTTTTCCGCCGCAAGCGCCTTGATATCGCGCTTCGCGAGATATTTCAAAAAATTGCGGATGGCGATCACATAGTAACTTTGCGTGATGCGCTTTAGGCCTTCGCGGCGTGCAAGCGCCAGGCGGAACTCGCGCACGAGCCCGTCCGTGATCTCGCGCGGCATTTTTATCTGAGCAAACTTTAAAAATTCCCGGAGGTAGTGCTCGTAATTTTCCCGCGTCTTCGGCGAGCGATTTTTCTCTATTTCGAGGTAGTCTAAATATTCGCGGAAGAGTTTTTCTATTTCTGTTTCAGCCATGATCTCATTATAGTCCATCTGTCGTACAATATTGCGTGCGCTTGCAATTTTTATTAATAGATGATATTATGAGTCCAATGCTTACCAAACGCGTTAAATCCCGGATAATCGGGGAAAATAAAAAACACGACAAGGACACGGGTTCTGCGGACGTGCAGATCGCTGTCATTTCCCGCCAGATCGACGAGCTCGCCACGCATCTCAAAAAGAATCCGAAGGACAATCACTCCCGCCGCGGGCTTTTGAAGATGGTCTCCAAGCGCCGCAAACTTTCCGCGTACTTAAAGAAGAACGAGCCGGCTGCGTACGACAAGCTCGCAAAGAAACTTGACCTGAAGCGATAATGAAAACCGTTCCCAAGTATGCCGCTAACCAGCGGGTGGGTATTTTTATTGATGTACAAAACCTGTACCACTCGGCAAAGAACCTCTATCACGGACGCGTAAATTACGCGGAGCTTATGAAGCACCTCGTGGGCGACCGCCAGCTTGTGCGTGCGCTTGCGTATGTCGTAAAGAGCGAAGGCATTGAGCCCCAGCGTTCTTCGCGTGACCGTGACCGGGACCGGGAAACGGGCCGCAACCGGCAACCCCGCGTAAGCCTGCCGGACGATGCAGACGACACGGGGAGTGGCGGATTGTCTTCCGAAGCAGCATTTTTTGAGGCGCTTGAGAAAGCCGGCCTTGAGCTCCGCATGAAGGACCTCCAGATATTCGCAGGCGGCATGAAGAAAGCGGACTGGGACGTCGGCATGGCCGTTGACGCCATCAGGATGTCGTCCTTCTTGGACGTCATTGTGCTCGTGACGGGGGATGGCGACTTCCTCCCGCTCGTGGATTATTTAAAGTGGGGTGCAGGACGGCTCGTGGAAGTGGCCGCGTTCCGCAGGAGCGCTTCGTCCAAGATCCAGGAAGCCGTGGATCGTTTCATCAATATTGAAGAGATACCGCGGGCGATCATGAAGTCGCGGGTTTAAGGGTTTAAGTATCACACCAAAAAAGCACATGAAAGACAAAAAAGAATTTTCAATTGACGTTGCCGGGAAAACGCTCACCATAGAAGTTTCCTCGCTCGCCGAACAGGCGAACGCGGCAGTGCTCGCCAAGTACGGCGAGACGGTCGTGCTTGCGACCGCCGTCATGTCGCACAAAGAGGTCCCGATGGACTACATGCCGCTCAAGGTTGATTACGAAGAAAAATTTTACGCGGCGGGAAAGATCATCGGCAGCCGGTTCATCCGCCGGGAAGGCCGGGCATCGGAAGAAGCCATTCTTGCAGGACGGCTCGTGGACCGCACCATCCGGCCGCTTTTTGATAGCCGCACCCGCCACGAAATTCAGGTGGTGGTGACGGTGTTGCAAATAGACGAAGAGAACGATCCGGAATTCGTCGGCTTGCTCGGCGTTTCTACCGCGCTTCTTATCTCCGACATCCCGTGGAACGGACCGGTTGCCGGCGTGCGCGTGGTGCAGGTGGGGAACGAGTTCAAAATGAATCCCGACAATTTTTACGTGACGGCGAACCCGCCCGTTTTTGACGCGTTCGTTTCCGGTTCAAAGGACCGCATCAACATGCTTGAGCTCGGCGGCTTGGACGCGCAGGAAAAGGACATTGCGCAGGGCTTCACTTTGGCGCAGAAGGAAATAAACCGACTCGTGGAGTTCCAGGAAAAGATCCGCGCCGCAATCGGCAAACCAAAGGCAGAAGTGAAGATCGCGGAACCGGGCGAGGAAGTGAAGGCGGCCGTGAACGCGTACCTTGCGGACAAGCTGGAAGGCGCGGTCTTCCGCCCGAGTAAGATGGAGCAGAAAAGTGCCGTGGGAGAGCTTAAAACCGCACTTTTTGCGCATCTCAAGGAGACGTTTGCGGAAAAGGAGCCGAATTATCATAAGGCGGCCGATTTCCTCTTTGAAGAAGCGGTGAACGACATTGTGCACGAAAAGGCGCTCAAGGCGGAAAAGCGTCCCGACGGGCGCAAGCTCGACGAACTGCGCGCGCTTTCGGGCGAAGTAAAAATGTTCTCACGCACGCACGGCTCGGCGATCTTTGTCCGCGGCAACACGCAGGCACTCGCGGTGACGACGCTCGCGGCGCCGGGCGCCGAGCAGATGATAGAGACCATGGAGACAACGACAAAGCGCCGCTTTATGCTCCACTACAACTTTCCGCCATTCTCCGTGGGCGAAGTGGGCATGTTCCGCGGACCGGGACGGCGCGAGATCGGGCACGGCAACTTGGCGCGCAAATCGCTTGAGCGGCTTATCCCGTCAAAAGAAGAATTTCCGTACACCATCCGCGTGGTTTCCGAGATCATGTCCTCCAACGGATCATCCTCCATGGCGACCGTCTGTGCATCCGCGCTGTCCTTGATGGACGCAGGCGTGCCCTTGAAGAAGCCGGCGGCCGGCATTGCAATGGGTCTCATGATGAAAGATGTGAAGAATTATAAAGTGTTGACCGACATCCAGGGTCCCGAAGACCACCATGGCGACATGGACTGCAAAGTGGCGGGAACCACGGATGGCGTGACCGGCATGCAGATGGATATTAAGGTGGACGGGCTCACGGTGGAGATTTTGGAAAAGACGCTCGCGCAGGCACGCAAGGCGCGTTTGGAAATTTTGGATGCTATGAAGAAAGTGTTGCCCGCGGCGCGCGAAACGCTTTCTCCCTTTGTGCCCACCATCCGCATTTTGAAGATCCCGACGGAAAAGATCGGCGCGGTCATCGGACCCGGCGGCAAGATCATCAATGGCCTTATTGAAAAATACGCGCTCGCGGGAATTGACATCGATGAAGATGGCGGCGTCTTTGTGTCCGGCATGGACCTCGCGAAAGTGGAAGCGGCGGTGGGTGAGATCCGCGGCATCACGCGTGAGTTCAAGGTGGGCGAGATCGTTGAGGGGAATATCATCAAGGTCATAGAAGTGGGTGCCATCGTGGACCTCGGCGGCGGCAAAGACGGCATGGTCCACGTTTCCGAACTCAAGCAGGGATTTGTGAAGAAAGTGGAAGATGTGGTGAAAGTAGGGGATTTCGTGCGGGCAAAGATCATCCGCGTGGGCGACGACGGCCGCATCGGCCTTTCGATGAAACAACTGCAGGCGTAAGGAAACAAACGGGCTGTGCAGTATTTTAAGGAAGAGTACGGAGCCACACTGCCTCAAAATACTGCACAGCCCTTTTTGGGTTCTTATGCATCGTTCGTGTTAAAATAAAAGGACGATGGATCCGTTTTTGAACAAAAGTTTTATACAGGGATCTCCTTTTACGCCATCCACCACTTCTTCGGCACCTCCTCCGCCGTCCGAGGTCAAAGTGCGTACGATGCGCTCAGACCTTGCCTCCATGGCAAAAAGCGGCGGTGGCCTGCCAAGATTTGAGAACGTAAAAGTAGAAGGAATTTCGCGGGAAACAAAAGCGCCCGTAAGTGTGCCTGGTGCGGCGGTCGGTCCGGTTCGCATGCAAGTTCCCGCGCCGCAGGCTCCCGTGCAAAATACCGCTTCGGTTGCGGAGGCGAGGGGACAACGTAGCGCAGTCACCGTGCTCATCGTGATTGCGGCGCTCGCGGTCCTGGGAGGAATCGGGTATTTCGCTTATCGCACATTTTTTGCGGGAGTCGCAGAAAACGCCGGTACGGGATCCGTCGCATCGCAGTCGGCAGGGAACACGGGGACCGCTTCCGGAGTTTCCGGCGCCGTCACAACTGCGACTCCCGCGCCCACCCCGGTTCCCTCGGTTACGCCATTCACGCACGTTTCGCTCTTCACCGCAAAGCCGGCGGACCAGGTGCTCATTCTTGCACTTTCCTCTTCCGGCGCCGGCGCGACCACCGCAGCCGACCTGGAAACCTTCGATCAGCGGTTGAGCTCGCTCCTCGCGACCGCAAAAAAGGCATCAACCATGATAGAGGTTGATGTAAAGGACGCGAATGGCAACGATATGAGCATCGGCAATATCCTCACCCAGGAAAATGCCGCAGTGCTTGCTCCGTCGTTCCTTGCGGCCAACTTCAGTCCCGATGCCACGTTCTTTGTGTACCGCGATGCGAATGGCTTCTGGCCCGGATACGTGCTTGCCCTCCAAGCGGGCGAAAGCCCGGCTGCCCTCCAGGGTGGCGTGGCACAGATGGAATCATCTTCCAATATCGCCAACCTTTTCTTGAACAATCCCGGCGCGCAGTCGCCCGACGGATTTACGGACAGCACGGTTGGCAGCGCGAACGTGCGCATCCTCCCGTTCCTGGACGCCACCCCGCCCGCGTACTTTATTTATGGCTGGTCCGGCAATGACCTCATTATTTCCACCTCGCAGGGCGGCTTTGAAGCGGCGCTAAACGGTCTTTGATGCCTCTTTCTTTGTTTCTTCTGTGATCTTTTTCTTGATTTCCTCAACAAGTTTTTTGTCTTCCTTGAGCTTCAAGCGTGCGTTATCAAATCCCACACCAAGTTTTTCCCCCTCGAACGAGAAGCTCGCGCCGGATTTCTTGACCACCCCGCGATTCACGGCTGAGTTCAGCACGTCCGCTTCGTAAGAAATTCCTTCGCCGAACATGATGTCGAATTCCGCAAGCCGGAAGGGCGCCGCGACTTTGTTCTTGACCACTTTGGCTTTTACGCGGTTGCCGACCACTTCTTCTCCTTTTTTGACCTGCGCGATGCGGCGGATATCTATGCGGACCGATGCGGCGAACTTGAGCGCCATGCCGCCGGGCGTGGTTTCCGGATTGCCGAACATCACGCCGATCTTCATGCGCAACTGGTTGATGAAGATGATCATTGTCTGCGTTTGATTCGCGATAGCGGTCAGCTTCCGCAGGGCTTGCGCCATCATCCGCGCCTGGCGCCCCACGTGCTGCGCTCCCATTTCGCCCTCAAGCTCCGCGCGCGGGGTGAGCGCCGCGACCGAGTCCACGACGACGACCGAGATCATTTTTGAGCGGACCAAACTTTCCAAAATATTCAAAGCCTCCTCGCCGTTGTCCGGCTGGGATATGAGAAGATCGTTCACATGCACACCGAGCCGCGCGGCGTATTCCGGATCCATGGCGTGCTCCGCGTCTATGAACGCGCAGCGTCCGCCCTGCCGCTGGGCCTGGGCGACCACATTCAACGCGAGCGTGGTTTTGCCGCTGGACTCAGGTCCGTATATCTCTATGATTCTCCCGCGGGGAAGGCCGCCCACGCCGAGCGCGAGGTCAAGGGAGTACGAACCAGTGGGCACGACGGCAACATCCACTTTGCCGACCTCGCCGAGCTTCATGATCGCCCCTTCGCCGAACTTTTCCTGGAGCGCAGCAAGGAGATTGTCCAGATCTTTTGTTTTCTCTTCTTTTTTTACTTCTGCCTTCGTTTCTTTCACGGCTGCTTTTTTAGTTGGTGTCATACGCCCATTATACCAAAGGGGACGTTAAATCTCTATTAAATTTTTCTTGACAACGTTATTTAAAAAGAGATTCCTGCGGTGGGTGAGGGGGTGGGCGAAGGTGTCGCGGGCACCGTGGAAGACGGAGTTGACGTCGCAGTAGATGAGACAACAGGCCCTTGGTAAATGATCTGTTCCATGACGTCCGTTTCGCCTCCCAAAAGTTTTTTTGCGCTCAGTTCAAATGTGTTAAGGCCGTCCTGGAGCAACACGGTCTTTTGCCAGGAGCCGTCGGTGGCGATCGGTATTTCCTCGCTGTCAGAGGCATTCCCATTGGAAAGATAGAGCACGTCAGCGTCCGCAACGGCGCCGCCGAGGGTGATGGTGTTCGCTCCGGTGGTATAGGGACTCGCGGGAGGATATACCACGCTGAGCGTGGGTTTGCCGATGATGTGGGGGATGGTCACCACGAGGTATATCACAATGATCACCGCAATTGCGCCCCAAAGCCAGAGCAACTTGGGAACCTTCTTTTTGATAAACCGATTTTGCGGGAGGGCGTCAGATGGCCCGGCATTTTTGATGGCGCTTGCCTGCTTGATCCGCCCCCACCATTCTTCGCCGTTGAACTCAAGTATTTTCCCGAGCCGGATGACATACCCGCGGAAGTATGGCGTAGACGGCATTTCATCAAAATTGCCATGCAGCATATTTTCCAGATGCGTGGGCGCAATGCCGGTCGCCTCCGAAAGGCGCTTGAGCGTGAGCCCCTTGTCGCGCATCCGCGAGGCGAGAAATTCTTCAAATGTCAGTTCTTCGGGGGGCATGAGGGTTGTGCGGGGAGGTTAGCCGTATTATAGGATACGCGACTCTATTCTTTCAATGTTTACGTCGCGGGGCTTGGCGCCGTCGCCGGGGCCAATGAATCCGCCCGCTTCCATGAGGTCCAGCAAGCGCGCCGCGCGGGCGTATCCCACCTTCAGGCGCCTCTGCAAAAGAGATGCCGATGCTTTCTGTGCTTCCTTTACGATCGCAAGGGCTTCGTCAAAAAGCTCGTCGGAGTCGTCGTCGCTTTCGCCGAACGAGTCAAGATTTTGCGGTATAGAAACCCCGCCCGCGCTGTTTCCGTTCGCGCCTGCGGCATCGAACGCCACTTCTTCCATCTCTACTTTATTATTATCGCGGATAAAGTTCGCCACGTTCTTTATTTCTTCTTCGGTGATATAGGCACCCTGAATGCGCTTGGGCTTGGAAAGTTCTGCGGAAAGGAAAAGAAGATCGCCGTGGCCAAGGAGTTTTTCCGCGCCTGCGGTGTCTAAAATTGTCCGCGAATCAATTTGCGAGGCCACCTGGAGCGCGATGCGCGCGGTGACATTTGCCTTAATGAGGCCCGTAATCACTTCAACCGAAGGCCGCTGGGTGGCGAGGAGCAAGTGGATGCCCGTCGCCCGCGCCATTTGCGCAAGGCGCACAATGGAACCCTCTACATCGCGGCCATACGAGGTCATGAGGTCTGCCATTTCGTCTATCACGAGGAGAATATAGGGAAGTAATTCGTCCGGGCCCTTGTGGGCGGCGTTATAGCTCTTAATGTCACGACTCCCGGCTTTTTGGAGCAGCTCATAGCGCCGTTCCATTTCGGAGATAGCCCATTTGAATACGCCGACCGCTTTTTTGTTTTCCGTGATGACGGGACTCACAAGGTGCGGGATGCCTTCGTATATGGAAAGTTCCACGCGTTTGGGGTCAATGAGCACGAGCTTGAGGGTCTGCGGCGAGTTCTTATATAAGAGGGAAATGAGGAGCGAGTGCACGAGGATGGATTTGCCGGAACCCGTGGCGCCCGCCACAAGCATGTGCGGCATCTTTTCTATATTTGTGAACACCGGCTCGCCGGAAACATCGCGGCCGAGCACAAAGCCAAGGGGACCGGACGCGTTAAAGTCCGGATAGTTCATCAAGCTGCCCAGGCGCACGAGCGCGGCGGCTTTGTTCGGCACCTCAATGCCCACGAGCGACTTGCCGGGAATCGGCGCCTCTATGCGGATGGGATGTGCGGCGAGCGAGAGCGCAAGGTCGGAGTTCAAAGCCGTGATGCGGGAGAGCTTCACGCCCTCGGCGGGCTTCAGAGTATACCGCGTGACGGCGGGACCCACATTAATTTCTCCCATCTCCACCGCAATGCCAAAACTTTCCAAGGTACGCTTGATGATGTTCGCGTTTGCAAGGAGATCGCCCGTAGTGGGCTTCCCAATTTCCGCCTTAAGAAGCGAAAGCGGCGGCGGCACGTAGTTTGTGAACACCGGCATTTTTATTTTCTTCATCTTGCCGGCATCCGGCGCGGGTTTTGCGGAAGCGACGGAGACCGCTTTTATTTCGCCTGCGTCTTCGTCGTCCTCTTCTTTGTCGCCGAGCTCTTTGTCCTGCTTGGCGGCTTTGCCCTCGGCGCCCGTCACGACGAGCGGTTCTTTGTCGTCCTCATCTTCTTGCGAGGTCTTTTTTTCTGGCCACGTCAACTTCAAGGGGACATTCGCCGTGATAAGGATGGAAATTATCAACACGAACCCGTCAATAATGCCCGCCGCAATCCGTCCGAACGGATAACTCAAGGAGCCAAGCGCGAACCCGAGCCAGCCGCCGCTCCCGGGCGAGAACACGTGGATGAGGCCAAGAAATGAAAGAATGAGGAGCCCGCCGCCAAGGAGCGTCGTCATGAGGATCTTCGTCTCGCGCGAGAGAAAGAATACGAGCGATGCAAAAAGGAGCGTTACGGGCAGAATAAAGTATCCCCAGCCAAAAAGCGCGTAGAGACCCTGGTATATGGTCGCTCCCGCAGGGCCTGCTTCCTCAAACCTTGCAAGCACAAGAAGCACGGCAACACATACAAACACTATGCCCCAGATGCTCTTTTTGGTCTCCGGATGGAGGCGGAGGCCTTCTCCGTCTGTCTTCCCGTTCCCGCCGTTTCTGCCGCCGTTTTTTTTGCGGTCGGCATTCGCCCCGTTTCCATTCCGTTTCGCCATAATGCTCTCATTTTAACACCAGTTCCCGACTTTTGATAAGATTGAAGGGTACGGGAGATCCTCGCCGTCCGTCATGTCGGTTACGCCGCCGGTCAGGCAGAAACCTTTTTAAGGGTTCTGCGTTACCCCTTCAACAATATCCCATTTATTTGTATGAAATCATTTCGCGCAAAAGAACTCATTGTGTTCGACATGGACGGCACGCTCACGCCGAGCAAATCCATTGCGGACAAAGAAATGGTGGCCCTTTTGCTCCAGCTTCTCGAAAAAAAGCGCGTGGCGGTGATAGGCGGCGGTAAATATTCGCTCTTTAAAGAGCAGCTCGTAAACCGTTTTCCCCGACGCGACGCCCGGCTCGCAAACCTGTTCCTTTTCCCCACGACCGCGAACGCATTCTATCGCTATAAGAATGGAACATGGAAAAACGTGTATACACTCGACCTTTCCAAAGAAGAAAAAGCCGGAATACGGGCGGCCTTTCGGGAAACATTGAAAGAGATCAACTACGTACCGCCGAAAAAGGTGTACGGAGTAACTCTGGAAGACCGCGGCACGCAGATGAGCTTTTCTCCGCTCGGGCAGGAGATCGTGACGGTGCTCGGGACAAAAGGAATCGCGCTCAAGGAGCAGTGGAAAAAGAAGAACGACCCTTTGCGGTTCAAGATCGCGAAGCTCGTGGGAAAGCGCCTGCCGAAGCTTGAGGTGCACGTGGGCGGCATCACGACCATAGATATCACGCGGAAAGGGATCGATAAGGCGTACGGACTCCGGCAGATAAAAAAATATCTCCACGTGCCCATCGCAAAAATGTTCTTTATGGGTGACGCGCTCTACCCCGGCGGCAACGATTATGCGGTAAAAAAGACCGGCGTGGATTGCGCAAAAGTGGACGGCCCACAAGACACAAAAAAGATCATTAAAAAAATCTTAAAGGACGCTTGACAACGCGCCGTTGACAATCCCCGTTTGAGGCAGTATGATGCGCATACATGCCAGATTTCTTGAACAGTTCGCTCGGTATCCGTATGACCGTCCCCGAGGTCGTGCAGAATATTATTGATTTTATGCGCGCGGAGCCGATGCGCCACTACAAGGTGACGATCGGGACCGATTCGGAGCTTCTTGCCGGGAAAAAGGCGGACTTTGTGACGGCGATCGTGGTGCATCGCGTGGGCAACGGCGGCCGCTATTTTTGGAGGCGTTTTGAACTGGGAAAATTCCACAATCTCCGCGACCGCATTATCCGCGAGGTGCTCATCTCGCTTGAAGTGGCGGAAAAGGTACTTGCCGAGCTCAAGAAATCACCGCTCCCCGAATTTGAATTTGAGATCCATGCCGACCTCGGCATGAACGGGCCGACCAAGGCCATCATTCCCGAAGTCGTCGCCATGATCCGCGCGAGCAATTTTGAAGTAAAGACAAAGCCGGAAAGTTACGCGGCATCGAACGTCGCGGACCGTCACGTGTAAGGATTTTTCTCTGCAGGTGATTTTGGGACAGAGTACGGAACTACGCTGCCCAAAAATTACCTGCAGAGAAAAATCATTCAAACATGGATACTCTCGTTTTCGACATTGAAACCCAGAACTTTTTTACGGACCCCGGCGTCGGCTGGGATAATTTTGCCGCGCTCAAAATTTCCGTCGTAGGCGTCTACTCCTATCTTTACGACAAGTATTTTGTGTTTGAGGAAAATGAGATGAACAAGCTCGCGGAACTTTTCCGCGAAGCGCGGCGGATCGTGGGGTTCAGCATGAACCGCTACGACGTGCCGGTGCTCAATAATTATTTCCAGAAACTCCGGAGCGGCGCGCCGAACCTTTGGGAAAAGGAGCGCGTGGACCTTTTGGAAGAGATAGAGATGGCGGCAAAGACGCGGGTGAGCCTGAGCCGGCTCGCGGAGGCGAACCTCGGCGTAAAAAAAGATCGCCATGGGTCAGAGGCGATCGTGCTTTACCGCGAAGGGAAGATGGAAGAGCTTAAGGAATATTGTTTGAACGACGTGAAACTTACCAAAGAACTGTATGATCTCTACGGCAAGCAGAACTACTTTTTGATGCCGGACAAAAAGACGGGGGAGATCGTAAAGGTGATGCTTGCCAAACCACTTGCCACTGGCCCTGCGCTTTTCTAGGTTGAGACCCGAGAATTGCGTGCTGGAAGAGGGGGCCGGAGTGCGTTGAGTCGCCCTTTTCAACGCACTCCGGGCGCTCATGCGCAGGAAGGCCCGGGTTTCCCTTGCCGCCTCACCAGTCCCCGTGGGATGGTGGAAGGCCGCGTCGCAGAGCGCTCTTGCTCGTCGCGTGGAGCAAGTATGAGCATTATGCATTGGCACCCCGCTTTGTCAACTTTATTGAAGGATGTTAAAACAAAAAAGGATGAATACCGATAAGCGCATTTATTTGGATTATGCCGCAGCCACGCCCGTGGACACGGCGGTGTTGCGCGCCATGGAGCCGTACTTCGGCGGGAAGTTTGGGAATCCCGGCTCGCTCCACGCGTTTGGCCAGGAGGCGATCGCGGCGGTGGACCATGCGCGCGAAGCGCTTGCCCGTGCGCTCGGCGCGGAATTCCGGCAGATCATTTTTACGGCATCCGCGACCGAAGCGAACAATCTTGCGCTTCGGGGGGTTACCGCGCAATTTAAGAAAGCACGGCCCGCGTCCACGCCGCACCTCGTTGTCTCCGCGATCGAACACGAATCCGTCCTCGAGACCGCGCGCGCCCTTGAAGCGGCAGGCGATGCCAAGGTGACCTACGTCCCCGTGGGCGCGGAAGGGAAAATAGATTTAAAAAATATTAAAGAAAGCTTGACACCGGAAACAGCGCTCGTTTCCGTTATGTACGCGAACAACGAGGTGGGCACCATGGAACCCGTGCGCGAGATCGCGGCGCTCGTAAAACTCGTAAAAAATGTGTATCCGCTTTTACACACCGACGCCGCGCAGGCATTCCAGTTTTTTGATTGCAAGGCGAGTGAGCTCGGCGTGGACCTTATGACCATTTCTTCGCACAAGATTTACGGGCCGAAAGGTGCAGGTGCTCTTTACGTGGGGGATCTGAAGTTCCTCGCGCCGTCGGTAACGGGGGGAGGCCAGGAATTTGGGCTTCGTTCCGGCACGGAAAACGTGCCTGCCATCGTGGGATTTGCCAAGGCGGCGGAGCTTGTTGCCGTGCCGCCCGGGAAAACGCGCGAAGAAAAAAACCGGAGGATCCAAGGTCTCCGCGAAGAGCTTTGGGCACAGATAAAATCGTTTTGTCCGGAAGCGGTGCTGAATGGCCCCGCGGACAGCGCGGAAAAACTCCCCAACATCCTGAACGTCTATTTCCCTGCGCGCGCGGCTCAGGACCTTTTGACCAAATTTGACCTGAACGGACTTGCCGCATCATCCGGCTCGGCATGCCGGTCACGTGCGCTTGAATCATCGTACGTAATCGAGTCACTCGGATACTCAAAGGAGCGGGCAAAGTCCAGCATCCGCTTTAGCTTGGGGCGGCCTACCACCAGGGAAGAGGTGTTGCGGGCGGCGGAGGTCATCAAAAAGGCACTTTAGGCCCGCCGGGGCGGGGCACGGCAGGCCGCCGGGCACACGCCACGCCTTGGCGAAACTTTTTTGCGGGTACTTCGTATCAGTTACAAAGGGTCTATGGCCAAGCCGTATGCCACTGCGGGTTGTGGTGAATTGCACGGCTTGCATATAGTCATATAATAAGAATTATGGAAGAAGAAAATAAAAGAGAACCGAAAACGGCGAGGAGAAGGGGCAAGCGGAAAATATTCGGGATTGTGGTACTCGCGCTCATTGCGGGCTTGTGCATCGGCGTGGCACTCAACGCGCCACAGGCGCAGGCGAACGGGATTACGGATTTCTTTAGCCAACTTTTTTCGTTCCCCGCACTGCCATTTGGTATTTTGGGGTCTGGCAACGCGGCTCCCGCGGCCAACCAATCCTCCAGCGTTTCGCTGTATCAACCCGTTGCCGATTATGAGAACGCCGTGGTCACCGCAACCAAGAACGCGTCGCCCGCAGTCGTTTCCATCATCATTTCCGAAAATGTACCGGTGGTTGAACAGTGCCCCTACAACCCATTTGAAGATCTTCCTCCCGAATTCCAGCAGTTTTTGGGTAACGGCAGTTCGTCCGATATGACCCAGCCATGCGACACCGGGCAGACCCAGCTCCAGCAGGTGGGCGGCGGTTCCGGTTTCATCATTTCTTCCGATGGACTCATTCTCACCAACAAGCATGTGGTTTCCGACGCGAGCGCTTCGTACACCGTGATCACAAACGATGGTACGCAATATAACGCGACCGTGCTCGCGCGCGATCCGGACCAAGACCTCGCGGTCGTGAAGATTGACGCGAGTAACCTCCCCACGGTCACGCTCGGCGACTCGGACGGGCTCCAGCTCGGCCAGACTGCCATTGCGATAGGAAACGCACTCGGCCAGTTCTCCAACACGGTTTCCGTGGGCGTGGTTTCCGGCCTCGAGAGGACTGTAACCGCGCAGGCGCCCGACACCGGCGCGGAGGAAACGATAGAAAACGTCATCCAAACCGACGCCGCGATCAACCCCGGCAATTCCGGGGGACCGCTCCTCAACCTGGAAGGCCAGGTGATCGGCATTAATACCGCGATCGCCTCGGACGCAGAGAACATTGGTTTTGCCATTCCCATTAACCAGGCCAAGCATGACATCAGCTCCGTTGAATCAACCGGCCAGATCGAGACGGCATATCTCGGCGTGCGCTACATCCCCGTGACCTCGGACATTGCGCAGCAGCAAGGCCTGCCCGTTGATTACGGCGCGCTCGTGCGCGGCGATTCCACCGGTCCCGGCGTGGAACCCAACTCTCCGGCGGCAAAAGCCGGCGTGCAGGCGGAGGACATCATCACGGCAGTGAACGGTACCAGCTTAGAGAACAACGACCTTGCGGCAGTGGTGTCACAATATAATCCCGGAACCGCGGTTACGCTCACCATCAACCGCGCGGGCAAGACCATCACGCTCCAAGTCACGCTCGGCACGCGTCCGGCAGGGTCGTAGAAACGCGGCCGCACCCGTGTGGACCCAGCGGTGTTCGCACCCGCTTCTCCGTTTTGGCAAAAACAGAGTCCTATTCCATGAACGATGGGCCCATCACACGGGCTTTCGTACCATAGCAAAGCGGCCATTAAAACTATTTAAAAATTTTTAGAATGGAGAAATATAAACGGAGATTTTTTGCCCAAGGGAATTGGACGCTGCTTTCATTTAGACAATACCCTTGTATGAGAAGAAGCCAAACATCTTTTAATCAAATTTTAATGAACCTAAAGTTAAGCTGATTTCTGGTGCTTGTCTTTAAAGGGGCATTCTTCGCCGAACATGCATGGTCTCTGCATTCTTATGCAGAGATGTTCGGCGAAGCATGAGTGGCGTTCCCGCAGGAGGAACGCCACGTCCCCGTAAAGACAAGCACCAGAAATCAGGCATATTAGCAGTCTCGCCCGGAGATTGACAATGGGAACTTTTTGCCATAGCATTTCGTTATAATCAATAGAAAGACCACACCATGCCAAACTTCCATCGTTTTACCATAAAAGCACAAGAAGCACTCCAGAACGCGCAGGACATTGCCGCAAAAAAGAATCACGGCGAACTGCGCGGCCTTCATCTTTTGGCGGCGCTCCTTACGGACGAGCAATCGCTTGTCGTACCGGTTTTGGAACGGTCCGGCGTGAACTTGGAGAAGCTTGATGAACAGATCGAGCAGGAATTGGACCGCATTCCGCCCATCCTTGCTTCCGGCGCGGTGGGCCAACTCTATCTTTCCCAAGAGCTCATGAAGATCTTGGACCAGGCGGCAAAGGTGGCGGCCCAGCAAAAGGATGAATTTGTTTCGTGCGAACATTTATTGCTCGCGTTGCTTGATGTGCAGGGCGGCGCCCGCTCGCTCCTGGAAAAGTTCGGCATGCGGCGCGAGAGCGCGTTCAGGATATTGGCGCAGCTCCGCGGTTCCTCGCGCGTGACGGACGAAACGCCCGAGAGCAAATTCCAGGTTTTGGAAAAATACGCGATCAATTTGAGCGAGAAGGCCAAAGCGGGCCAGCTTGATCCCGTGATCGGCCGCCAGGATGAATTGCGCCGCTTGATGCAGGTGCTTTCGCGCCGGACCAAGAACAATCCGTGTTTGATAGGCGAACCGGGCGTGGGGAAGACCGCCATCGTGGAAGGCCTTGCCCAGCGCATTGCCTCCGGCGACGTGCCGGAACCGCTCAAAGGGCGGCAGGTGTTGATGCTGGACCTCGGCTCGCTCATTGCGGGCACCAAGTTCCGCGGTGAATTTGAAGACCGCTTGAAGGCGTTCATGAAAGAAGTAAAGAACGCCGCGGGACAGATAATCCTTTTTATAGACGAGATACACACCATTGTGGGCGCGGGCGCTGCGGAAGGCGCAATAGACGCGTCCAACCTGCTTAAACCGGCCCTCGCGCGCGGCGAACTGCACGCCATAGGCGCCACGACCATCCGGGAATATCAGAAATATATAGAGAAAGATGCCGCGCTGGAACGGCGCTTCCAGCCGATCATGGTTGAGGAACCGTCCATTGAAGATTCCATTTCCATTTTGCGCGGCCTCAAGGAAAAATATGAGATCCACCACGGCATGCGCATCAGCGACGAGGCAATCATTGAAGCCGTAAACCTTTCTGCACGCTACATTACCGACCGCTTTTTACCCGATAAAGCAGTGGACTTGATTGACGAAGCGGCTGCTGCGCGACGCTTGGAATCCGAGAGTTTGCCCAAAGAAATAGACACGGTACGCCGACAGCTCACGGGTCTTGAGATAGAAAAACAAGCGCTCATGAAGGAGGGTGCCGTGAAGACGAGTGCGCGCATGAAAGAGCTTGATGAGGCGATCGCAAAACTGAAAGAACAAAACGACGAACTTTCCAGTAAGTGGCACTCGGAAAAAATAAAATTTGAAACACTGCACCAGCTCCGCCAGAAGGTGGAAAATTTGAAGCACGAAGCGGAGGTTGCGGAGCGCGAGGGCAATTTGGAGCGCGTGGCGCAGATCATGTACGGCGAATTGCCGCAGTCGGAAAAGGATTTCCAGATATTTGAAAAGAAGAATTTTGGCGGAGGCGCGGCGGGGGCAAAAGGAAAACGGACGCGCGCGACCGCGCGGGAAGGCGCTACGCATGATGCGGGAGGCGACCGTTTTCTCAAGGAAGCGGTAGACAAAGAAGACGTGGCGGCTGTGGTTTCCGTCTGGACCGGCATTCCTTTGAAGCGGATGTTGGAAACAGACTCAGAAAAACTCGTAAAAATTGAAGACGTGTTGCGCGGCCGCGTGGTCGGCCAGGAGCAGGCAATAGAAGCCGTTGCATCCGCCCTGCGCCGCTCGCGCGCGGGCTTGTCCGACGAAAACCGCCCCATCGGCTCCTTTATGTTCCTCGGCCCCACCGGCGTCGGCAAAACCGAGCTCGCCCGCGCGCTCGCGGAATTCATGTTCAACGACGATAAAGCGCTTGTGCGCGTGGATATGTCCGAGTACATGGAGCGTCACGCGGTCTCCCGGCTTATCGGCTCACCCCCGGGCTACGTGGGCCACGAGGAAGGCGGCCAACTCACGGAGACCATCCGTCACCGGCCGTACAGCCTTATCCTTTTTGATGAAATTGAGAAGGCGCACCCGGAGGTGTTCAATTTGCTTCTCCAAGTGCTGGACAATGGGCGGCTCACGGACAGCAAGGGGAAAACCGTGAACTTCAAGAATTCCATCATTATTATGACCTCCAACGTGGGCAGCCAGTACCTCAGGGCCATGTCCCGCATCGGGTTTAGCGCCCCGAGCGCCGAGGCATCGCCGGAAGAGGGGGATTACAGGGACAAGGTGACGGAAGCGCTCAAGCAGAGCTTCCGGCCCGAGTTTTTGAACCGCATAGACGAGGTAGTCATTTTTAACCCGCTCCGCAGGCGTGACATTGAGAAGATTGTGGAGATTCAGATCAAGCTTATTGAAAAGCGCCTCAGCGACCGGAACATCAAGCTGGAGATAGAGCCGGCGGCGCGGGAATACATCGCAAAAGAGGGGTTCAGCGCGGAATTCGGCGCACGTCCCTTGAAACGGCTCATGCAGAAAGTTATTCTTGATAAGCTGGCGGACAAAATAATCCGCGGCGAATTCAAGGATGGCGGAAAAGTTAAGGTCAATTTCAAAGCAGATTCACTGGTCTTTAGTTCTTAGAGCGGCGGTTTTTGCCGTTGCCTGGTTTTTGCTGCCGTTCTGGCTGTTTTTCCTTATTGCGCTCTATCTCTACTTCGTTCCGCTCTTCCAGGCCGGCAAGCTTGCCGTGCCTTTTTTTGTCTTGCTCATCACTACCTACGTGCAGGCGCCTGACCCCCTCTTTATCATTGTCTTTGGCGCCGTGTTCTATTTCCTTCTCCTTATAAAAGACCTGCTCCTCATTGACCGCCGCTCGGCGCACGAACTGCTCGTGCTCGTCCTTTCCTTCCTGCTCCTGCGGGATTTCTACATGGCGTTTCCACAAGGTATCAGCGGCGCGGCACTCTGGTACGCACTGTTTACGGCGATACTCGTGGCGCTCCTCGCGAGGAATCTGGTAAGAGGGGGTACGGGTCAAGGCACCGACCTCGGCGGAGAACGCATGGCGCTTTGGCTTATTTTTTCCCTTGTCTGGCAGGCAACGATCGTGGGGCTCTTTTTGCCACTCGACTTTGTGTATCAAATGCTCGCCGTTTTTCTCGTCGTCATCCTCGTGATAGACCTTATCCCGGATTATCTTTTTGGGACATTTGAAAGGACCAAGGCACTTACCACGATAACCGTGGTTCTGATCCTTTTTGCCGTGATTTTGGGTTCGGCACAATGGGGGCTTTAGTGGGGGGGGCGAAAAATTTGCGGGTAAAGACGAGGGTCCTTGCCTTTGCCGGATTGCCGGATTATACTCTGGCCTATGCGGCAAAACGGCAATGGCAATCGGCAAGACAACCGGCAATCCGGCAAAACGGATCCGGCAATAATAAAGGCATATGAAATATGCTATGCCCTTTTCCGGATTGGGGCGAAGCTCCAGAACGCGGCCTTTGCCGAATCATTGGAGCGGCAAGCGCTTCGCTTGCTGAATGAGGCCATAGACGCCAACGGGGCAAAGATGCAGGATGCGGCAACGGCAATCGGCTATCTCGTGGGGTTCGGAGAGGGTATTGGATTCATCCATCCAGGGAATGCGGAAACCATAAAAACCGAGCTCGGTGCTTTGAGCGAGCTTACGGTTTTGCCGGTTAGGACGGGATCCTCCGAAGAGGTGTCATTGGAGGATATTTTTTCTAAAAAACAGGAGCCGCTTTTTGGCGGTGGCGGCGCGGGCAAATCGGCAAGTGTCCCGGCAAACGGCAAAAGCCAATCCGGCAATGCGGCAAAGAATAATAATGCGGCAAGCGGCAATTCGGCAATCCGGCAACCGGCAATGCGGCAAAACGAACCACCGGCTGATTTGCCGGAATTGAAATTTGATAACGGCAACGGTGAATCCGGCAATGATAATCCGGCAATGCGGCAAACGGCAATTTTGGAGAAAATCAGGCAATCCGGCAATTGCCGATTAAAAGAGATAGTTGAGCTTTTGCCGGATGCAAGCGAAAGGACCATCCGCTACGATCTGCAATCCCTCGTGGAGCAAAACTTGGTGGAGAGGGTGGGGAGTGGTGGCCCGATGGTGTTCTACCGCCCCCGGTAGGGAAGGTTGCGCAAATAGGCATAAAAAGGTAACCTTTCCTACGTATTTGCGTTATAATACAAGCAAAGGTTAGAGGTCGGTGTGAGGCTGACCCCAATACCTTATTCACTAGTAAACCCGGCAATTTTGCCAGGTTTGGTTATTGGAAACAGCCTCGCCCAAAAGCGAGTTTTTTCTTTTTTATCCCCTCACATCCCCCTGATAACGATCCCGTTTTCTCCCTTCTTCCCGCTGTCGTCACCTCACAGCGATCGCGGATAAGGATGGAGAGGGCGGTTCCTAAAACAGTTTAAAAACTAAAAGGTCGACGGCCAAACGGTCGATATCTTCTAAAAATTGTCGAAAAATTAAATTAATAAATGAATAGTAAAAAGTTAGTTTCGGTAGCTTTGACGGCGACCACCCTCGTGTGGGCGCTCGGCATCGCTGCCCTCCCCCTCGCGAACGCACAGTCAACGTCTGACCTTCAGGCTCAGATCGCGGCTTTGCTCGCGCAGATCCAGCAACTGCAGTCGCAGCTTAACGCTTCGACGGGTAGCACGACCACTTCTTCAATGACGTACGATTTCACCACTGACCTCACCATTGGTTCAACCGGCGCCGAAGTGACGCAGCTCCAACAGTTCTTGATCAGCGGAGGATACCTCACCGCGGTCTCGGCGCCGACCGGCTACTTCGGTACTCTTACCCAAGCGGCTGTGTCTGCGTTCCAGGCAGCGAACGGTATTACCCCGACTGCTGGATACTTTGGTCCTAAGACCAGGGCATTCATCAACGCAATGAGCACGACGAGCACGGGCACTGGCACGACGACCGGCACAACCGGTACGACCGTTCCGGCGACTGGTCTCTCGGTCTCTGTTGCTTCCACAAACCCGGCGGCGGGTTCGCTCGTGACGTCGGCTTCCGGCAACACGGCAGCAGCTCGCATTCCGATTCTTGCGATAAGCCTTACGGCATCCAACTCGGGTGCAGTAACGGTCTCGCAGATAAACGTCCACAAGAATGGCGTTCTCTCAGATGCTTCAATCAACGGTGCGTACTTGATCCAAAACGGTCAGGTGCTCTACCAATACAATTCGCTTAGCAGCGGCGTAATCTCTTTCTCCGGCATGAACCTTTCGGTTCCGGCTGGGCAAACGGTAACGCTCCAAGTTGCTATCGACCCTGCTCCGGGCCTTTCGCCTGGGAACACGGTGAGCTTCTCCGTGAACTCCGCTTCGGACATCACGGCGTTTGATGTGAACAACAATTCACTCACGCCGTCCGGTTCGTTCCCCTTGAACGGCAACACGTTCACGGCGACGACGGTCAGCAACCCGCCCGTTGCGGGCTTGACGATCCAATCTTCTTCCATCGCGACGCAGGTTACTGCGGGAACGCAGAACAACATCGTGTGGGCAGGAACCTTCAATGGTCAGAACAGTTTGACCTGGCTTGAAGGCCTCAACTTCACGGTCATCGGTTCTGCCAGCAATGGCGACATCCGGAACGTGAAGCTCTTTGTAAACGGCACGCAGGTCGGACCGACCTTGGCGACCGTTTCGCAGAACGGCACGGCTTACTTCAACCTCGCTTCTGCTCCGGCATCGCTTAGCACCGGCAACAACAACGTGCAGGTGTACGCGGACGTCATGGGTTCACCGAACAAGAACTTCCAGTTCGAAATCTTGAACTCCTACGACGTGAACGCGGTTGACTCGCAGTACAACGTACCGATTGCGGTAACGTTGGGCAGCGGCCTGAACAACCAGACCGCCTATGAGGTGATGATTCAGCAGGGTCAGATTACGGTATCGCAGGATTCCGGTACGCCCACGGGCAACATTGCCGTTGGCCAGTCTGGTGTCACGATAGCGAAGTTTGACGTCTATGCAGCTGGTGAGCCCGTCAAGGTCAAATTCCTTGGCTTCCAGTTGTCCCTCACTGGTGTTGCAACGAGTTCTGGTGCAACCAGCATAGGTTCCTTCGTGAAGAACATCGCATTGGTTGACGATGCGGGTGGCCAGGTGGGTAGTACCATCAACACGCCTCCGTCGAGCAACTCGTGTGATAACACGACGGGTCTATCAGGTTACTCGACAACCAGCGCTGGCCAGAGCACTATCACGGCGAGCACTGTGAATTATGTTGATTGTTTCGGAACCTCTGGTTCACCGATCAACTACATCATTCCGGCGAACACGACCCGCGTCCTTTCGCTCAAGGCTGACATCCAGTCACTTCCGGCTGGTGCGACCTTCGGCTCGGTGGTGGGTAGTCTCTTGACTGAATCTGGCAACTTGCAGGGCATGATCTCAAACGCCCAGAGCAACAGCTCTGGCGCGCAGGGGAGCTCGCTTTCCTTGCAGTCCAGCTTGCTTGGCGTGACCGCCAATTCGGCCTACGGTAGCCAAACCGTTACGCCGAACACTTCGGGCGCTCACATTGGTTCGTACGCCTTCACGGCTTCGTCCGCGAGTGGCGTAACGATCAACACATTAAGCTTGAAGGTGTATCCGAACACCGTGAGCAACGCGGAAACGTCGGACATCCAGAACCTCAAGGTTATGGTAAACGGCGCGCAGTTCGGCAACACGTATGGCGTGGTACCCGACAATGGTACGTATTCCTTCTCTGGCACGGCCTTCACGGTCCCTGCCGGCGGTACGACCTATGTTGACGTGTACGGCGACATTCTCTCGAGTGCGACGAGTTCAGCGTCCATTCCGACCTCACCTGCTGGTGCGACGCAGATAACTGGTTGCTCCGGTACGAGCATTGTTTCTTACGGCTCGGTATCGTGCACCGCGACGCCTGTCGGTCAGCAGTTGACGATTGCGACGCAAGGCAACACGCAGGTATCGATTGGTCTTGACTCTTCCGCTCCGGCGTCGAGCCAACTCGTAATGGGTTCCACTGGTAACACGTTGGCGGCATACCGCTTGTCGGAAACCTCCAACATCGAGCCGGTGAAAGTGACCGATCTCACGATCAGTCAGGTAACCTCTGCGACGACTTCGGCATACCAGAATGTGACGCTCTACAACGGCTCCACGGTGGTCGGTACATCCGGCTCCGCGTCCAGCACGGGTACGGGCTTCACGTACACATTCCACTTCGCGACTCCGGTCATCATCCCGCAAGCGAATTCGCTTACGCTTAGCTTGAAGGGTGACATAGCGTCGTACAACTCCATCGGTAGTACTGGAGTAGACGACACGACTTCCACCTTCAACTTGGCGACCTCGTCCATTACGGCGTTGGGCGCAAGTTCCAACTTCCCGGTGACGAATGTCTCCGGTGGCGCGACAGGTAACACCATGACGGTGCTCCGCACGACGCTCACCCCGAGTGCGACGGCCCTTGGCAACACCACGGGTCGTACGAAATCGGCGGTGGACAGTCTTGCAAACATCACCTTCACGGCAAACAGCGCAGGCTCTGCGATGTTGAAGAATTTGACTCTCAACTTCACGGGCAGCGCGGTTTCATCCTCCGCATTCGCGGCAGATGTAAACCTCCTCGACCAGAACAACCTGGATGTTGTCGCGAATGATAACGCGACGGTCACATCGACTTCGTGTTCTTCTACGGGTGCCTGTACGCTTATATGGACCTTCAACACGACCTCGACTCCGTTCGTGGTCTCCGGTGGTTCGTCCTATGTGTTCACGCTCCGCTTGAACGACACGGCGAATGGCGTTGGGGTAGCGACGGGCAACGCTTCGGTCAGCTTGGGTGTAACAATCCAGAACACGACGAGCACGCAGTACTATGACGCCGGCCAAGCAAGCGGCGCGAGTACGGTTAGCTTGCCGACGACGCTTGTTCCGCTCAACGTGAACTCGATCACGTTCGCTCAGAACTCCTAGTTCGACGCACTTTCTCTCCGCTTGTGACGGAGAAGAAATCAAAAGGCCCCCTTTATTGGGGGCCTTTTGCGTGGGAGGGAATTTGCGGCGGGGAACCGATTCCTTTTAACAATCTTTTAATGCAGGCGTGGTATGAAGGGGTATGCCCGAAAGATCAGCAAGCTCATCGCCCGCGATCCCGCTCGAGATAATTGAGCAGCGAATTTACCTTATCCGCGGCCGGAAGGTCATATTGGATAGCGATCTGGCGGAACTCTATGGCGTTGAAACAAAAAATTTCAATAAAGCAGTGAAACGGAATCTCGGCCGTTTTCCTCAAGATTTTATGTTTAAACTTACGCAAGGAGAGGCGGATAACTTGAGGTTCCAAATTGGAACCTCAAGTTGGGGCGGTAGACGATATCTGCCATACGTTTTCACGGAGCAAGGCGTGGCGATGCTCTCCAGCGTCCTTAAAAGCGAGCAAGCTATCAGGGTAAATATCGCTATTATGCGCGTCTTTGCCCGCCTGCGGGAACTTCTTGCGAGCCATGCCGAACTTCTGCGGCGGCTGGACGATCTTGAACGGGAGCAGAAGGAACAGGGCGGACAGATAGAGCTTATCTTCGGGGCGATTCGAAAACTGATAGAGCAGCCGATGGAGGAGCTGCCGGATCGGGAGGAAAAGAAGTTCGGCTTTTGACATCGCAAATTGCGATACCAAACGGGGTGATCAGAATTAGCCTCAACGTGAGGCCAGTTGACCCCCTTGTCGCCAAATACCCCTTATTTTGCTATACTTATGGGGAACTCAAATCACCAAAGGTCGGGAAATCAAAGGATAATGCTCAATGAACAAAAAGGGATTGGTTGAGGCGGTCATGAAGGCCGCGGAGATCGAGACGAAATCGGCGGCGGAAAAGGCCACGGAAGCGGTCTTTGAGACCATCGTGAAGACCCTTGGGCGTGGCGAAGAGGTCGCCATCGCGGGCTTTGGGACCTTCCGGGTCTACAAGCGCGCGGCGCGCGAAGGCCGGAACCCCAAGACGGGCGAAAAGATACAGATCAAGGCGTCCGTAAAGCCGAAGTTCCGCGCGGGAAAGCTCCTCAAGGAGGCAGTCAAATAAAGTCGGCACATATAACAAAGGGGGGTTTTGAAAAGAGTACTAAGAAGGGCTCTTTTCAAAACCCCCCTTTGTTATATGTGCATCCTTTCTTAGCCACCCTTATTGTCCGGAGGCCGAGGATGCGGCGGGGAGAAGCTGCTGCACGATGGTGCTTATGTTCGAAAATTTCTGGTAGGCGTCCGAGAGCGATTGGAGCGAAGAGGTGATGAGCGAGAGGGTCGCTTCGGATGGTTCGGACTGCATGAGCGCGTTTTCCGCGGAGTTGTTTTCTTGGACTGCGGTCGTGATGAGCGACTGCGCGCTCGTGAGATCCTGCGCGAGGTCAGGGTTCGGCGCGGCTTGTTCCATAAATGAGACCAGGTTTTGTACCTCGCCGAGGCGGTTTTGCGCGGTCGTAAAAAGGTTTTGATTCTCGGACCACAGGACGAAGTTGGCGACCTGGTCTGCAAGGGGATCGTACGTGCCGGCCCGCCACGCAAGGATCTCGTTCGCTACCCCTTCCGTGCCCGCAATGCCGGCATTGTTCACCTTTGCGAACTCAAGGCCGTAGTAGTTCATGGCGTCATCCAATTTGCCGGAGAGCTGGGATTGGAGCGCGGCGGTGGCCGCGTTCGTTTGGACGCCTGCGAGGTCCGTCTGGAGCGCCTGGACGTTCTCTTCCGCGCACGTGATGATGCGGGTGAGGAGCGCCTTCCGGGCCGCAAGTTCGGCGGTGAGGCTCTGTGCCTGCGCGGCGGCTATTGCCGCGAGATCATCCTGCGTGATGGTGCACGTGGGGGTCGCGGCCTGTGCCACAGTCTGGGCTTGGGCAAGCGGGGCAGCCAAAACGCCCACAGCGAGGAAAAACGCGGCGAACAGCGCACCTATGAAAGCGGTTTTGGAATAGTTCACGGGTTTGGTTATCGGATACTAGCTTACAATAAAAACGGCCGAATGCCTATTGGCCAAGCGCCTGGAGGGCCTGGTCAAGAGTAACCGTCGTAGTTGCGGAACTCGTGGCGCTTGAGCTTGCTCCCGCGCCCGGGACGCCGTTTATGGCCGTGGAAGACGCAAAGAGCGATGCGGTTGCGGGAGTCGTTGCGCCTGCCGTGGAAGAGCTTACGGACACGCTCGTGATCGGCGCCGTGGACTCGGCCGCGGGTTCGCTGTAGTTCAATTGGGCGAGCTCTATCTGCATATCAATAGCTTCTGCTTCCGCGTGCAAGCTTGAGGGGTCAATTGCGGAATACTTCATAGGCGCAAGTTCGGAGCCGGGGAGCCCGCCGAGCACGATGAATATGAAAAATACGGTGAGCGCCACGGCCACGCCGGTCTCTACGATAGTGAGGATGGTCCGACGCACGGTCCAGGGCTTCCGCGTGGCACCGGGCTCCACAGCCAAAATCGCCCGCTTGGAAGTGGCTGAATAGGACGCGTCAGGTTCAATATTCTTAAATTGTTTGAGGATTTCCTGGATGTTCATAGCTTTTATTCTTCGCTTTCGCCCATGATCCGCTGAAGTTCTTTTATTGCGCGGTGCTGCATGAGTTTTACTGCACCCTCGCTCTTGTGGAGCATCTGCGCAATTTCTTTCAATGAGAGTTCTTCTATAAAGCGGAAGACGATGATGTCCTGATAATCCGACTTGAGCTCGCCGATCGCTTTCCTTACTTTCTCTACGTCCAGCTTGAGCGAAAGGTCGAACGTCGCGCTCGCGGGAAGGACAAAATACTCGGGATCCATCTTTTCCAAGCTGGTTTCGTTCTTCTTCGCGCGATAGTGGTCAACGACCTGGTTCCGCGCGATCTGGTAGAGCCAACTGGAGAACGGATGTCCCTGATATTTGTATCCCTTGATGTTCTGCCATGCGGCGAGGAACACCTGGTGGGTAATATCCTCGGCATCCTCACGGCGCGCAACTTTCACAAGGACGAACCGATAGATCATCGGTTGGTAATGCTCAAATAGCGTGCCAAATGCCGAGGATTTACCCCCGACGGCCTGCTTTATAATGGCTTGTTCACCGTCTAACATAGGGAACGTTATAACTGGTTACTGGTTACTGCAACGCCTGCGTATTTCATGTTTCGGGGCTTTTACGCCTATTTTTCCAAACAAAATGCCCTCTTTTTAGGGCATGGTGATTATTCGTTGATTATACTCTTTTACGGCCCCGAGGTCAAAGAAGTTGCCGCAATTCCTCCCACGAATTGACGCGCGTTACTGCGTCGTAAGCCGCTTTATATTTTTCCGCCTCTTCCGCGCGCGGGCCGCCCTCGCGGAGCGCGTAGCGATTGGGGACGGTCGTGAGGGTGTTGAGCACCTGCAGGCGGTCGTCCACAAAATGCGTGACGGCAAGGTCGGCGCAAATGGCCGCCTTGTCTTCATAGCGCATACAGAAATGCAGGTTGCTCCGCGGGATACCGGTGGAGTTCCAAAAATCGAGCGCCTTGAGGCGCGCGAGGAAGATTGCGCGTGTTATGGGGTGAGCTTTGGATACAATATGAATTTCTTTGAAGCGGCCGGAAGCCGCGATCTCCCGCAAATTTGCGAGCGACCCCGGCACACTGCCGCCCCAGGTATAAAAGATTACATCGCCGCAATCAACACCGAGTACCATCCGCGTATGGTAACAAAATGATATCGTTGACGCAAACTGCTGAACATGGTAATAGTTAGTTGTTCTTTGTAATAACACAGATTTTTTTAAAGGCGAGGAGAGCAGAGATGGCCATACAGCAGATGACACTCAGAAGGTTCCTTGTAAAAAAGCTTGGCGAGGCCGTGGAAGACACTCGCGATCGCACCCAACAAACAAAATCGAGCGTGCCCGACACGATCGAGAATGTTGTCCTCAAGTTGAGGCGGGGGATCACGGAACGCACGCTCCGTCCGCTTCTCAAGGAGTATTTCGGAGTTTCCGATTCCCAGATGATCGTGCGGCCCGGCTTCGTATTTGTAAGAGGGGTGCCGGGAGAGGCGCCGAGCTACGCGGCGGTCATCCAGTACAGCGGGATATTTGCAGGGGGCTCCATCAGCATCAATCTCACCAAGCATTCTTGAATGATGCGCACGCAACGTGCGCACGGCCCGCCGACAAAATTTTGGCGGGCTTTTTCATAGCGGTGGGCAAAAGTTCCCCGTCGATATGCGAGGCACAGAAAGGAAAATCCCCTTCGTGGCCATTAAAAAGAGCCCATGGCTGCGAAGGGGATTTTCCTTTCTGTGCTGAGCGGGTAACGGGAGTCGAACCCGTATCTGTACCTTGGCAAGGTACCATAATAGCCGCTATACGATACCCGCTTTACGAACTCATTGTATATTGTTTTTGAAAATTATCAATATTGAAAATTTGGCCCGCGTCTAGTATGCTCAAGACCTAAGCCCTCGTCGTTCAATGGATAGGACGCAAGATTGCGGATCTTGTAATCGAGGTTCGATTCCTCGCGGGGGCACCACGAGCAACGCAGGGCGGATTTGAAAAGAGCCCTTCTTAGTACTCTTTTCAAATCCGCCCTGCGTTGCTTCTTTATTAGAACCGGAGCAACTTTTCAATAGAATCGAGGAGCGTGGGTTCGTAGGGGACTTCCTTCAATATTGTTTTTGTGTTGGCGCGGAAGGCGGCGAGGTGTTCGGCAGGAAAAAGGATTTTGAGCGGCGTTTTGAAGCGCGCGCGGAACACGAAGACCATTTCGGCGAAACCGTCCGCGGGCGTGTCCACGCTCATAGTTTCAAAGTTCCTAAACGAATATGAGCGGATATCATCGATAGTGATACTCGTTTCGTTCGCCGTGAAAGAGATCATGCGCGGCGTGCGGTTGCCCCAGACAATAAAGAGGACCTCCGCGAGCACGATGAAAAGCCCAAAAAGAAAATTTTTTTCCCACACGGAGAATGCGACGATAATTGCGGCGATAATAATAGAGAGCCAGTACCACGAGACACCCTTCTCGCGGTATTCAAATTCCGGCGCTTCCCATTTTATTTCAAATGATGCCATGGGATTATCTTACCACCGCGTAACGAGCGCTACCAACTAGGCCCGCAGGGCCGCAAGCGCGACCACGGTCCCCACCCCCGCGCGTTTGAGCGCGGTCGCCGCCTCAAGGAACGTGGTTCCAGTCGTGGTCACATCGTCTATAAGAATGATGTTTGTTCCCGCGAGCGGCCGCCGGACGAAAAAACATTCGCGCAGGTTCTCCTGGCGTTCATGAGCGCTTTTTGTTTCTGTCTGTGGCTTGGTGTGGCGGATACGTATGAGTGTTGAGCCGTCGCACGGCAGGCCAAGATACGCCGCGACGGGTCTCGCAAGAAGTTCTGCCTGGTTGAACCCCCGCGTCCGGAGCCGCCGGCGCGAAAGGGGGATGGGAATCACCACGAAATCGTGAAAACCGTCAAAAAGCGAGCCAACAGACGCGAGATATTCCTTTATTATAGAGGCGAGCGGTTCCGCGGCCCTGCGCGCGGCACGGAACTTGAGTGCGTGGACGAGTGCCCGGAGCGGGCGGTTGTCGTATTGTGCCGCGGCGCCAAGAACGTAGGGAAAATCGGGATGGCACAATGCCTTTCCGCCAAAAAGTCGCTCGCCGCAGGCACCGCAGAAAAGGGTGCGGGCGATCGTGACCTGCCCGCGGCAGGTTTCACAGAGCACCGTCCCGTTCCCGGCGCCAAAACCCGCGCCCGCGCCGCAAGCCGCGCTTTTCCCGCATCCCAAGCACCTGCGCGGGAATAAAATAGACGCGAGCACGTCCGTAAGATGGAGCTTCATGGTATGATGATAAACAAATAGGCATTAAAACGTTCTAAAAATGGCAGGCCTTTTTAATATTTTTTCATCCCATCCCTCTTCTTACCTTGGCGTGGACATTGGCACCACTTCTATAAAGGTGGTGGAGGTACGGAAGGGGGGCAAGCGGCCGCAGGTCACGAATTACGGCCTCCTGGAATCAAGCGGTTATCTTTCGCGCGCCAACCAGGCGCTCCAGACAAGCAGTTTAAAGATCTTCGAGGCGGACATCGTGGGACTTTTAAAAACAGTCGTTCGCGAAATGGGAACGGGCACCAAGAGCACGATCGCGTCGCTCCCGCCCTTCGCCGTGTTCACGACCGTTATTGATTTTCCGCAAATGGACGCCAAAGAAGTGGAGAAGGCGATGCTCTACCAGGCAAAACAATATGTGCCGCTGCCGCTTTCGGAAGTGGCGTTGGATTGGATGAAGGTCGCGGAATACCAGGACGAGCAGGGATTCGTCCACCAAAAAATGCTTTTGATATCGGTGCCTACGGAGCAGATCCAAAAATATCAGCGGATGTTCAAAGCGGCGGGGCTCGTGCTTCAGGCGCTCGAGATGGAAAGCATCAGTCTCGCGAGGATGTTTTCGGGTGACGGAACGCCCACGATCGTTGTGGACATAGGCAGCCGTTCCACGAATATTATCTTCATGGAAAAGGGGCAGCTGCTCTGGAACGCGCAGAGCGATTTCGCGTCGGCCTCGCTCACGCAGGCGCTTGCCACGAGTTTGAGCGTGAACCCGCTCCGCGCGGAGGAATTAAAGAAGGAACGCGGCATTTTGGGTACTGGCCCGAACTATGAACTGTCCACAATAATGATGCCGTTCCTGGATGCTATAATTAATGAAGTAAAGAAGGCGCAGTTCACCTTCGCTCAGCAGTTCGCCCAGGCGGCCAAGGCGGAACGAGTTGTCCTTTCGGGCGGTGGCGCGAACCTCCTGGGCATTGAGAAATATTTTGAGCGAGAGTTCGGGATGCCCGTCGTGAAAGCTGCGCCCTTCGTCCAGTTTGAGTATGCGGCCGAGCTCGCACCGCTCGTCGCGGAGCTGAATCCAGTGATGACGGTGGCGCTGGGACTCGGGATCAAATCATTCCTATAAAAAGTTATAAATTTTCAATAAAATGCCGCTTCCCCAACAAGTCATAGACCGCCTGACCCATGAATCACCGAGAACGCCGGGATGGTCCGTGGGAATACTTCTTTTTTCCCTGGGGCTGCTTGTGATCGCGCTCGCGGTCTACTTCGGCATCACGCTTTTTTACGAGCCGTACGTGAACGGGCAGATATCTTCGGTGAATGCCGAGATCACGGCTGCCGCCTCGTCCATCTCTCCTTCGGACCAGACCAACCTTGCGGCATTTTATTCCGAGGTCGCGAACGTGCAATCGGCGCTTGCAAACCACGTGTACTTTTCCCATCTTCTCACATGGCTCGGGCAAAATACCGAAGCGAATGTGTATTACACCCATTTCACGTTTTCTTCCGGGAACCAGATCGGGCTTTCGGGGGTCGCCGCGAGCGAAGCGGACGTGAACCAGCAGATGGCGATCTTTGAAGCATCGCCGGAAGTGTCCCAGGCAACAATATCCACCGTGTCCCTTCTTCAGGCGAACAACACGTGGCAGTTCAGCGTCACGCTTACCATGAACGCGCCGCTCGTGTTCGGTGCCACCGTCCCGTCGTCCACGGCGGCATCCGCCTCGACCACCACCCCATAACACCATGCAACAGAGCTCCAAACGATTGTTCAGCATCATCATTTCCCTCGCGTTTGCGGTGTTCGCGCTTTTGGCACTCTTTGAATTTATAGAGCCGGCGTACGGGGACCTCATGACGGCGAAAGGGCAGCTTGTGAGCGATAAGGCATATTTGGCCACGGAACAGCAGACCGTGAGCCAGGCGCAATCGTTATTGAGCACCGTGCAGAGCCAAAGTGGTACGGAAAGTGCCTTGGAACTTGCAATGCCCTCGGGGCCGGACGTTTCGGGCGCGCTTGCCCAGGTGTACGGCATTGCGGCGAATGACGGCATCGCGATACAAAACATGAGCGTTTCGCCCCCGACCGTTCAGCTGCAGGCCGCCATGGGCGCTTCCGGCGCGACCACGCTCGCCGCCATTGTAAAGCCCATGGGGGATGTTTCGTTCCAGGTGACCGCTACGGGAAGCTACGAAAATTTTGCGACGTTCCTCGCGGACCTTGAGTCCAATGTCCGTATTTTTGACATGACATCGTTCTCACTCCAGCAGGGAGCGACGGCAGGCACAAAGGGTGGGAGCGGGACGGATCTTTTTACCTACAGCTTTACGGTCGAAACCTATTACCAGCTGCAATAACCATGGCCATCATTATTGAAGAAGAGAAAAACAATACGAGAGGCCTCGCCCAGGCCGCGGGGTGGCTTGTCATGCTGATCGTGCTCGGGGCGGCGGCATACTATCTTTTCTTTGCGCCCGCGGGGACCTCCACCGTCACGCCCCCTGCGAGCTTTTCGGAAATAGCGTCACTCACGCAACTCTCGGTCAGTCCGCAGGCGGTGCTCCAAAGCCCGCAGTTCACGTCGCTCAAATCACCTTCGTTCCCGCTTCCCGCACCGTCCGGTCCCGCGGCCGTTGGCCGCCCGAACCCGTTCATCGCGCCATAAGGGCCTTTTCGTATGTTAGAATTGAATAATGACCTCCGAAGAACTCCTTCAACAAATGCAAAAAGGCGGGCTTGTGGATGCCACGCTTGCAAACCGGCTCAGACGCGACTCCATCATAAGCGGCGAACCCATAGAAGCCGTGATCGCCAAGAGCCGGGCGGTGGATGACGTAAAGATCGCGGAGCTCAAGAGTTCACTACTCAAGGTACCGTACAAAAAAGTATCGCCGAACGACATTGACGCAAAGCTCCTGGAGGCCATTCCCGAAGAAACGGCACGGACGTACCAGGCGATCCCCGTTTCGCTCCAAGACAATTTGCTTGTGGTCGGCATGCTCCATCCGGATGACTCCAAGGCGCAAGAGGTTTTGAAGTTCATTGCGCGGCAGGGCCACATGAATCTTGGCGTCTATCTCATTTCGTACGGCGACTGGGAAGCGGTGCTCAAAAAATATTCGCCGTACCGCACGGAGATCGCAAACGCGGTCCAATCGCTCAATTTTAAAACAGGCGGTTCGGAAGGCGCCCAGCGAATGATAAGTCTGGAGGATTCGGGCGGCAGCGAGGAAGGGCCGGTCATTAAAATTGTGGCGGACACGCTCCGCGAGGCGGTTACGTCCAAGGCGTCGGACGTGCACATTGAGCCCCAGCAGAATTCGCTGCGCATCCGGTTCCGCGTGGACGGCGATCTCCACCAGGTGGCGTCGCTCCCGATCCAGCTCGCCCAGCCGGTCGTCTCGCGCGTGAAGGTCGTCTCAAGCCTGAAGATCGACGAGACGCGCATGCCGCAGGATGGGCGGTTCCGTTCGCACATTTTGGACCGCGACATCGACTTCCGCGTGGCGACCTTCCCCACGCCGCTCGGGGAGAAGGTGGCCATCCGCGTACTTGACCCCGAAGCGGGGCTGAAGAGCTTTGATAATTTGCCTCTGCGCTACGGGAACTTGGAACTCGTGAAGGCGGGGCTTGAGAAACCATTCGGCATGGTGCTCATTACCGGGCCGACCGGTTCCGGAAAAACCACGACGCTGTATGCCTTCCTGCAAAGTTTGAACCACGAGGATGTGAACATTGTTTCGCTTGAAGATCCGGTGGAATATTTTGTTTCCGGCATCAACCAGTCGCAGGTGCGGCCGGAGATCGGCTACGACTTTGCGTCGGGCTTGCGGCAGATATTGCGGCAGGACCCGGACGTCATTATGGTCGGCGAAATTCGGGACAACGAGACAGCGGGACTTGCCGTGCAAGCGGCCCTGACCGGGCACGTGGTATTGAGCACGCTCCACACAAACAACTCTGCGGGTGTTATCCCGCGGCTCGTGGACATGAAGGTTGAACCATTCCTTTTGCCGGTCTCTCTTAACTTGATGATGGCCCAACGGCTCGTGGGCCAGCTCTGCCCGGATTGTAAATTTGCCGAAGAAGCTTCTGCCGACCTGCAGAAAGTGATCCAACACACGCTTGAAGGGCTGAAGCAGGAGATCGCGGGGAAATACAACGAGCCATACAAAATTTTCCATACAAAGGGGTGCACGACGTGCAAGGGGAAGGGCATTCTTGGCCGCATGGCGCTCTACGAAGTGCTCCGCATGACGCCGGCGCTCGGCGAGATCGTGGCTGAGGGCGCGAATTTGCAGAGGATCATCAAAGAAGCAAAGGCGCAGGGGATGGTCACGTTGCGGCAGGATGGCGTGATGAAGGCGCTGGATGGGTTTGTGTCTATAGAGGAAGTGGTCAGAGAAACGGAGGAGCTATAGCATGTAATATTATTGAACCCGCTGCGGACTCGGAAGCACCTGTTCGAAAAAAATGCCGCCCCCTCGCCTTCGGCATTCGAGTGCAGTTTTATTAAAAATTTATTAAACGTCCCTTGACGTTTAATCTTTTGGTCTTATACTGACAACGGGTAACGGTAGCTCGTATAAATTACGAGCTCATAACTACTTCTCAGTAAGAATGGCTGCTTCAGCGGCCGTTTTTATTTCTTTTAGATAGTTTTAATGGATCTTTTGCTACTTTGAAGTTGCCCAAGTGACCATGGGCCCATAGTTTAACGAGTAAAACCGCTACCCTTGAGAAGTAGTGAATCGGGTGCAAGGCCCGATGGGTCCACTAGGGCCGCGCGCGGGATATAAATATGCTAAAATAAACCCATGGATGACTATAAAGGGAAGCTCGCGGAACTCCTGACCGCGTGCGCGAAGCAGAATGCGTCGGATCTCCACATTGCCGTGGGGCGCAGGCCCACGCTCCGCATAGACGGCCTCCTCGTGCCGCTCCAAAAGGAGCCCATCACGACGCCGGAGATCGCGGAAGGCATCATTGGAGAAATGATAACGTCCGAGCAGAAGCAGAAGCTTTTAGCCCAGCGCCAGATAGACTTTGCCTACAGCTTTGAGGATAAGGCGCGCTTCCGCGTGAACGCGTATTTCCAGCGGGGATACCTTGCGGCTGCGCTCCGGCTCGTGCCAAACCGCATCAAGACAATAGAAGAGCTCAATTTGCCACCGCTTCTCCACGATTTCGGAAAACTTTCGCAGGGATTTGTGCTTGTGGTGGGCCCGGCAGGGCACGGCAAATCTTCCACGCTCGCCGCGATCCTGGACGAGGTGAACCACACACGCTCGGACCATATTATTACCGTTGAAGACCCGGTGGAATATCTGTTTACGCAGGACAAGTGCATCGTCTCCCAGCGCGAAGTGGGTTCGGACACCATGAGCTTTCACGCCGCGCTCCGCACGATCCTCCGGCAGGACCCGGACGTCGTCATGATCGGCGAGATGCGCGATTCGGTCTCCATCGGCACCGCCATGACGGCGGCAGAAACCGGCCACTTGGTGCTTTCAACGCTCCACACGAACTCTGCCTCTCAAACCATAGACCGTATCATTGACTCGTTCCCGGCCGAACAGCAGGGCCAGGTGACGTCCCAGCTCGCGGCGACGCTTGTTGCCATCGTTTCGGAGCGGCTCCTGCCGCGGCTCTCGGGCGGACGCGTGCCTGCGATGGAGATTATGATCGTGAACCCCGCCATCCGCAACCTCATCCGCGAACGGAAAACGTACCAGATAGATCTTGTGATAGAAACGAGCCTGCAGGAAGGGATGGTGACGCTCAATCGCTCGCTCGTGAACCTCGTGAAGAACAAGGAGATATCGCTCGAGAACGCGGAGCTCTATTCGTTGAACCCTGCGGAATTGAGGATTCTTCTTGAGAGGTCATAATTTTTAGGAAATGAAGTTCAAGTATCAGGCAAAAACAAAAGCGGGCGAACTCCAGGCCGGCTTTGTGGACGCCGGCAGCCGCGATGGCGCGCTGAACATTCTCGCGGGGCATGATCTCTTCGTGCTTTCCGTGGAATCGGCGGAGCAAAAAGGGAGTTTGGATCGCATCAATTCGTTCCTCAACCGCCCGCGGCGGAAGGACATTATCATCTTTGCACGCCAGCTCGCGACGCTCCTTGAGGCGCGCCTGCCGCTCAACAACGCGCTGAAGATCCTTGCCGAGCAGACCACGAATACGCGGCTTAAAGAGGCAATTTTGGAGATCGCGCAAGACGTGGATTCGGGCCTCTCATTTTCCCAGGCGATGGAGCGGCAGTCGGAAGTGTTCCCGGATTACTACATAGAGATGGTGCGTGCGGCGGAGGTCACAGGAAATTTGAACGAAGTGGCGACGTTCCTTGCAGACTACACGGAAAAAGAGGGCGACCTTGCGGGCAAAGCATCCTCGGCGCTTATATACCCCGGCATCGTGCTCGGCCTCTTTGTGGTCGTGGCGTTCATTCTTCTCACTTTTGTGTTTCCCTCCATCGGGTCGGTCTTTTCCGAAAATAACGTGGCGCTCCCGTGGTACACGCAGGTGCTTCTCACCGTCGGGAACTTCCTTTCCAAGTGGTGGATCGCGGTCATCATCGGCGTGGGCGCGCTTGGTTTCGTGTTGGTTGACTATTTTGAAACGGACGAAGGCAAGGCGCTTGCGGACGAGGCAAAAATTCGTCTTCCCGTCGTAAAAAAAGTATATCTGCCCGTCATTATGGCGCGATTCGGGAACGCGGCATCGCTCCTTGTGCACGGCGGCATTCCCATCGCACAAGGGTTGGAAATTATCAGCCACATGGTAGGGAATGTGCTTTATAAAGATGTGGTCCACGAGATCGGCGACGACGTGCGGCAGGGGAAACTTCTTTCGGAGAGCATTAGCGCGCACCCGGACTTTTTCCCGGCGCTCGTTTCGCAGATGGTTGCGGTGGGCGAGACGACCGGAAAGACGGAAGAGATGTTCAAGCGGCTTGCGGGCATCTATACGCGGGACGCGGACCAGATATCCGGCAACCTCGTGGACCTCATCCAACCGATCCTCATGATCGGGATGGGCATCATGGTGGGCCTGCTTTTTGCCTCTATTCTGATACCGATTTATAGCCTCACGGCGAACATAGGGAACAGCGGGTAAGCCCTTTTCCATGAGCTTTCTGCCTCATACGAGGGACGAATTCGGCAGAAAGCTCATGGAAAAGGGCCTTCACATGCGAGAGACGAATGTCCCGAAAAGGCAAGGAGAAAGCTCATCGGAAGGTTTTCCACAGTTCAAAGGGGCTCAGAAATCCCATATGATATACTAAATAGCGTAATCTTCTTGAAAGGTCGAACAGTTTTTTCATAGGAAAATCATGACAAAAAACGCAAGACAGGGCTTTACCCTTATCGAAATCTTGATTGTGGTGGCGATCATCGCCATCTTGGCGTCCGTCGTGCTCGTCGGCTTGGGTCCCACCCAGCAGGCAGGCCGCGACTCTCGCCGTTTGTCCGACCTTCGGGAAGTGCAGAATGGTCTTGAGCTCTACTACAATAAGTGCGGTTACTATCCAGGCGGAGCCGTTGCAGCTTCGTGTGCTGGCGTTGCGCACACCGCAGATGCCACTTGGGCTGCTATGACCACTGCTCTTGAGGGAAGCGCGATTGGTGTACCCACTGTTCCAAACGATCCGACCTCGGGGAAGACTTATTTCTACGGAACGGATGCAGGCGGTGACAGCTACGTTATTGCTGCCACTCTTGAACAGCTCACAAATTCCGTTTTCAATTCGTACACCGTTGTTAACTTAACGACTCCCGTGGCATACACTGCTACCGGACTTACGAGCTGCGCAGCCCCCAATTACTGCATCACGCTCTAAAAATTTGATTTGCAGTGATTCTTCAAAAACCCCGCTCGGCGGGGTTTTTGGTTATACTGATGCATATGGACCCCTTTGTGTTCGTCGTACTCTTTGTGTTCGGCCTTGCGATCGGGAGTTTTGTGAACGTGCTTGCGCTCCGGTACGACGGCGAGCATTTTTTGTTTGACCCAAGGGTGATCGGCGGCAGGTCGCACTGTCCGCATTGCAAGCACACGCTCCGGTGGTACGAGCTCGTGCCCGTCATAAGCTTTGTGGTCCAGCGCGCACGGTGCCGCAACTGCGGCGCGCGCATTGGCTCACAGTATCCGCTCGTGGAACTGCTCTCCGGGTTCATCTTTGCGCTCGTGCCGTTCTCTCTCCAGGGCGCGCCCGTGGTGCTCCCCACGCTTTGGGTCATTGCATTTGAGATATTGCTTCTCATTGCCTACGTGGACATCCGCCTGCGCATCGTGCCCGACGAGCTGAACATTTTTCTTGGCATTGCGGGCATCTTTATTGCGGTCTTTACGGTCGGCTACTTTGGCATGGCAAACGTCTCGCTCTTTGGCGCGTATGCAGGCATCTTTGGACTGCAAAATAATTTTTGGATAGCGCATTTGGCGGGCGCACTCGCGGGTGCCGCATTCTTTTGGCTTTTGGCATTCGTGTCGCCATTCGTCTTTAAGCAAGAGGGAATGGGAATGGGCGACGTAAAGCTCGCGCTCCCGCTCGGATTCCTCTTTGGCTGGCCGGATATCCTGCTCCTTTACGGCGCGGCGTTTGTAATAGGCGCGCTTGCGGGCATCGCAATGATCATCGCGCGGAAGAAGGCGATGAAGCAGACCTTGCCCTTCGCGCCATTCCTTGTTGCGGGTGCCGCCATCGCCTTCTTCCTCGGAACCCCCCTCGTTGGATGGTATTTTCGTATAATAGGACTATGACACGCCCGAGCCGCCGCGCGGCGGGATTCACCCTCATTGAGATCATCGTCGTGATCGCGATCTCCGCCATCCTCGCCACGATCGCGATAGCGTACAATACCGGCGTCCGCGACGAAGTGGCGCTCTCCGTGGAAACCGCAAAGATATCGCAGACCATCCTCAATGCAAAGAGTTTGGCGCTTGCGGCATACACGGGCACGGGCGGCGCCTCCGCGGTGGTCTGCGGCTACGGGGCATTCTTTGACGACGCCTCAAACACCTATTCCATCTTTAAATATGTGCCGGCGGCCGGAGTGTGTCCGTCGCTTGCAAGCACGACCGCGGACGGGGTGAATAGTGCAACAGAAATGCAGCAGTACACGCCGGCCACATGGCAGATCCCCCTTTCGGACGGCGTGAAGCTCGTTTCCGGCGGGAGCGGGGACGATCTCTCCATGGTGCTTTTCTACCCACCGCAGCCAGTCACCTTCATCAACACGAGCGCAGCGAATCCGCATGTGTTCGGTGCGACCGAGGGAACGGTGCATCTTGCAACCACGGATGGCGCGAACACGAGCACCGTGACGGTCACGCTCGGCGGCCAGGTGAATTACCAACAATGATGATAATGCGAATAAAGCCGACGCGCGGCAGAAAAAAAGCGAGCGGCCAATCTATTATCGAAGCTATGATCGCGATGGGGATACTGACCATTGGTTTCCTCGGCATCGCGGCGCTTCTCGTGCGCTCGTTCCAGATCTCACGCACGACCTCCGACGACGTGACCGCCACATACCTTGCCTCGGAGGGGATAGAGGTAATGAAGAACATTTTGGACCACGACGTGTACGCAATACCTCCCGCCGGAGCTTCGCTCGGGTGGGGGACGTGCACGGATACGAGCGGTACGACGCATTGCACGGAAAGCGGCGCGTACAAAGCGGATTATGAGTCCGCAGTGCCGCAGGAGATCGGAGGGCCGGGTGCCGTATGTTTTTCCGGAGCTGCTCCGAGTGCCGATTTCATCCTCAATTTTGATGCCGCGAGCGGGGCGTACGGCTATGCCGCAGGCGGGACGCCCTCAAAATTTGCCCGGTGCATTCAGTTTACGCACAATGGCGAGGAAATAACCGTGAACTCCATCGTGGACTGGACCACGAACGGCATAGCCGAATCGCTCAACCTTGAGGACCACTTCTATAACTGGAATCCGGGAAGCTAACCAATGAAAAAAATGAATGTAAAAAAATTACAAGGGTTCACACTTCTCGAGCTTCTTATCGCAATCGGGCTTTTTTCCATTCTGACGGCGGTCGCGGCGGGCGGCTACGTGAACGCGCTCCGCACGGACCGCGAGGTTTCCGCGCTCATCTCCGCGCAGTCCAATGCCGGGCTTGCCATGGAGCAGATCGCGCGCGAGGCGCGGACGGGATATCTTTTTTGCCACGGCGTCACGAGCACTGTGCCCTCGGCAAATTGCAATTCGCCGGTGCCGCCCGCGACGCCTGCCGTATTGTGCACGGAATCCACGGGTCCCAACATAGATCCGCTCACGCCGGACGTCACATGGACCTGTCCCTCGCTCGATTTCTACAACGCGCAACTGGAAGAGGTGAACTACTCGCTTGCGGGCGGCACCGGCACGCTCATGCGGAAGGCGAGTGCAGAGGACGGCGGTGTGGCCGAGGCGATCACCGCGGACGACGTGGACATCAAGTCGCTGAAGTTTGTTTTGCAGGGCGAGCTTGAAGGCGACCATTGGAACCCGCGCATCACGATCATCATGCAAGTTGTGGCGAGTTCCACCGATCCCACGCTCGCGAACGACGTCTTGAACCTTCAAACCACGGTGAGCTCGCGGGAGATAGACTGCAGCGCGGCGGCGGGGTGTTGATGGGGCCACGGGGCGGGCAAAAGCGGTACGGCAACTTATACACACCCTCCCGCGCGGTGTCAATCGTTGATTTTGTTATCATTAGACCATGAAGAAGAAAGTGAGCACCAAGCACGGTACCCTCATCTTGACCGCGGTTGCCGTGTTCGCGGCGGTAGTGATCATCCTCGTGGCAGTGCTCGGCGCGACGACCGCAGGCGCGCCCACCTTGGCTCCGTCCGGAGAATACGGAGGATCCATGGCCGATGTCGCCACCAATACACCCGTATATGCCGATTCCGGAGACCTCGCCCAGGGCTTTCCCCAGCAATTTGTTCTTGACCTTACGGCGAACATAGTCGAGAGTTACACGTTTTCATACCCTTCCGGTTCGGAGGAATACGCCACCACGTTCGATTCTTCAAAATCGGTTCAGACGCTGTTCTCTCTTTACCAAACATACTTTGCCGACAACGGCTGGAGCGTCACCACGGCCGCGCCGAGCGGCATGGAGGGACTTTATGCGCAAAAAGGAAGCCAGGAAGTGAGCGTGGCGGTAAGCGGGGAGACATCTTCCACGCAGGTTGTCATAGGATACATTGCGCAATAGCGATTTGATATAATAAAAACAACCCCATGACTGCAAAGATGGATAACAAGGTTGCACTTTCGATCCTCGCGGCGATCGTGCTGCTTGCAATCATATTCCTTATTTATACTTTTGGAGGCGGGCACACGCCCGCGTCGTCCGTGGCGGGCCAGTACGTCCAGCCCGCGCCGTCATACGCCCCGCAGGGCCAGCTGGTTACCGGTTTTCCGCAATCGCTTGTATTGGACAAGGACCCGAGCTTTTCACAAAGCTATTCCGTGAGCTACTCCGCATCGCTTGACCAATACACCGCAATTTGGAACTCCAGCTCGTCGCCCACGACGCTTTTTAATGCCTACAAAAATTACTTTACGGAGAATGGGTGGACGATCACCAATCAGCAGACGTCCGCTGCGGTTGAGGGCCTTTATGCCAACAATGGTTCGGCAGTAGCCAATGCCGTTTTTGCGGCGGAAGGTGGTGGGTCGCAGGTAACGATCGGATACGCGTCGGAAGCCGGCCAATAATTATTCATGAAAAATTTATAAAGAAAGTATGAACAAAAGATTTTATA
>DATAXS010000025.1:0-22958 GCA_036266715.1 Minisyncoccota bacterium
CGGACGAGCGTGTCGTAGATGGCGCTGTCCCCATGCGGGTGATATTTTGCCATCGTTTCACCCACCACGTTCGCCGATTTCCTGAATCGCGCGAGATGCGTAAGGCCCGTGTCCCACATCGCCCAAAGCACGCGCCGGTGCACCGGCTTCATGCCGTCGCGCACATCGGGCAGCGCCCGCGCAACGATCGTGGAAATAGCGTAGTCAAGATACGACTCGCTAAGCTCCTTTGTAATTTCCCGTTTTTCTACGTTTGCCATTTTGGTGGTAAAAATTTTATGGGTTCACTGTATATTGCCCCGGCGTTTGGAAAACATTTCTCACGCCGTGCGCTAGGTTGATAAAAAATTGGCCGATCGCGGCGAGGCCGCCGCCCATCTGTTGCCAAATGCTCGGTCCCGCTGCTGCTGCTGCGGACGGCACGCTCGCCGGCGCAGTCGCGGTTGCCGTCGCCGTTGCAGGGGCGGCGTTCACCGCAGGCCCTGCCGCCACCTGCCCCACGCCCGCCACAATGTTGTTAAAATACGCGAGCCAGAAATAGATGATCACTATCATAATGACCACGGTTGCAACAATAAGCACCTTCTGCTTCGTGCCTTCGTCAAGTGACTGCAACTCTTCCAAAAAACCTTTTTTGTGCTCGTCGGGCATTGCGTGCATGGTTAGCTTTCTTTAATGACGACCGCCCTGCCCTTGTCGGTCTCAATATCTTTTTTCTTGAACACGAATTTGTCCACGGTCTCCGCCTTCTTGCCAAGCGCTTTTACGAACGTGTCTGCGCTCTTTGCAAAGCTCGGGAGCACAATGCGCGCTTCAAGTTGCTTTGCGATCTTGGCCGCCACTTCCGGCTCCAAAAAATGCCCGCCGCCCACGGGCAGCACCAACACGTCCGGGTCCGCAAGCTCTTCCATCACGTTCGCGTCAAGCGGCTTGGAAAGGTGGCCGAGGAACACGAACTTCATGTCTTCCCAGTTGACCGCGTACACTGTTTTCACAAACTTTTCTGTTGATTCGCCCGCAACTGGAAAGCCAATTATCTCAATTCCCTTCACTTCGTACTCGCCGGGGAACGCGATTGCGGTCGCGCCGTCGCTTGTGCTCCCCGCGCCGCCGTCCGCCGCAAGCGGATTTTCCGCGCTGACAAGCGTGCGGAGCGTCACATCCGCCTTCAGGCGGTTGTTCTCCGGATCAAGCAAAATGGACGTGTCGCCGCTCTGCAACCGAAAGGCGCCGTTGCCAAAATAGTTCACAACCATATGGGGTCATTTTAACAAAAAACGGGGCGGTTTGCAACCGATTTTTCAAATCATTTCCATTTTTAGGCTATGCAAAAAGGGAATTATCCCTTTCCTAACACTAGACAAAAGTCGTAAAAATATGCTACACATCTTATCCACACGCTCCCGAACGGAATCTGATAACATAAAAGTACTCCCGAACGGAAAGTCAAAAGCAATTCATGGACTACGGGGGAATCGGACCCCATATGTCTGGCGACAAAATGATTTAGAAAATCATCGCTCGTACCAACGAGCATCGTAGCCCATGAATTAACTTAAACGATACACCTCGGCTGAGGGGGACATCCACATTTCGGAAACTTCTTGAACAATGCATTGTTCGTTAGGAACTTCTAGAGGTTCCTCGCGGTGATGAACCGCTTAAAAGTAAACAGCACCACCTACTTTGCAGATGCCCCCTTCAACGGGGGTATTTGTTTGTTTATAGCAAAGAGCGACCACAATTGGTCGCTCTTTTTGGTTCTGTCCTTTCCGTAGCGCATGAGATTTTAACTCATGCACTCCGGTAAGGACGGACTTCGGGGAGTGCGACCGCGCTACGGGGTTACCGAAGTAACCAAGCACGAATTCAGTATAACATCCCGTTTTATTAAAAATTATTGAAAACTGTGCATATCTCTAGCGTTCGGGTTTGTTTTAAACATTTAAGTATTTACATAATATCACGATGGTCGGCCCATCTTGCCAAATCCGCATTTTCCCCTATAATCACCCTCATGCCCCAAATAGAGGAAAAGGTAACCGGAACGCCGACCACGATCGCCCAAGTCTTGAAGACCGAGCTTTCCACCGCCGACTGGCCCAAGGAAGGCACGGTCGTGGAGGTCACGCTGATGAAAAAAGCGCCGCGGAAGGCGTATTTTGACATGGGCCGCTTTGGCACCGGCATCGTCTATGGTGCCGAGATGCAGAACGCGCGCGAGGCGCTCCGCAATCTGAAGCCCGGCGACAAGATGCACGCAAAGATAGTGGACCTGGATGGCGAAGAAGGACACATTGAACTTTCCGTTTCGGAAGCCGGCAAACAGAAGCTCTGGCAGCAGGCAAAAGAATTCGCCGAGTCCGGCGAAGTGGTGAAGGCCAAAGTTGCAGCCGCAAACGCGGGCGGCCTTATGGTCACGGTCTCCGACGAGCTCAAAGCGTTCCTCCCCGTCTCACAACTTTCCCTTGAACACTACCCCAAAGTCCCGGACGGTGACCGCACAAAGATCGCGGACGAGCTCAAGAAATTCGTGGGCGAAGAACTTTCCGTAAAGATCATTGACGTGAATCCGCGGAGCAACAAGATAATCGTCTCCGAGCGCGAGGTGCTCTCGGCAAACGTAAAAGAATTGCTCACCGCCTACACCGTGGGCCAAGTGATAGATTGCATCGTCTCCGGCGTCGCCGACTTCGGCGTCTTCGTCCGCTTTACGGACAATCCGCAGATAGAGGGCATGATCCACATTTCCGAACTGGACTACAAATTGATAGACAACCCGAAGGAACTCGTAAAGGTGAACGACCAGCTCAAAGCAAAAATCGTGGACATTAAAGAAGGCCGCGTGTTCCTTTCCTTGAAGGCGTTGAAAGAAGACCCGTGGGCGAAGGTTGCGGACACCTTCAAGCCGGGCGATGCAGTGCAGGGCAAAGTGTACAAGTTTAATCCGTTCGGCGCGGTCATCGCGCTCCCGGGCGAGTTCCAGGGCATGATCCACATTTCCGAATACGGGGGCCAGGACGAAATGAAGAAAGCGCTCGTGGTCGGTGAAACCTATCCATTTGTGATAGACACCGTGAAGCCGGAGGAAAAGAGGATCACGCTGAAGGCAAAGAAGTAAGCGGGCCGAGCGCGGTTTACTTCTCGTCCGAAATCCTATATTCTAAATGCGGAATTCTTAAATGCCGCGGTAGCTCAGTGGTAGAGCGCAGCCCTGGATCTTCGGGGCCTTCCGCAGTAATGCGGATTGAATAACCGGGTGAACTCGGGGGAACTCCGCAAGGACAATCCCGAACCAAGCTTCGCAGGGCAGAGGTTGCGAAGAAGGCGTAGAGACTAGCGAGTGAGTCCCAACAATAATCTCGCACAAGCGCCCGGCTTCCCAAAGGGGAAGATGATATAGTCCAAATTCAGCTTCGGAAGAGGCTGGCGTCGGGTGTTCGATTCACCCCCGCGGCACAGAAAAGATTTGAGAAACATTTTTGATACTTTTTCGTTCTCCATAATATGCCCGCCAGTACCAAAACAAAAACCAGATCCGCGTATTCCCAGGCAGATTGGAAATTCCACAAAAATAAGCTTGGCTATGATTACATTATCGACGACAACGGTCGCCTTATTGCCACCGTTAATGTCATGGATATGGCCGCCTTGGATATTTTGAGTGAAAAATATCAAGGGAACGACCTTCCCAAAGAGATACAGATTGCGCTTAATAAGCTAGGCAAACTCACAAATCAAAGATTCGCTTTTAATCCCTATCAGCTACCTGCCAGACTGAAGCAACACTATCAGCAAGAGAAGCAAGAGTTTGAGGAAGAAATTGAACAAGCCGGTACGATATCATTTAGTTGGCGCGGTTTGTCGGACAAATCTACGCCAACCAAAATTGAAAATAATAGGATGAAACCTTCCCAAAAACGCCTTGCTGCTATCTTAACTCATAGGCTCAAAATCTAAACATCTCTGTCGGGCCGCTGGGAATCGAACCCAGTCTACCTGTACCCAAAACAGGCGTACTACCGGTATACGACGGCCCGCATCGCGCTTGGATGCGCGTTCAATGCCTTTTCAAACTATCCTATTTCTGTTATAGAATCAATGGACGCACTGCGCATGCGCACCGAGTACGCGTAAATGCCCTCGTAGTTCAATGGATAGAACTCCGGACTTCTAAGCCGGATATGGGGGTTCGATTCCCTCCGAGGGCGCAACAAGAAAACAACTGCCCCGGTGGTTAGCCGGGGCGAAGGCGAAGATTTGTACTGGTCTCAACAAAAAGGTATTCGGGTAAGCGAGGTTCATCGGTTCTCCTTTCGGGTTCTATGGTATTGCGCCCGCGAATGGGCAGGCCCAACTTTCTTCGGCCACGGCGCGTATTTCTCCAACCTCTCCACCTGAAATTATCTCTTCTTCCGAGACTCATCGCTCACCTACCTTGTTGTAATGTAGAAAATCTACTTCTACTTCTGTCTTCACTATATAGTATGGCGCGCCGTTTACAAAAATGTGCATAACTCTTAGTATGTGAATGCGCACGGGCGCTTGGCGCGCTTAGCTCAGTGGCAGAGCAACTCCTTTACACGGAGTGGGTCGGGGGTTCGAATCCCTCAGCGCGCACCATTCGAGCTGTTGTTTAATACATAAAAATTCTCAAAAAGCTTGGCCACGAGTACCGGTCCCGTGCCGCCCGGCGTCTTGGTGTAGTGGATTCCGGCGGCGTCCGCGCCCGCGGGATTAAAATCGCCCGCTACTTTGCCGCCCGCGGCGCTGAATCCAAAATCGATCACGACTGCGCCCTTTTTTAAATGTTTGGCGCTAAACAAACCCGGCTGGCCCGCCCCGCTTATCACGATGTCGGCTTCGGCGAGCCGGGCATGAACGTCCTTCACGGTGTTGTCCAAGACCATAAGCTCTGCCACGCGGTTCTGGAGCCAAAAGCCGACGGGCTTCCCGATCAGGAACCCGGCGCCCACCATGACGACCGTGAGGTCGCGCAGGTCACGCTTTTCCAACTTTAAAATTTCTTCCACCACGCCTGCGGATGGCGGCATGGCGTGTGCGCGGCCGGTATAGAACGCGCCGAGCGCCGCCTCGCTCAAAAAATCCACGTCTTTTTCTTTGGGAATGGCGTTCAACGCGTAGTGGCGATTGATCTTTTCCGGCAAGGGCAATTGCACAATAAATCCTGCACAATTCTTTGGCACCACAAGCCGTCCGATCTCCGCGCGGAGCTCATCGGTCGTGATGGCCGAGGGCAATTGGTAAAGGTGGAAATCAATACCAAGCGCCTTGCCCGTTTTTTCCTTTTGTTTCAAAAAATTGAGCGATGCGGCATCGTTGCCCACTAAAGCCGCGCCAAAAAACCCTTCCGGCTTCCGGAGCTTTTTTAATCGCGCAAGAATGCCTTCCGCGATGTGCGTGCCATCTATTACCATATGCGTATTGTGCCTCAAAAGCCCGATTTATTCCACATTCTATTTCACGTCCACGCTCGCCCAGAGGTAACGCGACGCGAGCGTCCGGTACGGCTTCCATTGCAGCGCGATCTTCTCCGCCTGCGCGGGTGTGGGATGCTTTTTAAAGCCATACAATTTTTGCATTGCGTTCCGAAGGCCGAGGTCGCCGTAGGAAAACACGTCCTCGCGGCCGAGCGAAAACATCAGGAACATTTCCGCCGTCCAGCGGCCAATGCCCTTCACGCGCGTGAGATGCTCTATCACTTCCTCGTCCGTCCACTTTGGCATCTTTTTAAAATCCACCGTGCCATCCAATACTTTTTTGGACAGGTCTTTCAAAAAACTCACTTTCATTTTTGAAAGGCCGGCTTTGCGCATTTTCGGCGCGGGCATTTTGATCACCTGTTGCGGCGTCGGGAATTTGCCGCGCGGGAAGAGCGCCACGAACCTATTCAAAATAGTGTCCGCCGCCTTCCCCGAAAGCTGCTGGTTTACAATGGCGTGGACGAGCGAGCGGAAATGGTCCGGCCTTCCTTGCACGCCCCACTCGTGGCCGATCTTTGCCATGCGGTCAATCACTTTTTTGAGGACTTTATCGCGGCCGAGATGTGCGAGCATGTGCGCATGGCCGCGGCCGTGTTTGGTTTTTGCCGGCATATTATTTGATTATTCAATTCCCGGCACGGGGAATTTTAACGCAAAATCTTTTACCTTGTTCCGTACCGTGGAAAGCTTCTGCTCATCTGCGCGGTTTACGAGTGCCTCGTCCAAGAGGTCCGCCACGGTCTTCATGTCGCGCTCCGTGCACCCGCGCGTCGTGAGCGCAGGCGTCCCGAGCCGGATGCCCGACGGATCAAGCGGCTTCCGCGGGTCAAACGGGATCATGTTCTTATTGATGGAAATGCCCGCGTGCTCCAGCGCTTTTTCCGCTTCTTTGCCCGTAATGTTCTTGCTGCCAAAAATATCCACGAGCATAAGGTGGTTGTCCGTACCGCCGGAGACGATCCTGTACCCTTTCGCCTGGAGCGCGGCGGCGAGCGCTTGGGCGTTCTTGATCACGGCCTTCGAATACGTTTGGAAATCCGGCTTCAACGCTTCGCCATACGCCACTGCCTTCGCGGCATTCACATGGTCATGCGGACCGCCTTGCACGCCGGGGAAGACCGCCTTGTCTATTGGCCCTGCAAATTTTTCTTTACACATGATTATGGCACCGCGCGGACCGCGGAGCGTTTTGTGCGTGGTCGTGGAAACCACGTCACAAAGCGGCACGGGATTTTCCAATTGCTTCCCCGCGATGAGCCCGGCAATGTGCGCAATGTCGGCGAATAAAAATGCGCCGACCTTATCCGCAATCGCCCGGAACCGCTCCCATTCCAAAGAGCGCGAATATGCCGAGAATCCCGCGAGTATCATCTTTGGCTTTTCGCGCATAGCGATCTCCTCCACCTCGTCCATGTCGATCGTTTCCGTTTTTTTATCAACGAAGTACGGAATGATGGTATACAGCTTCCCGGAAAAATTGAGCGGGTGCCCGTGCGAAAGATGGCCGCCCTGGTCCAGGGAAAATCCCAGCACTTTGTCGCCGGGGTTCAAAAGCGCCATGTAGACCGCGAGGTTCGCGGGCGAGCCGGAAAGCGGCTGGACGTTCACATGCTCTGCGTGGAAAAGTTCCTTCGCCCGCGCAATCGCCAGATTTTCTGCGTCGTCAATGACCTCGTTGCCGCCGTAATAGCGTTTTCCCGGATACCCTTCACTATATTTGTTGGTGAGGGGCGATCCCATGGCTTCAAGCACCGCCCGGGAAACATAATTTTCGCTCGCAATAAGCTCGATGCCCTCTTTTTGGCGCTGTTCCTCGCGCTTTAGGACCTCGTAGACTTGCGGGTCTGATTTTTTTATGGCGGGATATTCCATTGGCGTGAATGCTTCCATTGTACCTCTTTTTAAAAGTGCTACAATCACCTTAATGATCCTCTCCGACCGAGATATTAAAAAGGCCATCGCCTCCGGGCGCATCAAAATCACCCCCGCGCCGGATTTTGCGACCCAGCTCGGCTCGTGCTCCATTGACCTGCGGCTCGGGAACGAAGCGCGTGTGTTCCGCCCGTCAAAAGTGACGCATGTGGACGTGCGCAACATGGCTGATGCGGAAAAAATCATGGAAGACCTTGTGATTCCCGATGGTGAACCGCTCGTGTTGCACCCGGGCGACCTCGTACTTGCAACAACGCTTGAGTGGCTGGAAATTTCTGACGACCTCATTGGCCGCATTGAGGGGCGCAGCTCTCTCGGCCGCCTTGGCATCATCGTGCACGGCACCGCGTCCATCTTTGACGCCGGGTGGAAAGGGAAGCCCGTGATGGAACTTGGCAATCTCGGCGTCGTGCCCGTTATCCTCTGGCCCGGCATGCGCATTTGCGCATTCACGTTCGAAGAGCTATCCAGCCCCGCGGAAGTTCCCTACACCGACAAGAAAGCGAACAAATACGCCGGCCAGGCAAAACCGCTCGCCTCGCAGTTCGCGCGCGAAGTGGATGAGAAAAAAATTTCCCGCAAGGACGTAAAAATATAACCAATGGCCGGCAGTTCCTACGAGATAGAGATCAAGTCGCTTCTTGGCGGCCCGGAGAACGCGGAGCGTTTGCGCACGGAGATGAAAAAACTGGACTCGTCGCTCAAGAAAGTGAGCACGCACACCCAGCTCAATCACTATTTTGAGGGCAAGGGCGATTTTACCGCAGTCGCGAAGGCGATCCCGGATGCGGCGCAACAAAAAGCGTTCGTAGATCTCGCAAATAAGGCGAAAGATTTTTCCTTGCGTACGCGTGATGCGGACGGGAAGGTTTTTCTGGTCCTCAAGGCGTCCATAGACGATACGACGAGTGCCAACGGCACCGCGCGCCAAGAATTGAGCGAAGAAATCCCGGTATCCCTGGACGCATTGGACGCCGCCATCTTGAGTGCCGGCTTTTCCTACCAGGCAAAGTGGTCGCGCGCCCGCGAGGAATATGAGTTTTTGGGCGCAAACGTGACGATAGACAAAAATGCCGGCTATGGCTACCTTGCCGAGTTTGAGATAATCGAAAACGACCCCTCCCGGGCGGATGCCACCAAGGCAAAACTGCGGGATATCATGCAAAAATTGGGGGTGAAAGAGCTGAACCAGGACCGCCTCGCCCGGATGTTCGCCTTCTATAACCTGCATTGGCAGGAATATTATGGAACCGAGAATATCTTCGTGATAGAGTAGGCGTATGAGCGACTCTCCGCAAACTCCTCGCGCGCCGCATGATGGCCCCGCCACGCGCCACCCCGAAGAGCAATATCTTGACCTGCTCCGCGATATTTTGTCGCACGGCGAAAAACAGACCGACAAGGGGACGGGCGATGTGACGTGGAGCGTCTTTGGCCGCCAGCTCCGCTTTGATCTCTCGCAAGGATTTCCCCTGCTCACCACAAAGCGTTTGTACTGGAAAGGAATTTTGCACGAACTGTATTGGTTCCTCTCCGGGCAGTCCAATATAAAATATCTCGTGGACAACAACGTCCACATTTGGGACGATTATCCGTACCGCATCTATCACGAAAAAATGGTGAAGGGCGCGCTGCCGCAGCTCACCAAAGACGAATTCATTGCAAAGATCGCGGCCGATGCCGACTTTGCAAAAACATACGGTGAACTCCCGCACATCTACGGCGAACTCTGGCGCCGCTGGCCGGCAAAGAACGGCCGTACGGTGGACCAAGTGCAGTGGGTGGTGAACGACCTCAAGAAAGACCCGGACGCGCACAACGCGCTCGTGACCTCCTGGAATCCTGAATACCTTTACGAAATGGCGTTGCCGAACGAAGCGGCGCGCTTCCCCATTTGCCACAATATGTACCAAGCGAACGTAAAGAACGGCAAACTCTCTTTGCAGCTTTACCAGCGGTCCGCGGATATTTTCCTCGGCGTGCCATTCAACATTGCGAGCTACGCGCTGCTCACCATTATCTTGGCGCGCGCAACGGGCAACGAGCCAGGCGAGTTCGTCCACACCTTCGGCGACGTGCACATTTACGACACGCATGTTGCGGCAGTCAAAGAGCAGCTCACCCGTGCGCCAAAACCCCTGCCCACGCTCACGCTTGATCCCACGGTCAAAACCATAGATGATTTCCGCCCCGCGCACGCGTTGCTTGCCGGCTATGACCCCCATCCCGCCATAAAGGCAGAGCTCGCCGTGGTGGGCGGCCTTGTGACAGAAGAGTGGAAGCAATTTGCCGCGGAAAAGAAGGCGGCGCAGAAGAACGGCTAGGTTTAGGGTTTTTACGCGCCGCCCTCGCCCCCAGCCCCGCCCCGCTAAGCCCGTTCGTACTCTCTAAACACAAACGCGTGCGGATGCTTTTCGTCCCGCGCGTGGGACTCTTCTTTTATGAGGCGCCACTCTTTTTCGCCAAATTCCGGGAAATATTTATCCGCTTTCGGACTTGCATCAACGAGCGTCAAATATATTTTTTGGGCGTAGGGCAGGGCAAGCTTATAGATCTCCGCCCCGCCGATCACAAAAACCTTACGGTCGTTTCCCGCTGGATCATTTTTTGTTTCGGCAAGCGCCTCTTCCATTGAACCAACAACCACACACCCGTCGGCCTTAAAATCTTTGTTCCTTGTTATAATAATATTTTTACGATCTGGAAGCGGCTTGCCGATGGACTCATACGTTTTCCGTCCCATGATGACCGTGTGCCCGCGCGTGAGCGCTTTGAAATGCTTGAGGTCGTCCGGCAGGTGCCACGGCAATTGATCGCCGAGACCGAATTCCCGGTTCTTGCCCATTGCGCCGATGAGGGAGATATTCATTGGGCGTCTCACGGGAATCGAACCCGTATCGCTTCTGCCACAGAGAAGAGCTTTACCATTAAGCTAGAGACGCCATCATTCAACCACAGCTCGACGCTTACTATTATGCATATGTTCCGGGAAATGGCAACCGCGGCCGCCCGCGCCGTCAAGGACTTTTTAATCTTTTTTTAATGCAGGATCCGGTAGTATCCCCTTAGCACCATTGCCGACCATGCCCTCGTAAAACTCCACAGCACGAGTTGACCCTTTGCCGCTATCTTTATATAATCTATTTTACATGTCCAACCTAACCAAAAACATCCTCTGGGGAATACTCGCGCTGATCGTCATTTCGCTCATCTTCTCGCTCTTCGTGACGCCCGGCGCGTCCACCACGACGCTCAGCCTGAGCCAGCTTGCCACCGATATAAATAGCGGTCAGGTCAAGCAGGTAAAGGTGAACGGGGACGAGCTCGATATCACGATGACCGACGGCACACAGGCCGTGTCACAAAAAGAAACGGAGTCGGGGCTCACCGATACGCTCAAGAATCTTGGGGTGACCGATCAGGCGCTCTCCAATGTTGATCTCCAGGTGGTCAACCAGTCCGGTTGGCAGTTCTGGGCCGAGCTCCTGCTCCCCACCCTGCTTTCTATTATTGCGATCGGCGTCCTCTTCTGGCTCATGTTCCGCCAGGCGCGCTCCGGCGTGAACCAGGCGTTCAGCTTCGGCCGTTCCAACCTGCGGCTTTCCAGCTTCAAAGACAAAGTCACCTTCAAAGACGTCGCCGGCCTCAAAGAGGCAAAAGAGGAATTAATAGAAGTTGTTGATTTCTTAAAAAATCCTAAAAAGTTTCTTGACTTGGGCGCGCGTATTCCCCGCGGCATTTTGCTCATGGGCCCTCCCGGAAGCGGAAAAACGCTTATGGCGCGCGCGGTCGCGGGCGAAAGCGGCGTCCCCTTCTTCTTTATGTCCGGCTCGGAATTCGTGGAAATGTTCGTGGGCGTGGGTGCCTCGCGCACGCGCGATGCATTCATGACGGCCAAGCGCGCCGCGCCAGCCATCCTCTTTATTGACGAAATAGACGCCATCGGGCGCCAGCGCGGCGCGGGGCTCGGCGGCGGGAACGACGAACGCGAGCAGACCCTGAACCAGATCCTCGTGGAAATGGACGGCTTTGACCGGGAAACACGCGTCATCGTGCTTGCGGCCACCAACCGCCCCGACATCCTTGACCCTGCGCTTCTCCGGCCGGGCCGGTTTGACCGGCGCGTCATTCTTGACCTCCCCGACATGAACGACCGCGAGGCGATTTTGAAGATCCATGCGCAAGGGAAATCTCTGGACAAGAACATTGACCTCCATCGCGTGGCAATGCGCACCCCCGGTTTCTCCGGCGCCGACCTTGCGAACCTCATGAACGAGGCGGCGATCGTGACCGCGCGGCGCGGCAAGACCATCATCGGCCAGGACGAGCTCTTTGAGGCGGCGGAAAAGGTGATCCTCGGTCCCGAACGGAAGAGCCGCGTCATCTCGCCAAAGGAGAAAGAGATCACGGCGTATCACGAAGGCGGCCACGCGCTCGTGGCGGCGGCCGTGAAGGACGCCGACCCCGTGCAGAAGGTCTCTATTATCAGCCGCGGCTTTGCCGGCGGCTATACCATGAAGCTTCCCACGGAGGATCAGCACCTCAAGACCCGCAACCAATTCCTCGCCGACCTCGCCATGATGATGGGCGGCTACGCATCGGAAAAGCTCACTTTTGGGGATGTTTCCACCGGCGCTTCAAACGACCTCAAAGAAGCCTCCAGCCTGGCACGGCGGCTCGTGACGCGCTACGGCATGAGCGACCTCGGCCCCATGACCTTTGGCAAGAGCGAAGAACTCGTGTTCTTGGGCCGCGAGATCGCTACCGAAAAGGATTATTCGGAGAAGGTTGCGGCGGAGATAGACGAACAAGTACATGGATTCATCTTCCGCGCCTACGATACTGCGGAAAAAATATTGAAGGCGAACAAAAACGCGCTCAAAAAGATCGCGGACACGCTCATCCAAAAGGAAACTCTTGAACAGGAAGATTTCTACGGCCTTTTGAAGCCGTACAAGATAAAGCCGATTGCGGCGTAGTGGGTAGTTGGTGTGGGCCTGGATGGAGTCGAACCATCGTTAGTGCTTTATAAGAGCACCGTTCTGACCGTTGAACTACGGGCCCAAGTAAAAATCTCTCAACACGCGCAAACCCATTAATACTCTTTTTGCAACCATAGCATTAAACAAAAGTACGTTGCAAGTACCGTGACCAAAACCATTTTTATAAGATAATTCTGCCAGCGCGCTTTTTTTGATATACGGCTTTTTAAAATTTTTTCGACCTACTTTTAATGTTTTCGACCAAAATTTCACTTCTTTGGATATATCCATATCCCGATAAAGATGAAGCCGAATTTTTATCTCTTCCTTGGGGATACCGAAAGATTTTTGTAACCAAACTATAAAAGCTTTTACGATTGCCGGATTGGTATTGGACAGTGAAACTTCCATGGTCCTCGTTTTTCCTCCTTCGCCCCAATATAAAAAGAGTCCGCCGATAAAGATGTCCCGCGCCGTTAGTTTGTTTATGTAACCCTTCTCCTTTTGGTAGACAGCCATAAGAGCCTTTTCTCTATTTCTCCTGCGCGTTTCCCTATAATGCTCGATTCTCACGTGATTCCAATCTCTTAGCGCCTTTAATCGGGCCTCTGATAAAGGCCGTTCTCTCAGCCAAACGCTGAGGGTGCTTTTACTCACTCCAAGCTCTTTTTTGATCTCGCTGTAGCTTTTACCCTCCTTGCGGAGCTGAATTGCTCTTTGCTGCGCTTCTCGTTTTGCCATAAACGAACATTATATACTATTTTTATTAATAGTATATTAAAGGTTCGATAATTGCAAAGCTTATTGGCTCACAATACTATCAAATTTATCCATCGCCTGCGTGGCCTGGCTGTTGTAGTTGTTGATGGCGTTCACATCGGTGTTGATCTGGTTCACGAGCGTCGTCACCTGCGTGTTGGTGCCGCCGCTGCCGGAAAAGCGCCCCTGCAAGACGGAAAGAAGATTGGCAAGATCGCCGCTGTAATTGATGAGCTGATTGATGAGCGCAAGACGGTTGGAGATCGCCTCAAGCGCCGCCTGTTGTGCGTCGAAATCGGAGATTCCCGAAAGCGCCTGCGTCATATTCTCCACCTGTGTGGAGAGGTCCACCGCCTGGTTGCGGATGTCCGTGCTCTGCGTGACGAGCGTCGTCACGATCGCGAGCGCATCCTCGTAGTCCCCCTGCTGGTCAAGCTGATCCACCTGTTCAAGCTGGGCCGTGGACTGGTTGGAGAGGTTCACGATGTTTTGTGCGATGATCGCCCCTTGGGACCGCGCGTCCGTAAAGTTCTGGGGCACCGCAGCGCTCTTCTGGGTAAAATGGACTACAAGGTATCCGGCGACCACGATGGCAACGAATGCAATGATTATCTTCGTCCGGCGAGAGAGTTTTCCCATGGGATTATCATACCAGTTTTAGCAGATTTGATTGAAAAAATCAAGCCGAAATGATATGTTCTCTAATACGCGGCGCGCGGGCGTAAAAGTGCATCCGCGCCGGGCCGCCTCCGGGCCATCCGCGAAGGTCCATGCGGGTATCGTATAGTGGCATTACCTCAGCTTTCCAAGCTGATGAGAGGGGTTCGATTCCCCTTACCCGCTCACTGATAAAAAAGTGCCCCGAGTCGTTATCCGACCCGAGGCACGATGAACAAATCTACACCGCTGCTTCCGCAGGTATTGCTGCTCTTAGCAATACTTTTGCTCCCTTAAAGAGCAGCTTTGGAACCAGTTTTGTCTTTTCTGTTTTGGCACTGTCAGCCGAGATGCCATGGCCGGCATAAGTGTCGTAGAACCCGCGCTGGCCGAATGCAAGTGCGATTTTGCCCGCAAGCGGCCAATCCTTTTCGGCGACCCGATCAAAGATCTTGCGCAGGTCATAGAACGTTCCCCACGCACAATCGCTGCTTGCAAGCAACTCCCGCTCGCTCATCGTTGGATGTTTCACGGTCATGCGAGGCCGAACCTCGTCAAGCCAGAACTCATCACGAATAAGCTGCAGTCTTTGCCTGGTGTGCTCTTCGAGGATGGGCACCCGAGAAGACCTTCTCTGCATATCCGCCCTCATCGTAAGATAATCGGGCGAACCCGGATTGGCTTGGATGACGGTGAATTGTGCAATAAGCGGCTTCATCTCGTTCGTCACGAAGTTAGCCGTTCTTGCGATGGTCTCTGGCGTATCGCTTGGCAATCCGCAAATGATGGAAGCGTAGGAATACACACCATACTCCTTCGCCTTGCGGACCACCTCGATGGCCTTTTCTTCGTTGGGACCCCACGTTTTGTGGACATCCTTGCGCCCTGCGGCCGTGAAGGATTCAAAACCAAACAATGCAACCTTCACGCCCACATTGCGAATGGCCTCCATGGCCTCATGGTCGTCAACCGTTTCCGCGGTCATTTGCACGAACGCGGGTGTCGGTCGGCCGATCAATTTGGCAAGTTCGCGGAAAAAAGCGAGCCGTTCTTCGCGAAGCTGCATGAAGTATTTCTGACGCGCCGGGTTCTCTTCGCGCTGGATCCGCGTGAGAGAGGCCGGGAAGAAGTTGTCGTCGGCAAAAAGCACGAATGGAAAGTGCTTGCGCAGAAACATCAACTCTTCGGCAACGCTCACCACATAGCGCTGGCGAGGCTTTCCTCCGTCGATCTGGGGCACCGAACAAAAACTGCAGGACTCGGGGCACCCTCGCCCCGTCTGCAGGGTTGGCATCAGATAGTCGTTGAAATTTAACACATCCCATCGTGCGGAACGCAACCGCTCACCCGCGACCTTGCTGCCGTCGTAGCGCTCGCGCAACTTATGTTCGAGAACATCCCGTATTACCTGTTCCCAAATGTCGTCTCCGTCGCCTGCCACTACGGCATCCGCTCCGCACTTCAATGGCTCATCGCGGAGCAAGGGGATTTTGTGCAATGCGCTTACGTGAGGTCCGCCAATGACGACGGTCGCCCCCCGCTTCCGCGCCTTGCGCGCCAGGTCATAGCCGGCCCGGCAGTTGTGCGTTGAAATACTGATGCCGACTATGTCGCCTTTCCTCAAGAGATTGACGTCCATTCTTTTGATCGCCTCGTCCACGCAAATGGCATCTCCTACGAGATCCCTCGGCGTGGCAGCGGCAAGAACCGGCAAACAGCGGGGTGTAAAAATCCCCATGCCAGTGGCAAAATTGGTCGGAATTACCAACCACACTCGTGGATCCGTCATCTTTTCTCCTCTCGCGCTCTTATGCGCGCACTATTCCGCTATTTAGTTACCTACTTACTGCCTTAACTCATACAGTAAATGAGCCTCTAGTGTCAAACCGCCTCATGCCGGTCTTTCTCTATAATAAAGAACAGTAGTGATATGATTTCAATAAACATGACGGATGCAGCCCACCACAATGAAAAATCGCTTGAGGCGCAGTTTGACCGTCCCGAAATCATTACTCACGCTGGAATCCGCATCGGCGTTCACGACGTATCCCCGCAGAAATTAAAGACCCCCATCCCCGTAGCCCTGGGTGTTGGATGGTCATTGCGCCCTCGCGCATACCGCGAGACCATACTCGAACTTGCCCGCAGGGGGAGGCGGGTCATCTGCGTGGATGCGCCCCACGGCGTGCGTGCTTCATTAAAAGCGCCTTACCCAAGGGTAGAGCTCGGGAAGGCAGAAGTGCTTATTGAAGCTTTGTCACATAAAAAGATCGGGCGCGTTGATATGATCGCGCATTCGGAAGCGGCAATCTATATGGTGGTTGCGGCAACTCTCTGGCCAGAAAAATTCAGGAATATTGTCTTGGTAAACGCCGCAGGGGTCATCGGGAAAGACAGCATGCCAAAGCTCATTGTCCGCTTTTTATTTGATCTTTCCGTTGAATTCGTCTATGCACTAAAGACAAAAATTGCCCGTGGGTTCGTCCGGATGCTCGGTATCGGCCACACCATGAAGGAGAGCGACACTTCCCTCCGGAAGGCAACGAGCTTCGGCAAGCCCACAAGAACCATCTTTACGGGACTCATCCAATCGGTGGAATCAATGTACGCGATTGCCCACGCCGACCTGCGTGGCATGCTTCAAAACTTAAAAAATAAAGGGGTCGGTATCGCATTTATCCATGCAACGGGCGACCGGACGTTCCCCATCAAAAAAGTTCGCCGCGCGGCGACCGATAAAATCTCTCACGCATTCTATACGGCGCCGGGCACCCACCAATCAATTACGCTAAATCCCAAGCATTACGCGTCGCTCATTGACCACGCGCTTGACGAACTGGAAAAGGGGCATGTTTCATGAAATGCGCCTCGTACGATAAAATATATCTATGTCTACCCTCGCGCTCTTTATAGTCGCGGGCTATTTCGTGGGATGCATTTCGCCCGGCTATTTCTTTGGCAGGCTCGTAAAGCACATTGATGTGCGCGCCTACGGTAACGGGAATACGGGCGCGACGAACGTGTTCAGGAACGTGGGGCCCCCCTATGGTATCGTGACGGCGATATTCGACGCGGCGAAATCTGGCATCGTCTATCTCGTCGCGGTCATGATCGGCCACCTCGATCCGAACCTTGCACTTCTCGTGGGGTTTGCCGTGATTGCCGGCCATGTCTGGCCCTTTTATTTGGGCTTTAAGGGCGGCATGGGAGCGGCGTCGATGTTCGGCCTGATCTTTGCAGCGTTCCCCTTCACGCAGTCGATATACTTTTTTATCTTTTTTGTTGCGAGCGTCGTATACGCAATCGTCGTTTCCCGTATCGATTTGCGCATGCTCCGCGGAGAAACTGCATCGCATACGCCATGGTGGCGGAAAACCTTAAAACTTGGCGCATTGGTTTTTCCATTGGCTTACATCTTCACGCCCCGCGCGTTGATGCTGGAAATCGTAGGGGCCCTTCTCGCGCTCGCAATTCTTTTGGACATTCTTCGCTTGCGTTCTCGTGGGACAAATGAGGCGTATTTGCGCGCGGGCGGCTTGGCAAAGCCAAAGGAAGCAACGCGCCCTTCCGGGTATTTATTCTTTTTACTTGGCGCGTTTCTTGTTATTCTGCTCTTTTCAAGGGTGATCGCGGTGAGTTCGCTGGTATTCTTCATTCTCGGCGACATGCTCGCGCCCCTGGGTCAGGATTTTCTTCCCATACCGCTCTTGAGGGACCGGACGCTCGGCGGCTTTGGTCTCATCTTCGGCATTTCCTTCAGTGCGGGCGTATTCTTGCAATCGCTCACCCCACTCCCAATCACTATCCCCATCATTTTATACGGCGCGGTGTTTACGGCGCTGTTTGACGTATTTTCGTTCGTGGTAGACGACAACCTCATAGTTCCCTTTGGTACCGCACTGCTCCTTACCATTATCACCCGGTAAGTTATCTGGAAATACGGGAATAAAAAAGGCGATGCAAGCATCGCGTAAATTGTGATGTAGGCATCGCCTAGAAAATAGTGCTAATGGAACCGTTTGACCGAAGTCAAAATTTTACAGCTTATGAGGGCCGTTCACTACAGGTATGTTGTCAAAATAAATCCTTAATAATCTTAGCATCGGCGGCAGGCCGGTCAAATGCACACCTGTGGATAACTTTTCAGGCTTTAGAAAATCTATATTTTAAGCCGGAAAAGGCGCTTCTTCCCCAGCTTGACCACCTCGCCTCCCCGCACTTTCAACACTTCTTGCACACCCCCTACGGTCTTGCCGTCAAACTCAAATCCGCCCTGCTCTATCAAACGCCTGGCCTCGCTCTTGCTCTTGACCGTCTTTGTGGCCATAACGAGCTCAAGCGCGTTCGTTTCCCCTTGCGCCACCGCAAGCTCCGGGAGATCCTCCGGCATCTCCCGCTTGGAAAATATCTGCTCAAATCTCTCCTGCGCCCCGCGCGCGGCCGCTTCGCCGTGATACAATTTGACGATTTCCGAGCCGAGCCGCTCTTTTAATGCCTTAGGTTTCAGTTCTTTCTTCAATTTTGCGACTTCATCCTCCGACAGATCGGTGCAAAGGATAAAATATTTTTCCATCAACGCGTCCGGGAGCGACATTACCTTCCCAAACATGTCTTCCGGTGCGTCGTGAAGGCCGATGTAGTTCCCCAGGCTCTTGGACATTTTCTTTTCGCCGTCCAAGCCCACGAGCAAAGGCACCGTCATAACGTCCTGCTCCGGCATATTAAAACGCTTCTGCACCTGCCGCCCCATAAGCAGGTTGAAGAGCTGGTCCGTCCCGCCGAGCTCCACGTCCGCACGCACTTTCACCGAATCGTAGCCCTGGAGCAAGGGATACAGCAATTCAAGCAGGGTTATGTCTTCGCCCCGGTCGATCCGCTTTTTGAAATCCGCGCGGTGCATGACCTGCTGGAAGGTTGCGGTGCCGATAAGCTTCATTAGTTCTTCCAGTGTTTCCTTTTCCATCCAATCGCTGTTGTGAAATATCTCCGCCTTCTTTACGTCAATAATCGTGGCGGCGTGGTCCAGATATTTCTTTTCATTCTTTTTTACCTCTTCTGCCGTGAGGGGCTTCCTTGCCTGCACGCGCATGGAGGGGTCTCCTATCTGCGCGGTAAAATCGCCGATGATGAGCACCGCAACGTGCCCAAGGTCCTGGAATGCCTTGAGCTTGCGGAGCACCACGGCGTGGCCGAGGTGCAGGTCGGGCGATGTCGGATCAATGCCGAGCTTCACCCGCAACTTTTTCCCGCCCGCGAGCGCGGCACGGAGGTGGTCGCGCTCGATCACCTCTTCAACGTTCCGGGAAAGCAGTTGGTCTATTTGTTCCGTGCGAGATTCCATTTTGCCGTTACACAAACTTTACCACGAAATCCGGGCGGTGGCACTTGCAATTTATCTAAGAAGTGATTATAATAAAACTAGAAGTTAACGATCCCGAGGAGGTCATAAGTGACAACTTCCGCATTGGCCCAAAAGACCGACATCAAGGACGATCCCCCTCCGCCGTACGATGAGGTTTTAGAAAGGATGTCTCTCAATACGTTTTGTGGAGACATACTGCCCGAACCCTCGCCGATTGCCACTGGATATTTCGATCCTGCCGAAGGACTCTTGGTGGAAAACGTCGGCTAGCCTATCCAAGACCTGCACCGCCTCAAATCCCAAAAACCCGCTCTGCGCACCAGCCGAGCGGGTTTTTTCCATCTCTCATTTTGCTCTTTTAACTACTTCTTAATGATCTCGTCTATCACGCCGTAGGCCTTTGCCTCTTCGACGGAAAGCCAGAAGTCGCGGTCGGTATCTTTTTCTATCTTGGCGAGCGGCTGGCCGGTGTGCTTTGCAAGCAGCTGGTTGAGCCGTTGCTTGGTCTTTACGATCTGCTTCGCGGCGATCTCTATTTCAATTGCCTGACCTTCCGCGCCGCCCATCACCTGGTGGAGCAGTATTTGCGAGTTCGGCAACGCGAGCCGCTTTCCCTTTTTGCCGGACGCGAGCAAGAATGCGCCCATGGACGCCGCGATGCCCACGCACATCGTGGAAACGTCCGGCTTTACATATTGCATAGTGTCATAGATCGCCATGCCGGCCGTGACCGAACCGCCGGGGCTGTTAATGTAGAGCTTGATATCCTTCTTAGTGTCTTCGTTTTCCAGGAACAAAAGCTGGGCGATCACCGTGTTGGCAACCGCATCGTTAATAGGGCCGCCCAAAAAAATGATGCGCTCTTTGAGCAGGCGCGAATAGATGTCGTACGCGCGTTCGCCATACTGCGATTTCTCTATTACTGTCGGTATTAAATATTGGTTGTTTTCTGGTTCCATAATAATCTATACGAGTTCTTTATGTTTTAGGTGCATCGCTCTGCGGACTATTTCTGCTCTTTCTTATACGTTTCCGCAGATTTCTTTATTTCCTCTTTCGCCGCTTTCGCATCGGCCCATTCCCCGATTTCAACCTTCTTCCCCTGCAATTGCTTGTAGGTCGCAAAGAAATTTGCCACTTCTTTTAAGAGGTGCGGATTGTACGCCTGAATGTCTTTAAGGTCCTTGATCGTATCGAAGCGCGGATTGTCCGCCTGCACGCCGAGTATCTTTGCGTCCGGATCTCCGGAATCTATCATGTGCAGCATTGCGATCGGCCGCACGCGCACCACGCTCCCCGTCACTGCCGGGTCGCTGCCGATCACGAGCACGTCCCCATGGTCACCGTCTTCCGAACGCGTCTCCGGAATAAACCCGTAGTCCAACGGATAGTGATATGAGGGGTAGAGCACGCGATCAAGTTTGAACACGCCGAACGCTTCATCAAATTCGTATTTATTGTGGCTCCCCTTCGGGATCTCAATGATCACGTTTATCACGTCCGGCGCTTTGTCGCCGAGCGGCACCTTCTCCCACAGTGAATTTGATTGTGACATGTTAGTAACTATACAATAATGTCCTCTTTGTCGTCATCTTCCGGCCGCGCGATCTGATCCGATTCCGTGGTTCCCGCCACGCCGCCTTCCTGCGCCTCTTCGGGGCGTGTCTGCGAACGCACGTCTATCTTCCAGCCGGTGAGCTTGGCCGCAAGCCGCACGTTCTGGCCACCTTTGCCGATCGCCAAGCTGAGCTGGCTCTCCGGCACGTAGGCGCGCGCTTCGCGGCGCGGAAGAATGTCCACTTTTTCAACCTTCGCGGGCGAAAGCGCGTTGGCAATAAAGGTTGCCGGATCCTCGGACCACTCGGCGATATCTATCTTTTCGTTGCCGAGCTCGTTGTTCACGGCCATCACGCGCGTCCCCCGCTGGCCCACCAATGCGCCCACTGGGTCAATTCCCTCCGACTTGGAAGCAACCCCGACCTTCGTCCGGTTGCCAGGCTCGCGGGCGATCGCCTTTATCTCTATCACATCCTCCGCCAGTTCCGGCACTTCCATTTTGAAAAGTTCCATCACGAACTTCGGGTGCGAGCGCGAAAGGATAATGCCGGGAAGCCGCGTGTCTTCTTGAACAGCAAGCACGAGAAATCGCAAGCGCTCGCCGGAACGGTAGTGCTCGCCCGGGATGGATTCGTTCGCAAACATCACGCCGATCGTCCTGCCGAGGTCAATGAACACATTGCCCCGCTCAAAACGCTGAACAACCCCGCTCACGATCTGGCCTTCTTTATCGCGCCACTCGCCCAAAATAGAATCTCTCTCGGATTCGCGGAGTTTCTGCAAAATCACCTGCTTCGCCGTTTGTGCGGCGATGCGACCAAAGTCGTCATGCGACTCAAGCGAGAATGAGATCTCATCACCGAGCTGCGCGTCCTTTTTTACCTTCTTCGCTTCATCAAGCGTGATGTGCCGTTCGGAATTGAAGCGTGGGAGTTTTTGCTCGTCCCCTTCTGCATTTTCAGGGACCACGCGAGCTACCTCTTCCGCTTTGGTCCTCCGTTTCCCTTTCTTCTCGCTTTCTTCCTTTTCTTTTTCTCTCTCCGCGCTTTCCTCGTCTTCGGTTACAAAGCGGACAGTTGACTCGTCCACGACCGCCTTCACCTGCCAGAACTTCAACTCGCCCGTCCCCTGGTCAAGCTTGCATTTCACCACCTCCCCGCGCTGGCCATACTCTTTCTTGTATGCTGCCGCGATGGATGATTCTATGACGTCAAGGACTTTGTCCGGCTCCAGTCCCTTTTCCTCGGCAACCTGCCGAAGCGCTTTTGTTAATTCTTTTACGTTAAGCATATTATTTTTTGTTCTAAATCCTTTAAAAAAGTCCGCCTGCGGGCGGACATTACCCTAAAATAATATTCGCTTTATACGATTTTGTCAACTATGAAAATCTATGAGCGCGGAGTGAGAATTCTTAGATGTTTTCGTAGTGCCGGAGCGCGCTCACCCCGATCCTATTGGCAAAGAGCTCAATGGCGATCAGATCAATGCGCCATCCCATTTCTTCATCTATTAAGTAGTCGTTCTTTCTCGCAAAAAACTCGCAGGTCCTGTTTAGTTTTCGCCGCTTTGCAGAAGTTAAATTGTCTTCCGGCATAAGTGCGTCAAGTGTGGATAAGCTAGTGATAACAAGTGTCTTCACCTCTAGAAAAACCAGTGTTTTATCTGGCGATTTCGCAATAATATCGATTTCGTCGCCCTTTCTCTTATAATTCCGCGTTAAAACAATCCATTTATTTTTAATAAGATAATTCACAGCTATAGACTCCCCATGTCTTCCAATGCTTATATTATCTGCTTTTTCAGTCATTTCATTAAAATTTAATTAAATTTTTGATTTTTAATTGTGTTTAGCGACAAACATCATTTAAATTGGCAGGTATTTAAAATAGTGTTTAGCGCTAAACATAGTTTTAATTACCATATAATTAAAATAGTGTTTGCCGCTAAACATCGAAATAATTCAATTTGGCCAAAAATGAATTAAAATAATGTTTAGCGCTAAACATTTTGATAAACATTTTTGTTTTTCGCTAGGTTTTATCGCATTATCGGGTTTTGCCGCATATCCGGCAATTTGGCAAAACCGCAATCCGGCAATTGCCGGATTCACTTTGCCGGATTGATTGCCGGATTAATCCATTGCCGTATTGATTGCCATATGAGCTTTGCCGGATTGCCGGACTGATTGCCGAATCTTCATCTCCA
>DATAXS010000026.1:0-19895 GCA_036266715.1 Minisyncoccota bacterium
TTATTCTCCCGCCAAACAACTTTCTGACACGCAATATCTCCTTGGCTCCTTTGCGGGCGGTGCCACGCCCGCCGGCCAACTGTGCAACGGCATGCGGTGCTTTGCCGACGCGGATATCTTTATGGCGCACAGCACCCTGCTCCGACCGTATGCGGAATATTTGCTCGGACTTTTAATGTCGCTCCAGCGAGTGGATGGCGGGAACACCATCTATTTCCTGGGCCAGATACGTGAAAGCGGCGGATGGATCTATTTCCCGGTACTCTTCCTTATTAAAGAGACCATTCCCACGCTCATCATTGTGTTCCTCGCGCTCGTGCTCGCGCTCTGGTGGATGCTCCGGCGCGATAAACGGGAAGGCCGTGGCAGGTGGCGGCGCATCATTGATTACATCGGCGTAAACTTCGCCGAATTTTCCATGGCGCTGTTCGTCATCATTTACTGGGGATACAGCATGCAGGCCCCGCTTAACATCGGTTTCCGCCATCTCCTGCCAACCCTCCCCTTCATCTATATTCTTGCCGCGGGCGTCTGGAGAAAATGGATCACGCAGATAAATCTGCCCATGTTCGGCACGGGCGCGGCGGGAGGCCTTGCGACGGCCCAATCCATGTTCATGTCGGTTGCCGCAACCACGCGCTCGCTCGCAAAATCTTTTTTTGCCGCCACGCTCAAATATATTTTTCTTATCGTGCTCATCATTTGGCTCTTCCTGGAAACGGCATTTGCCGCGCCCTATTTCCTTTCGTACTTCAACGAGTTCGCGGGCGGCGTGTGGAACGGCTACCACTACGTGACGGATTCAAACTACGATTGGGGGCAGGATCTGCTCCGCCTGCAGTCATGGATAGATGCGAACCCGCAGGTCGGCACGATCGCGGTAGATTATTTTGGCGGCGGTGAACCGTCGTACTACCTTGGCGCGAAGCAAGTCGGGTGGAACGCCTGCATGGGAAACCCCGAGGACCAAGGCATCCATTGGATCGCCATATCGGTGAACACGCTTGAAGGTGCCATCCAACCGCTCGCCCCCGGCCAAACGCGCAACGCGCAGTGCACGTATTCCTGGCTCACCGCGTTGCGGCCGCCCGGCACAGGCATGGGCGACGTGCCTACGCCGGACTATCGCGCGGGGACAAGCATCTTTATTTACCACTTGCAGTAAGGTTTTTGAGGAACCGTTTGTTTATTTATAATACGCCCTGTTCTCCACGGTAAAATCCACGTACTGCAGCTTCCCAAAGTTCGGCATGGCCATCAGGCTCTTCAGCACCGGCAGATCCTCGTCCGCTGAAAATCGCAGACTAAAATACACCGAGGGGCCGTTTTGCGTTGTCACGTTTATCTGTTCAAGGCTAATGTCATCAAGCGCGATCTCCCGCGTGTCCAAACCGCTCGCCTGGACATCGTTCAAAATGCTAAGCATGTTGGGAATAAATTCGTCCGGGAGTATCTTGGCCCCGATGCCAAGCCCGGTCTGCGAATAATCATGGACCGCAAGGAGCAAACTGCCCTGCGTATCAAAGGCCTTCTGGAACAACGTGCCTTGACCGTCAAACCAGTAGCAATTTTCATTGCCATAACTCGTCGAACTTCCGCTCGCATCTGCTCGCGGCGTAAAGCACCAGACCCCCGCAGGCGTGCGTTCCGTCACATCCACCGTGATCGTGCGAAAAAAATAATTTTTAGAAATGGAAACCGATTGCGCCTCCGGGAGAAAGGCGAGCTCGCTCGTCGTGAGCGAGCCGGGCCACAAGAGAATGTTTTGGAACCCAAGAAGCTCCTTCAAAAAACTACGTTGCTGGAGAGCCGCCGACTGAAGCACGGCGACGACATCCGACGAAGCCACATCCGCATTGCCCGTGACCACGACCTGTTGGAGGTGGAACACGGGCGAGCGGTAGACGAACCAAAATACTCCCATAACGATCAGATACAGCAGCACGAGCAGGACCGCGAGCGCGATGTATTTGCGCCGCTTTTTTCTGCGGTGCTGGCTGTGGGAAAGATATGAGCCGACTTCCATATCAGCGAATGACCCGCTCCATGAGCGGGTTGAGGCGTGTCAAAAGTTCGTACGCCGTGGTGCCCGCTTTCTGCGCCGCGTCGTCCGCGGAAATAATAATGCCGTGGTCGCGGCCGATGAGCGTCACAATGTCGCCGACCTTTGCCCCGCGCGGCGCCGTAACCGCAAGAAGGTCCATGGAAACGCGCCCGAGCACTCGGGAAATTTGGCCGCGGATCGCGAGCTCTCCCGCGCCCGAGAGCGCCCGCGGAAATCCGTGCCAATAGCCGATCGGGAGGATTGCCATCATCATGTCGCGCGGCACGCGGACCGTGAGGTCGTATCCCACATAGTCCCCTTTTTGCAGCTTTTTCACCTCGCTTACGACCGCGCGCCAGCTCAAGGTCGGCACGAGCGTGACGCGGTCGCCAAGCTGCATCTCAAGCTCTTTTGAGGGCCAAAGCCCGTGAAGCCCGATGCCGATGCGCACGGCATCCAGGTGGTATTTTGAATCCACGAGCGTCCCTGCGGTCGCGGCGGCATGCTTCACCAGATTTTTATACCCTGCGGCCTCAAAAAGCGCCGCCGCCTTTTGAAAATCCTTGAATTGCCGTTCGGTATAGAAAGGATAATTAATATCTTTCACTGACGCAAAGTGCGTATATATTCCTTTTAACGATTTTTTAATGGCCGGTGTGCTATGTTCCAAAAAGGCGACCACCTTGGGGAGGTCGCCCACATAAAATCCCTGCCGGTGCATGCCGGTATCAACTTTCAGGTGGAATTCCGGCGGTTTCTTTGCGCCCATGCGCGCGAGCGCCCTGAGCGCCTCAAAATTGGAGATGGTAATAGTAATGTGTTTGGCCGCCGCTTCGGCGTAGCGGGTGGCGAGCGTGGGCCCAAGAACAAGGATCTGTTTTTTGATGCCCGCACGGCGGAGGGCAATACCCTCCACCACGCTGTCCACGCAGAACCCGTCTATGCCGAGCTCGTCCATCACTTTTGTGAATGCGAATAGTCCGTGGCCATAGGCATTGGACTTCACGACGGCCCACAATTTTACCTTCGGGCCGACGAGCTTGCGGAACGTGCGATAATTCGCCCGCACCGCGCGGGAATCAATTTCCACCCATGTGCGCAAATTGGCGAGCGTATGCGCCGGAGCGCCTGCGCGCGCGCGGGACCTAGCCAATGACCGTTTTGCCGACATATTTCTGTAATACTTTCGGCACTTCGATCTTTCCGTCCTTGGTCTGGTAATTTTCCATGATGGCGATGAGCGTGCGGCCGATCGCGAACGCCGTCGCGTCGTTCATGTGGACAAATTCCGTTTTGCCATCCTTCCGGCGAACGCGCGTGCCAAGCCGGCGCGCCTGGTAGTCGCTCATGTAGTCCGCAGAATGCGTTTCGCGATATTTTTTCTGCGAAGGGATCCACGTTTCAATATCCAAATGGCGCGCATCCGGATCTCCCTGGTCTCCCGTGCAACAGATGATGACCTGGTAGGGCAATTCAAGCGCCCACATTAAGTTTTCCTGTACCGCCACAAAGAATTCTTGTTCCGTGATGCCGTCCTCGGGCAAGGTGAAGCTTTCCATTTCCAATTTATCAAACTGGTGCACCCGCAGGATGCCGCGCACATCCTTGCCATACGAGCCCGCCTCGCGCCGGAACGCGGTGGAAAATCCCAAATAACGAATGGGCAATTTTTCTTCCGGAATCGTCTGGTCCATATGCAGCGGCCCAAGCGTGTGTTCCGCCGAGCCGATCAACCACAGGTCGTCGGATGGAATATGGTAGCGGTCTTCGCGCGGTTCAAGCCGCCCCATGCGCTGAAACACTTCCGGCCGGATCATGACCGGGGGCACCACGGGGATAAATGGCTGCGCGTGGTACCCCTTCTTCACGCCCCCCGCGACGGACTCTATCACCGACGGATTGGTGAGGGTTTCCATGGTGTATTGCACGAGCGCAAACTCCAATTGCGCCGCTTCCCGCATCAAGTATGCAAAGCGGCTCCCCGAAATCTTGCCGGCCGATTCAACGTCTATCAACCCGAGCGACTCGCCGAGCGCCAAATGGTCCTTCGGCTCAAAATCAAATTTTTTTGGTTTGCCGTTCTGGCGCAACACTTTGTTTTCCGATTCATCCTTGCCGACCGGCGTATCTTCCGACGGAAGGTTCGGTATTTTTTGCCAAACTTCTTCGCGCCGCTTTTCAAGCGCCGCGATCTTTTCCCCGAGCTTCTTTATTTCCTCCTTATTCTTTTTACCGCTCTCCACGTCGCGCTTTTCCGAAAGCTTTTTTTGCTCCGCGCGCTTTTCGTCCGCTTCTTTTGTGAGCACCCGCCACTCGTGATCAAGCTTCCCAAACTCATCCACCAACTTTGGGTCGGCATTTTTCGTCGCAATCGCTTTCTTCACCTTGTCCGGCTCCTTCCGGAGGAGTTCAATGTCCAGCATTACGAATATCTTAACCCAATTTATTCGTAAATGCCATGCGTACCAATGGCGCGAAATTCAACAATTTCGCGGGTGAAAAAGACGAACTTTACGCGGTAAGAATAGGTGACTGAAAATGCCCATCTTCCCTCATCTTTGCCATGTAATTTATGGGTGTTCAATCTCGGGTTAAATGGATCTTCCATAAAAATTTGAATCTTCTCTTCCACTGCTGCCCGTATGTGAAGCGGCAATTTTGAGAGATCTTTTTTAAAGCCCCCGGAAAAGAGGATTTTATAGATCGGCATGCCTGATAAGTCCCTTATTTTTTTGCCTTATTGCGCTTGGCCCGTAATTCCTCAAAAAGTTCTTCGATAGGCCTCGATTTTCCGGCCTTATAGTCTTTCAAGGCCTGCTGCGCATCCGGACCCAGCCGTCTCACCTCCTCCTCCGTAAGATTGAGAAGATAATCTTTTTCCGTAAGCGGCCAATTGGGATTGACGGTCGCAGGAACCTTTTTTCGCACAAGTGTTTTTGACGCCATTTTTTTATGCTTTCTCTTTATAGTACGGGCCATGGAGTAAATGTCAAAAGTTTTTTAATAATCTTTTAATCTTTATATAACTATAATCTTTTATAAAAATTGCGCTAATTTTATATTCGGCATAGAATGAGCGTATTATGTCCGAATCGGAAATTTCCCACTCCCTCGACCATATCCGCCACACACTTGCCCACCTGCTCGCCGCAGCCGTAAAGAAGCTAAATCCTCACGCCCTTCCGACAATCGGACCCGCCATTGAAAACGGTTTTTATTATGATTTCGATTTTAATAAGAGCGTGCCTCCAGACCTGCGCCAATTTCCGGATGTTTTGGAAGCATACGAAGATGAAATGAAAAGACTGCTTCCCTCATGGACTGAGTTTACCCATAGAGAGGTGGCGGCACGCGAAGCGAAAGACTTCTTTAGGGACAATCCTTACAAACAGGAATTAATCGATGAGTTGGAAAAGAAGGGAGAAAAAATCACACTCTATAAATGTGGTGATTTTGAGGATCTTTGCCGCGGTGGACATGTTCTACATCCGAACAAAGAAATATCTCCTGATTCTTTTAAATTGGATAAAATCGCGGGCGCTTATTGGCGAGGTGACGAAACAAAACCTCAACTTCAAAGAATTTATGGTTTGGCGTTCGCTAGTAAAAAAGACCTAAAGGAATATGAAAAGATGCGCACGGAAGCAAAAAAGCGTGACCACAAAGTGCTCGGCCCCGCGCTCGACCTCTTCACATTTTCCGAGCTCGTGGGTCCCGGCCTGCCGCTCTGGACGCCCAAGGGCACCATTTTACGGAACGAGCTGGATACCTTCGTATGGCAGCTCCGCAAAAAACGCGGGTACGAACAAGTGGATATTCCGCACATCACCAAAAAAGACCTCTACGAAAAAAGCGGCCACTGGGAAAAATTTAAAGATGGACTGTTTCACGTGAAAACCCGCGAGGGCCACGAGTTTGCGCTCAAGCCCATGAACTGTCCGCACCACATACAGATCTACGCGCGCCGCCAGTGGAGCTACCGCGAACTCCCGCAACGCTACGCAACAACGACGAAAGTATATCGCGACGAGCAGTCGGGCGAGCTCGCGGGGCTTTCCCGCGTCCGCGCAATCACCCAGGACGACGCGCACGTGTTCTGCCGCACGTCACAGGTAAAAGAAGAAGTATTTAAGATATGGGACATTATTGAGGAATTCTATGGCGCGTTCGGTTTTGCCGTTTCCGTACGGCTCTCGCTCCACGACCCGGCGCATCCGGAAAAATATTTGGGAACGCCCGAGGTGTGGAAAAAGGCGGAGGCGGAACTCCGCGGGCTCGTAAAAGAACGGGGCGCCGAGGCGGAAGAAGGCGTGGGCGAAGCGGCGCATTACGGCCCCAAAATAGATTTTATGAGCAAGGATGCGCTCGGCCGCGAGCACCAGGTGGCCACCATTCAGCTCGACATGAACCAGCCGGAACGATTTGACCTTACGTGTGTTAACGAGAAGGGTGAACACGAACGCATCGTCATGATCCATGCCGCCATCATGGGCTCTATTGAGCGCTTTCTCGCAGTTGCCATTGAGCACTTTGCCGGCGCCTTCCCGGTCTGGTGCGCCCCCGTGCAGGCCGCGGTGCTGCCCGTGAGCGACAAGTTCGCGGCCTACGGCAAAAAAGTTTACGACGCACTCGCAGCCGAGGGCATCCGCGCGGAACTCGCGCCGGCGAACGAATCTCTTGGCAAGCGCATCCGCGAAGCGGAGCTTATGAAGATCCCCTACGTGCTCGTGGTCGGCGAAAAAGAAGAAAAAGACGGCGCGGTCGCCGTGCGGAGCAGAAAGGGTGACGAAGGCGCGCTCGGTATTAAAAAGTTTTTGGAAAAGATCGGTCGGGAGATAAAAGAAAAAGCGCTGTCGTAAAACGACAACGCTTTTGTATTTTTTTCACTCACTCAAGGAAGGACCCGGGCCGATGCTCGCGCATCGGCCCGGGCTTCAGGCGGGGACTACGGAGAGGGAGCAACTCTTAGGTGACGAGCCACTTCTGGCAACCGGTCACCCGGCGCTTGATGGTCTGCCCGCGCGGAGCGTCCAGCGGCCGGAGAATGATATACCTTTTACGGTAATCTTCCCAACCAATGACCTCCACCCGCCTTTCTCCGCGGGGAGAAAGATAGGCGACGATCCGGCCGGGCCATAATTCACTCCGACCGAGTTTGGTACTGACGAATAGCCGAAAAAACGAGGAACGGATGATGGGTGGATTTATCTTCTCCTCATCACCCCAATCAAACTCATGCAGCGGTATCAACGTCGTACTCATAGGTCGTCGCCTCCTTCGGGGAGATTTCCCTTTGTCGCCGTCGCCGCCGACTGGAAGAATGTGCCTCCACCGCCTCGGCGATCTGTTGGACGGGAAGCGACAAGAAAACGAATACTGCAAAAAATAAGATTCCCAACAACACTTTTCCATCCATGTCGATTCCCTCCGCCTTTATTTTGAGTCTTGTTCTTGCACTAGGATATATGCTACCATACTGATAAATATATGTCAAGTAAGCCCAAAATCATCGCTATTGTAGGGCCCACGGCCTCAGGAAAGACGGCCCTTGCCATCACGCTTTCACGTGCGCACGACGGCGAGATCGTCTCCGCCGATTCGCGCCAGATATACCGCGGTATGGACATCGGCACGGCAAAGCCGACCACGGAAGAACTGCGCGCCGTCCCCCATCACCTCATCGACATCAAAGATCCCGACGAGGAATACACCGTCGCAGAATACAAACGTGACGCCATTGCGGCGATCGAGGACATAGCGCGGCGCGGAAAACTCCCGATACTCGCGGGCGGCACGGGGCTCTACGTAAAAGCGGTACTTGATAACCTGGACATCCCCCGCGTGAAGCCGGATCCCGCGCTCCGCAAGAAAATTGCGCAGGAAATAGAGGAACACGGACTTGAAGCAGCTTTTAAAAGATTGGTCGCGCTGGATCCCGAGGCGACGTACATCGTGGACCCCAAGAATCCCCGGCGCGTGGTGCGGGCGCTTGAGGTCGCGGAAACGACAGGCATCCCCTTCACCGCCCAGCGAAAAAAGAGCGAACCTCTTTTCGACGCGTGCACAATCGGCCTCAATCCCCCGCCGGAAATACTCCACGAGCGCATTAATGCGCGGGCGGACCAAATGATGAAAGACGGATTATTAAAAGAAGTTAAAGATCTTGTGGCCCGCTATGATGACCGCCTGACGGCCTTTGATGCCATCGGTTACCGCGAGATCATCGCCCATCTCCGTGGCACCCTCACGCTTGAGGAAGCCGTTGCGCTCATCAAAACGAACACGTGGCAGTTCGCGCGCCGGCAGATGACGTGGTTCAGAAATGATAAGAACATTCACTGGATAAAAAGCGCTGAGGCAAACGAAGCGGAAAATCTGGTTCGCGATTTTTTAATGAAATAAAAAGAGGCCACCGCAAAAAATAGCGATGACCCCGTGAATGGGATTTGGGCTGCTCAAGAAAAAATGGCCCGTGGAGTTATCTGGTGCTCGGTATCTGGTGGGGTGGTAACGATCCAGATCAAGTGGTTACGGCAACTTTCGCACCGGAGACGGCTTTCCCGGTAACCACCGTGATCAACCTTCAGGTCAGCGCTGCCGCAATTTCCACAGCGCAGAAGTTTAATGTCTGGTTTCGTTTTTTCAAGCGTCCTCGTTATCCTGCATGCCCCGTTCATGTCCATCATGACCATGCCGCTCACTTCAACCTGAACCAGAAAAGGGTCCACGGGCACAAGTCTGCTTTGGCAATTCGGATCGCTGCAGAACACCGCGTAATCGACGGTTTCCATCTCTCTAGCCTCCTGGGAGTAGATAAAGCCCCTTGAAAGACGATGACCCTTGCCATCCCATCACAAAAGGCTGTATCTACCGAAAAAAAGGTATGACCGCGACGAAAAACCTTCTCTATAAGTAGCTGCTTATTATACTACGCCGCAGCGCCTATTGGTGCAAGTTCTTTTCAAAAATTTCCTTCAACATGTCCGGGCGGGCGCGGCCCTTGAGGCGCGCCATCGCCTGGCCGATGAGAAACTGCAAACTGGCCAGCTTCCCCTTGCGGTAATCGTCCACGGCCGCTTTGTGCTCGGCAATCACGGCAAGTACGACTGCTTCCACTTCGTCCGTGCCGGAAATGCCCACGCTCTCGCTCTTTACGATCTCCTCCGGATCAAGACCCGTGTCGAACATGCGTGCGAGCATGTCCTTTGCCTGCCGACTCGTGATCTTTTTCTCTTCAAGCAGACCTGCGAGATGCGCCAGATGCTCCGGGTCCACCTTGAGGTCCGCGAACGCCACGCCTTTCTGGTTCATAAGCCCACGGAGGTCGCTCGTTAAATAGTTATAAAGCGTGAGCACGGCGGCTTTGGGCGTCTTTGGGAACCGCTCCTTGAGTTCCGAAATGGCTTCTTCAAAATAATTGGCGGTGTCGGGATCGTTCACTAGTATTTCCGCCTGCGTGGGGTCGAGTCCGTATTCTTTTGCAAACCGCGCGCGCTTTTGCGCCGGGAGTTCCGGAATGCTGTCGCGCAAGGCGGTGAGCCCGAACACCGCCGTTTCAAAAGGCGGGAGATCCGGTTCGGGGAAATAGCGGTAATCGTGCGCTTCTTCTTTTGAGCGTTGGGGAACCGTCTTCTGTTTTGCCTCGTCCCAGCCGCGCGTTTCCTGCGTGAGCTTCTCGCCGTTCTTTAATGCTTCTTCCTGCCGTGCGAGCTCGTACTTCACCGCGAGCAGCACCGCGCGGAACGAGTTGATGTTCTTGAGCTCCACCTTGGTACCCATGTTCAAGCTCACGTTCGCTTCAATGCGCATTTCCCCTTTTTCCATGTCCGCGTCCGAAACGCCAAGATAGCGCAAAATAAGCTGCAGCTCGCGCGCGAAGGCGGCCGTGTCCTCGCCGCTCGTGAGGTCCGGCTCCGTCACGAGCTCCATAAGCGGCACCCCGGAACGGTTGTAGTCCACGAGTGAGGCACCCTCCGCGTGGATGAGCGTGCCCGTGTCTTCTTCCAGGTGGATGCGCCGGATGCGCACGCCTTTCAATGCGCCGCCCGTCACGAGCGGCTTATCGTATTGCGAAATTTGGTAGCCCTTCGGCAGGTCGGGGTAAAAATAGTTCTTGCGGTCGAATTTGGTCGTCTCGTTCACGGCGCCGCCGAGCGCCATGCCCACCTTGAGCACGTGCGCAATAGCCGCCTTGTTCGCCACGGGCAGCGTTCCCGGGTGGCCAAGGCACACCGGACACACGTTCACGTTCGGATGGTTCTCGTCGGGATCGTTCAGTGAATCGCAGAACATCTTGGTCCGCGTCTTGAGTTCCGCGTGCACCTCAAGACCGATGGTCGGCTTATATTCCATAAGTAATCACTATTATACTACGCGAGGAACTTTTGGACGACATTCCAGACGAGTGCATGCACTTTCTCCTGCGAAAGGAGCTTTCCGTCCGGCGCGCATTCTACCAGTTTGAAATCTTTGGGGAACAGGGCCGCCATTTCAAGATAAACCTCCTCCGCCCGCTTTTGGTGCTCAAGGTCTATCTCGTGGATGTCGTGCACGCCTTCATCCAGATATTCCCGGGGCGGCTTGCGCGCAATGAGACCGCGCGCGATCTCGGCAGGCAGGTGGAGCACAATGTTCAAGTCCGGCTTCGGGATCTCGTACTGCTCGTATTCCAAAAAATAAAGCCATTTATAGAACTCCTCGCGGTCGCGCCGGTTGGCAAACTTAGCGCCCTGGTACGCCATGTTGGATGCCACATACCGGTTCCCAAGGAGCAAGCGCCCCTCTTCGAGCGACTGGAGCATCCTGAGCTTTGCGTCAAACCGGTCCATGGCGAAGAATGTCGCCGCGGCATACGGCGTCACGCCGCCGCCGTATTTTCCCGTGAGATATTTTTGCACGAAATAGGACGACTGTTCGCCATAGCGCGGAAAGTCCACCGTAGCGATCTTCACGTTTTCGGGAAGCGCCAAGATGAGCCGCTCGAACTGTGCGGTCTTCCCCGAACCGTCGGTTCCCTCAATGACTATGAATTTCCCTCGGGCATCCATGCTATTGATTAAATATCATTATAGAGCAGAGCAAAAAGAAGACATGCTTTTTGCGTCATAGGGCTTCTCTTAATGACGCGAAAAGCATGTCTTCTTTTTGCTCACCATCTATAATCGGTTTAATCAATAACCTCGATGCCCATGTTCTTTGCGGTACCGGCAATGATCCGCTCCGCGGCATTCAGGTCGCTCGTGTTGAGGTCAGGCAACTTCTTTTCCGCGATCTTCCGCACTTCCGCGCGGGAAACCTTTCCCACTTTCGTCGTGAGCGCGTTGCCCGAGCCCTTTTCAATGCCTGCGGCTTTCTTGAGGAGCGCTGCGGCAGGCGGGGTCTTTAAAATAAACTTAAAACTGCGGTCCTCAAAAATGGTAATCTCTGCGGGAACCACGTCGCCCTTCATATCCTTCGTCGCGTCGTTGAACTGCTTGCAGAACTCCTGAAGGTTAATGCCTTGAGGACCCAGCACCGTACCCACCGGAGGCGCGGGATTCGCCGCTCCGGCTGGAAGCTGCAATTTAATGATTGTCTTTATCTTCTTGGCCATGATCTTGATGTAGAAGGATATTATCGCATCTCCCCTAGAAAAGCAAGCTAGGCGGATCTGTAGGTTTTCTCGTTCCTGCGACCGATAAAAAGAATAAAAACATCCCTCCCTGCCTTGCGATATATGATCCGGAGGTCTCCCCTTTTTACCCGAAAAACGTCTTCTCGCCCTTTAAACTTTTTTATATCCAACCCTTGTGAATTGCCCGTATCCAACTTACTCAAGATATCTTTCACAGACTCCTTTTCTTTATTGGTAAGTTTTTTAAGCGCCTTTTTGATGGCGTCCATATTGTTTTATGGAATTTTCTTCTATAGTCGCGCGAGAATATCCTTTATACCCACCCCTCCTTTTTTAATTTTGGTGAAATCAATTATCGTTTCCCATTGGCTCTCATCTTCATCAGGCGGAGAAAGCCTAAATATCGGTTTTGATTTCCGTACCACAATAAACGAATCCCCTTTTTTAACCCTTGTTATATAGGCTTCAATGTTTTCCCTTAGTTCCTTAAGGCCCACAATATCGTTGTGTTTCATGCGTTAAGTTTAACTTAAGATAAACTTGTGTCAAGCGCTAAAAAGGAATGTCCTCCGTTTTGATCTCTTCCTCTTCCAGGTTGATGGACGGGAGCTCCGCCTCGGGCGTCACGATCTCTTTGTCTTCCGTTTTCGCGCCGCCTTTGCCGCCGCTAAAACCGCCCTGGCCGCCTCCTCCGCCGGCGCGCGGGCCAAGCTGCATGCGTTCGCTCATGACCTCCGTCGTCCGGCGCTGGGCGCCCTGCTTGTCGGTCCAGCTCCGCGTGCGGAGCCGCCCTTCTATCATAACGGTCGCGCCCTTCGTGAGATATTGCGCGGCAACCTCCGCCTGGCGTCCCCAAATGACGACGTTATGGAACTCCGTTTCTTCCTGCTTTGCGCCATTTTTATCCGTCCACGTCCGGTTTGTGGCGACTCCCAACGTCACAACCGATTGCCCGCCCGGCGTCGTGCGGAGCTGCGGATCCGCCGTCACCCTCCCGACTATGATCACTTTATTTAAGTTCATGCGTCCATTGTACCACAAGTGTCATTAAAAGAATCTTAAAGAATACTTGACACCCCGCATGAGCATTTGAAAACAGCCCTTCTTAGTACTGTTTTCAAATGCTCATGCGGGGTGTCTACGCGATTTGTTGGTATACGCAGCAGAGTACGGAGCCACACTGCCCGAAACAACCTGCCTCTTGCTCTGTCTGCGCGATTCAATATTCGGCGCTTCGACAAAAAAAGAAATGGGCGCATAGGAATTCTCCCATGCGCCCTGCATACTTATCGCTTGTTGACGCTCTCGATAAATCTCCAAAACTGCGGCCAGCTCTTGCTCACTGATGAAGGATAAACAACCGAGATCTCCTTTCCTTCGACCTTACCTAACATTACGATCGCCTGCACCACGCGGTGGTCCCTTGAGACAATGGACTCCCCCGCCTCAAATCGCGTGATCGAGCGGAATGCAGCCTTCAAACATAACCTCTCCTTTCTTGCCTGCCTTTCGAGCTGTGGTGATGATAGCAATTTACTGGCATCAGCATACGCCATTAAAACGGATCAATCAACTGCGAGAAGAACAACGAGGAAATATTGCAGTGAGCTTAGGTTTTCGAGGGCATCTCGGAGGCGCCCCGGTGAGTATTAAAAAACACCGCCAGATTGGCGGCGCCGAGAGAGAAGTGCGCGGCGAGTACGCCGCGACACTGTCCCTCGAAAACCTAAGCTCACTGCAATATTTCCTCGATCTTCTTCTCCAGTGCCTCGTTTGAAATCGGCCCGGCCAGACGCGGAGTGGGTTTGGATTCTCCCGGAGCGCCGGCGCGAATGCCCGCAGGCCGTCCCCGCTTCATGGGCGGCAGGGCCGTCATGGGGCCAGTGGGCTGCGTGGAAGGCGGCGGGGCAACCATGATCATAAAACGGATCACGTCCTGCCGCGTGTTCAAATCCTCTTCCATATTCTTTGCGTCCGCCGGGAACGCGTGGAACGTGAACGAAACAAAGACGGCTTCGGTGTGGCCCTTTATCTTGTACGCGAGCATGAGCCGCTTGGCACGGGGTTCGGAAGCGACCTCGCCGTTCAGCTGCTTAAGGAGCGTCAAAACCCCCGCGAGATCGCTCTCATTCTTTAAAAGCAGTGCAAGCTCATAGAGCTTCTTCTCTTTCTCTTCGTTATTCGTATCGTTCGCCATATGCGTGGTCGTCGCTAAGTGTACCCGAATTATCCTTCGGTTGCAATAGCCGCTTCTTCCGGCGCGGCTTCATGGAACGTTTCGCCGAGCACTTCCCGTTTGCTTGTCCCCACGGGGATAAGCCGGCCGATGATGACGTTCTCCTTCAACCCGCGGAGTTTGTCTATCTTTCCTTCAATGGCGGCTTTCACCAAAACACGTGCGGTATCCTGGAACGATGCCGCAGAAAGGAAGCTCTCCGAGGAAAGCGCAATGCGCGTGATGCCGAGCAACACTTCTTCCGACTTTGCCTGGCGTCCGCCCTGCTTCTTGATCTCGCGGTTCACTTCCAGGAATTTCGATTTCTCCACAATCTCGCCCATCACAAAGTCCGCCGCGTCGCCGCCGTCCGTAATCTTTACGCGCGAGAACATCTGTTTCACGATCATTTCGATGTGCTTGTTGTTGATGGTCGCACCTTCCGAGAGATAGATCTTTTGCACTTCGTTCACCACGTAGCGCGCGACCGCGAGCGAGCCCTGGTGCTCGTAGAGCTCGTGGATGTCCAGGTTTCCTTCCGAGAGCTGTTCGCCCTTCGCGATCTTCTGGCCTGCGCGCACGTAGATGACCGTGCCGCGCGGCACCGCGATCTCCTGGGCCTTGGCCTTCTTGTTCTCGGAAATGAGGCGCAACACTTTCTGCGAGCCCCGGTCTTCTATCCGCTCCACCATGCCGTCAAAGGGCGAAAGGATGGCGCGGCCCTTGGGCGAGCGCATTTCAAAAATTTCTTCCACGCGCGGGAGACCGTGCGTAATGTCCGCGCCCGCAACGCCACCCGAGTGGAACGTACGCATGGTGAGTTGCGTGCCCGGTTCGCCAATGGACTGTGCTGCAAGTACGCCTGCCGCCGTGCCGATCTTTACGCGGGCATTATTACCAAGGTCGAAGCCATAGCACGTGGCGCAAATGCCGTACAACGTTTTGCACGTGATGGGAGAGCGGACCATAACGGAATCGAGCTTGGACTGCTCAAGCGTCTCGGCCGCTTCTTTATTGATGATCTCATTCGCGCGGACCACGATCTTGTTGCCGATCTTCACGTCCTCAAACGCCGTGCGCGAGAAAAGTTTGGAAGACATGCTCTGGTTGAACTCCTTGCCGTCCGCACGCAAAATCGCGATTCCCTCTTTGGTCCTGCAATCCTCTTCGCGGACGGTGAGGTCCTGCGCCACATCCACCAACCGGCGCGTGAGATAACCGGCCTGAGCGGTCTTGAGCGCCGTGTCCGTGGTTCCTTTCCGCGCGCCGTGCGTGGAAATAAAGTATTCCAAAACCGAGAGTCCTTCTTTCAAAGAAGAACGCACCGGGAGCTCAATTGTTTCACCCTTCGGGTTTTGCACGAGGCCTTTCATGCCCATCATCTGGATCGGCTGGGACCACGAACCGCGCGAACCGGAATCCACCATCTGGTAGATGGAATTCTCTGGTGACAAAACGCCGGACACAAGCTTGGCAAGATCGCTCTTTGCCTTTTCCCACACGCTGATCACGCGCGCTTTCCGCTCGGAAGACGTGAGCAACCCTTCGTGGAACTGTTCCTGGATGAGCGCCACTTCCTGGTCCGCTTTCTTCAAAATTTCTGGCTTTGCCTTGGGGATGATGAGGTCGGCCATCGCCCACGTGATGCCCGAAACCGTTGCCATTTCAAAACCGAGCAATTTCACGCGGTCCAACACGTCGCGTGCGCTATCCAAACCCTTCTCGTCCAAAATGCGTTCAATGAATTTCTTCAATTTCTTGCTCGTCACCGTTTCGTTCACGAATTCCATCTGGCCGTTAAGCGCTTCGTTAAAGATGAGGCGGCCGAGCGTGGTCTCTATGGGCGCCGCACCGTCGTGGGCGGGAAGACGAATCGCCGTCTGGAGCTCGATCGCGTTCGCTTCGTAGGCGAGGAATGCTTCCTGAATGCCCGTCATCGGCTTCACCGGTTTCTTGTTTGTGTCGTTGCGCGTGATGTAATAGATGCCGAGCACCACGTCCTTGGTCGGTGCGGCAATAAGTTCGCCCGTCGCGGGCTTGAGCAGGCCTTTGCCGGCGGACATGATCTCCGCAGCTTCGCGCTGTGCGGCTTCGGACAAAGGCAAGTGCACGGCCATCTGGTCGCCGTCAAAGTCCGCGTTGAACGCGGCGCACACGAGCGGCGGGATCTTCAACGCGAGCCCTTCCACAAGCTGCGGACGGAACGCCTGTACGGAAAGCCGGTGCAAGGTCGGCGCGCGGTTCAAAAGCACGCGTTTGTCTTTGATCACTTCTTCCAGGATCGCGAGCACCTCTGGCGTGTGTTCTTCCATAAAGCGGGATGCACTGCGGATGTTGTGCGCCAAACCGCGTTTGATTATTTCGCTGATGACGAACGGGCGGAAAAGTTCCAGTGCCATCCGCTTCGGAATGCCCATCTCGTCCAGTTTCAAATTGGGGCCTACCACGATGACCGAGCGGCCGGAGTAGTCCACGCGCTTGCCAAGCAGGTTCTGGCGGAAGCGGCCCTGTTTGCCCTTCAACATGTCGGCCAAAGAACGCAAAGGACGCCGTTGGGCGGAAAGTTGCTGGGTGCCAAAGCGCGCCGAGTTGTCTATCAACGCGTCCACCGATTCCTGGAGCATGCGCTTTTCGTTGCGGACGATGACATCCGGCGCTTTTATTTCCAAAAGTTTCTTCAAACGGTTGTTGCGGTTGATGACGCGGCGGTAGAGGTCGTTCAGATCGCTCGTTGCATAACGGCCGCCGTCAAGCGCGACCATCGGGCGGAGGTCCGGCGGCAACACCGGCAAGACCGTCATGATCATCCACTCCGGGCGGGAGCCGTTGCGGATCATGGATTTGAACATCTTCAAACGGCGGAGCAACTTGCTCTGCGCCATCGGGTCTTTTGCATCTTCCAGCTCCGCTTCTATTTTCTGCACTTCCTTGCGGAGGTCCAACTTGGTCAAGATCTGCTGGACCGCTTCCGCGCCGGACGAGGCCTTAAAGATATTGCCGAACTTGCGGGAGAGCGCAAAGTATTCGTTCTCGCTCAAGATCTGTCCGATGTGCAGGTCTTCCAAATAGTCCTTTGTGGTGTCCGCCGCCTCAAGGATCTCCCCTTTCACCGTCTTGTCCTTGTTGCCCACCGTCTTCAATTTACCCTTGAGCTCGCGCTCCAACTCGGCGAGCGCCGCTTTGCGGTTCTCTTCTTTAATATCGGTAATAATGTATGCGGAATAATAGATGACGCGTTCCAGTTTCTGGGAAGATGCGTCAAGGGCGAGCGCGAGCCGCGACGGGATGGACTTGAGGAACCAGATGTGGCCGACGGGAGCGGCGAGCGCGATGTGGCCGATGCGCTCGCGACGCACTGCCGCGCGCGTGACCTCCACGCCGCACTTGTCACAGACCACGCCTTTGTAGCGAATTCGGCGGTATTTGCCGCAGTAACATTCATAGTCTTTTGTGGGACCAAAGATACGCTCGCTGAACAAGCCGTCCTTTTCCGGCCGCTGGGTGCGGTAGTTGATCGTCTCCGGCTTCGTTACTTCACCATGCGACCACTTCAAAATGTCATCCGCGGAAGCAACGCCGATCTTGAGCGCCGAAAAGCTGTCCTTGCGGTCCGATTCATTCTCGTAGAGCGGCTGGATGTTAAAGCCAAGCGACTTCAATTCGTTCACGAGCACGTTGAAGGACGCCGGCACGTTCGGCTCTTTGATAGTTTCACCGCGAATGATGGATTCGTATGCCGCCGCGCGTCCCATCACGTCGTCCGACTTGATGGTCAACATTTCTTGCAATGTGTGCCGCGCGCCGTATCCTTCCAACGCCCACACCTCCATTTCGCCAAAGCGCTGGCCGCCGAACTGCGCCTTACCGCCGAGCGGCTGCTGCGTGATCAAAGAGTAAGGACCAATAGAGCGCATGTGCGCCTTGTCCTCAACCAAGTGGTTGAGCTTCATCATATATATCTGGCCCACCGTCACGCGGTTCTCAAATGCTTCTCCCGTGCGGCCGTCAAAAAGCTTGGCCTTGCCGTCTTCCGGCAAACCCGCTTTCTTCAATTCCTCACGGATCTCCGCTTCCGTCGCCGAGTCCAAGCCCGGCGTGATGGCGCGGTAGTTCATCTTCCCCGCCGCCCAACCAAGATGCGTTTCCAAAATCTGCCCGAGGTTCATACGGGAAATAACGCCGAGCGGATTCAAAATGATGTCCACCGGCGTGCCGTCTTCCAAGTACGGCATGTCTTCCACGGCGCGCACCTGCGAAATGACGCCCTTGTTGCCGTGACGGCCTGCGAGCTTGTCGCCTGACTGCACCTTGCGGAGTTCCGCGATCTCCACCTGGATGCGGCGGATGATGCCCGGCTCAAGCTTGTCGCCGCGCTCGCGGTCAAAAATCTTCACGTTCACCACGCGCCCCACCTTTCCATGCGGGAGCGTGAGCGAGGTGTCTTTTACGTCGCGCGCCTTTTCGCCGAAGATAGCGCGGAGCAAACGCTCTTCGGAAGTCAGTTCCGATTCGCCCTTCGGGGAAATTTTGCCCACCAAAATATCGCCGGCTTTCACTTCGGCGCCAATGCGGATGATGCCCTCTTCATCCAAATTCTTTAATTTGTCTTCGGAAACGTTCGGAATGTCGTAGGTCGTGACCTCCGGGCCGAGCTTTGTGTCGCGCACATCGCAGTCATAGTTATCAATGTGAATAGAAGTGAAAAGATCATCCTTCACCACGCGTTCGGACAAAATGATGGCGTCCTCAAAATTCGCGCCTTCCCACGAAACAAATGCCACAAGCAGGTTCTGCCCGAGTGCGAGCACGCCGTTTTCAATGGACGGCCCGTCCGCCAAAATCTGGCCCTTCTTTACGCGATCACCCGCCACCACGAGCGGCTTCTGGGAGATACAGGTGAACTGGTTGGAGCGCTTGAACTTTTCCAATATGTAATTTTTGTTGCGTTTCGTGCCATATTTCATCTTGATGTGGCTGCCGTCCGCCTCCAGCACTTCGCCATCCTCTTCGGCGAGGATCACATAGCCGGAATCAATGGCCACCTTTTCTTCCTGACCGGTGGACACGTACGGCGCATCCGGCTTTACGGACACGACTGCCTGCCGTTGCATGTTGGAACCCATGAGCGCGCGGTTCGCGTCGTCGTGCTGTAAGAAAGGAATGAGTGCGGTCGCCACCGACACGAATTCGTGCGGCGCCACGTCGATAAGGTCAACCTCCGCAGGCGTCACCGTTCCCGGCTCGCCCTTGATGCGTGCTTCAATGGCGCTGCCGATGAGCTTACCGTTCTCTTCGCGCGGCGTTCCCGCGTGCGTGATCTTGTAGCGCTCTTCTTCGGACGCATCCATCCACACGATCTCCTTGGTGACCACGCCATCTTTTACCTTTGCGTACGGCGCCTCCAAGAAACCGAAGTCGTTGATGCGCGTAAAGCTCGCGAGGTAGTTGATAAGACCAATGTTGGAACCTTCCGGCGTTTGAATCGGACAGATGCGGCCGTAGTGCGAGCGGTGCACGTCGCGCACTTCGAATGACGCGCGCTCGCGCGTGAGACCGCCGGGACCGAGCGCCGAAATGCGGCGCTTGTGCTCCAGCTCGGCAAGCGGATTCACCTGGTCCATAAACTGCGAAAGCTGCGATGATGCAAAAAATTCCTTGATGACCGCCGCGATCGGGCGGAAGTTCACGAGCTGTGCCGGCATCAAACGGTCTTTGTCTTCCGTGGACATCCTGTCCTGGATAATACGGCGCAACCGCGCGAGACCGATGCGCAAGCGGCCCTGGAGCAATTCACCCACCGCCTTCAAGCGGCGGTTGCCCAAGTGGTCAATGTCGTCCGCTTCCGCGTCCGGATTGTTGTTCAAGGTAATAATTTCCGAAACAATGCCCACCAAATCCTCCGGGTCAAGAAGTTTGTTCGTCTTCTTGCGGTCAAGATTCAAACGCTGGTTCATCTTGTAGCGGCCCACTTCCGAAAGGTCGTAGCGGTCGGCGCGGTCAAACATTGCGTCTATCAGGTTCTT
>DATAXS010000003.1:0-20110 GCA_036266715.1 Minisyncoccota bacterium
TTTTAGACAGAGTACGGAGCCACACTTTCTAAAAATATTACGCACCCCACTTTGCATATCTCCCTTTTTGATCTATAATTCTTCCCGATGGCACTCGCATACACGGATCTCACGAAAGGGACACTTTTCATTATGGACGGCGCGCCATACGAGGTGCTCGAGGCCCATTTTTTGCGTATGCAGCAGCGGAAAGCGGTCGTGCAGACGCGTATCCGCAACCTCATCACTGGCAAGCTTTTGGACCGCAATTTTCAGCCGAGCGACAGCTTTGAGGAAGCGGAGATAGAAAAGAAATCTGCCATGTTCATCTATGCGAGCCGCGGCGAATACTGGTTTCACGAAGAGGGGAATCCCAAGAATCGTTTCGCGCTCTCGGAAGATATTCTGGGCGACCGAGGCCAATTTTTGAAGCCGAATACCAAGGTGACCACGATGGTGTTTAATGAAAAAGTCATCAAAATTGATCTGCCCGTCAAAATGGAATTTAAGGTGACGGAAGCGCCGCCGTCCATTAAGGGCAACACCGCGCAGGGCGGCACGAAATCAGTGACGATAGAAGGAGGCGCCAAGATCAACGCACCGCTCTTCATCAACGAGGGCGATATGGTCCGCGTGAACACCGAGACCGGCGACTACGTTGAACGCGTTTAATACTTGCGAATAAGAGCTTTTTTGTATATCCTCTCCAATTAGGAGGATTCGGCATGACTCAATCAAGTGGCGGTGCGGTCGAAGTTGATGAAAGGGTAGTACACGCAGCCAGTGTGTTGCGGGCGTGCCATCCGGATACGGAGAGCAGTTCTGCCGGGTGGTTGGTTATGTCGGTTGCAATAGCCCGTCGAGAGCTAGGGAAGCTCCTCGGCCGGAGATTCTACGCTCAGGTTACCGACCTGGACGGCGGGGGCGAGCTGTACGGGAATATCACTGGTGTTGAATCCAATGGAAAGATGGACACGCTTCGTACCACGGTTGGTCACTTCATCAAACTCCCCGAACATGATGGTTGGTTCCTGCAGGTCGGGCAACCGGACTTCAGGCATCCGACTACGTTCTTTTCTTTTCTCGACTGATTGCGGTCAACGGGGTTCCCCGCGTGCATTACCGGGAACCCCCATTTTTTTCTATAATACTTATGATGAAGTCAAAAAATAAAAAAGTGTTCGTCGGTATGTCCGGCGGGGTGGATAGCTCCGTCGCGGCAATGTTACTGAAGGACCAGGGCTATGACGTCGTGGGCGTTTTTATGCGTTGCTACAATTTGGACGGATGTGCGGAAAAGGACGCGGAAGATGCGCGGCGGGTAGCGGAGCATCTGCAAATCCCATTCTACGTGTGGGACTTTGAGCAAGAATATAAAGACCGCGTGGTGCAATACATGATAGACGGTTACCGTGCGGGGATCACGCCGAACCCGGACGTGATGTGCAACCGCGAAATAAAGTTCGGACTATATTTGCAAAAAGCGCTCGCCGCGGGGGCGGATTTTGTGGCTACGGGACACTACGTGCAGATACGCAGAGAGGGTGCCGCGCCGGCCGCGAAAAGATTTTCGCTCTGGGCGGCAAAAGACAACACAAAAGACCAATCCTACTTCCTCTGGACGCTTACTCAGCGCGAATTGAAGAATTGCATTTTTCCAATTGGCGATTATTTAAAAACGGAGGTCCGTGCCATGGCGCGCGCGGCCGGTTTGCCCACCGCGGAGAAAAAAGATTCGCAGGGTATCTGCTTTCTGGGGCAGGTCACGATCGCCGATTTTCTCAAGCAATACATTCCGGAAAAGCGGGGAGCGCTCATGACGACGGAGGGAAAACGGATCGGCGAACATTTCGGAGCAGAATTTTACACTATCGGCCAAAGGCATATTAATGCCGATTTTAACTTTCCCAAAACAGGCGGCGCCGCGCGCCGCGCGCCGTTCTATGTGGTTGCAAAAGACGGAACGACAAATACCGTGGTGCTCGCGGAAGGAAGCGAGCATAACGCGCTTTATAAAAAGAGTGTTTCGTTGACCCAAATAAATTTTATAAAAGGACCTACTCCGGAGTTTCTTAACAGCCGAACACCAGCGGTTCGGGCCAGGGTCCGTTACCGCCAGCCGCTTTCGCCCGCAACGCTTATCTCCCAAGAAAGTGATTATTATGCGCTTCACTTCACCCACCCGCAAAAATTCGTCGCTCCCGGTCAGTCGGCGGTATGGTATTCGGCGCAAGGGGAGATGCTTGGCGGAGGTGTGATTTTATAGTATTTTTAACTCAGAACGTCTTTTGTTTCTCCAGTTGAGGAGGGAGGAGGTCGGACGATGAGTAAACGAAAGTTTAGGGTTATATTGTGGTTTGTCGCCGCCTTTCCCATGAAACAGCGGGGTAAGGGCGTTTTGCCGCTTTTGTGCTTTGAAGCCATTGCATCCATCGATGGGGTTCCGATAAAGAACGGCGACGAGGCATGGTATGAAGCGGTCAAGCAGTTTAGCGACAGGACGCGGAGGAACATCGAAAGCACTTGTGAATACGGAATGGTTGCTATTCCCTACTGTAGGAATGAGGACAATTCGCAAAAGCTGGAGCAGCGGGTCAGGGATAGCTTTAACGAGGCCGGGTTTTCGGGGGCAACACTTGATCGTGTCGTCGGCGAATTTATTCGTTTGCTTGCCGCGACGATTGAGTTTGACGATGCGGTCAGCCGATTGGTGCCAACGGGAACGCTCGTTTCGCCGAGGATGCAGTAGTAAAAACTAAGGGGGCTTGCCGAATGTGCAGCCCCTTTTCATTTTGCCAACAACCGCCTTCGGTGATAACCTATAAAAACATGCGTCAATCGCAGCTTTTTACCCGCATTGAAAGGAACGCTCCCAAGGACGAGGCGACGGTGAACGCCCAACTTTTGGTCCGCGCGGGGTTTGTGTCCAAGCTTATGGCCGGCGACTACAGCTACCTGCCGCTCGGCCTCCGGGTACTCAATAAAATCGAAAACATTGTGCGCGAAGAAATGAATGCGGTGGGTGGCGAAGAGATAAAAATGCCTCAGCTTCATCCAAAGGCCAACTGGGTGACGACGGGTGGCTGGGACAAGGTTGATGTACTTTTTAAATTAAAGAGCCGCACGGACAAGGAATACGCGCTTGGCCAAAGCGAAGAAGAAGTGGTGACACCGCTTGTGATGAAGTACGTCAACACGTATAAAGACCTGCCCAAGGCGGTGTACCAGATCCACTGGAAGTTTCGCGACGAGCTCCGTTCAAAATCGGGCCTTCTGCGCGGCGTGGAATTCTTAATGAAAGATATGTACAGCTTCCACGCGGACCAAAAAGATTTTGACCGGTTTTACGAGGTGGTAAAGAAAGCGTACCTCAAAATATTCGCCCGTTTGGGGCTCGTGGCCAAGGTCACGGAAGCATCCGGCGGCGCGTTCAGCGAAAAGATATCATATGAATTCATGGTGCTCACGGACGCCGGCGAAGACGATATTTTGTATTGCGATGCGTGCGAATTCTGCGTGAACGTGGAAATTGCCAAACAAAAGGAGGGCGACAAGTGCCCCAAATGCGGCAAAGGGAAGCTTGCCAAGGCGCGGGCGTCGGAGGTGGGGAATGTGTTTGACCTCGGTCAAAGGTTTGTGAAGGCGTTTGACATGGGCTTCATGAACGAGAAAGGCGAAAAACAATATCCGATCATGGGCTGTTTTGGCCTCGGCATTTCGCGCGTGATGGGGGTCATTGTGGAAAAGTGCAACGATAAGAACGGCATCCTTTGGCCGGAGTCGGTGGCGCCCTTCCGCGTCCACCTCTTGGCGTTAAACGGTGTGGACGGTGCGGGCGTGTATAACGATTTACAAAAAGCGGGAATTGAAGTACTTTATGACGATAGGGATGTCACTCCCGGAGTAAAGTTCGCGGAAGCGGACCTCATTGGTATTCCTTGGCGCGCGGTCGTGAGCCCAAAGACCGGAGCCGACGTGGAAATAAAAGCACGTTCGGGAAACGATGCGGTTACCATGAGCGTCAAGGAATTTATTAAAAAATTATCCAGCAATTAGTAATGTCACTATTCGGCAATGTGTTCAAAGACATCGGCATAGACCTCGGCACGGCGAACTGCCTCATCTACTTAAAGGGAAAGGGGATCGTGATCAACGAGCCTTCCGTTGCGGCGGTCAACACGAAAACCAACCATATCCTGGCGGTAGGCGACGAAGCAAAGAAAATGCTCGGCCGTACGCCGCCGCATATCAACGTGGTGCGCCCGCTTGTGAACGGGGTAATCTCTGATTTTGAAATGACGGAAGAACTCCTCCGACATTTTTTGCGCCGGCCCGAAACGAGCCTCATGGGATCCTATCGCCGCGCGATTCTCGCGATCCCGGACAATCTTACGGAAGTAGAAAGGAAATCCGTTGAAGATGCGGCATTGAACGCGGGTTGTTCAAAGGTATACCTCGTGGAATCGCCCATTGTGGCAGCGCTTGGAGCGAGCTTGCCCATTAAAGCACCCACTGCTTCCATGATCGTGGATATTGGCGGGGGAACCACGGATATCGCGGTTATTGCGATGGGCGGCACGGTGACTTCCCGGACATTGAAGATCGCCGGGGACCGTTTTAACGAAGAAATTATCCGCTTTGCACGCGACGAGTTCCATCTCGCGATCGGCGAGCCGACCGCGGAATATGCAAAAATAACCGTGGGTTCCGCAATGCCGCTTGATGAGCGCCTTGAGGTGCCGGTGCGCGGGCGAGACATGGGGACGGGCTTGCCGCGCGAAATCGGCATGAAGAACAATCACGTGCGCGCTGCGCTCGCAAAATCACTCCGCTCAATTGTTGATTCCGTGCGCGAGGTAATAGAAGAAACACCCCCGGAACTTGCGGGCGATGTGCTGCGCGAAGGCATCACGATGTGCGGCGGCGGCGCGCTCCTCCGCGGTTTCAACGAGCTTTTAGAAAAGGAAACAGGCGTGCCGGTGCGCGTGGCAGATGATCCGCTGACCTGCGTGGCCCGGGGGCTCGGCCTTATGGTGGACGACTTTGAATCCAATAAGGAGCTTCTGGACAACCCGCTGAAGCCCTTGTCAATCAATCTTTAATAACTTTTTAACGTGGCGAAGCCCAAGCGCGAAGGATGGATATTGGTCGTGTGTATTGCGGTGCTTCTCGGCCTCATCTTTTTTGAACCGTCCTACGGATGGAAAATTCGTATGTGGCTCACGCCACAGGCGACGTTACAGGGCGATAATTCAAGTTTAGCAACAGAAAACCAGACGCTCGCGGCGCAATTGGCGGAACTCCAAAGCGTGCAGGCGCAATTGCCCCAGGCGCCCGCGAACTACATACGCGCCATGGTCTATTCGCGGTATCCGCTCAACTTTAAAAGCGAGTTTTTGGTGAACGCGGGAACCGCGCAGGGCGTGGCACAGGGGAGCGCGGTGGTCTTCCAGGGAATCGCGATCGGCAGCGTGGAAAAAGTTTATGCAAATTCTTCGTTGGTGGAGAGCATTTTTGATAACGATTTTAAACTACCGGTCCGAATCGGATCGGGAGGGTACGACGGCCTGCTCACGGGCGGTGCGGACCCCATCATCACTTCCATCCAGAAGGGCGCGCCTCTTATGGCGGGCGATATCGTGTATTCCGCGGGAAGCGGCTTCCCCTACGCGCTTCCCGTGGGAACCGTCGTTGGCACCACGACTTCGCCGGACGCGCTCTTTGAACAGGCATCGCTCAGCTTCGGTTACGATCTGAACACCATCCAGACCGTGCTCATTGCGCCTGCGGCAACTTCCACCGCTCCGGCTACACTAACGCAATGAACTTCCGTTTTCTTGCAGGCGTCGCGCTCCTCTTCATTGCATTCCTTTTACAGTTCTTTTTGGCAACTGCGGGGATCTTTATGAACTTCTTTTTTGCCGCGCTCATTGCGTTTGCATTTTTGTTCACTTTTTGGGAGCTTGTGGTGCTTGTGCTGATGGCCGTATTCATTGTGAACTGGCAGCCCGGGGTGAGCGTGGAGATAGTAACGTTCGCGTTTTATCCAATTGCGGTATTCTTTGCCCGCGGCCTCGTCCACATGCAATCGTGGTTCAAAAATCTTATCGCGGTGTTCATCGGCCTTTTTATTTTGTATGTCACGCTTGCGGGCAGGACGTTCCTTTACCACCCTCAAGCATTCTTGGTGGACCTTCTCGGCGGGCTGCTATTCGGTTCGGTAACTTTTTTCTTACTGCGGCGCGAAGGGAATTAACACAGCAACTCGCTTTTCTTTCTCTGCGGATTTATAATTGGTGGAAATTCCCATGCGCGGACGGCGTAAGAAAAAGCACAGTGGCCAAGATGACTTGGCCTTTGAGGACGCGCTCCAGGACGATTGGAGCCGCGATCTGGACGTGGTTGAGGTGCCGATCGGCAACCGGCCGCTTTGGTATCTCGGCATTGCGGTGCTTGCCGTCACGGCCGTGATCGCGGGCCGCGTCATTTATTTGAACATGGATGGAGCGTATTACACCGCGCGCGCCGAGAACAACCTTACGGCATATTCCGAGACGCCCGCGCCGCGGGGGGTTATTTATGATAGCGAAGGAACCATACTCGCGGAAAGCAAGGCGTCTTTTGAAGCGGTGCTTGACGCAAACACGTTCCTCAAGAACACGGATCTCCAGTCAAGCACGATCGCGGCGGCACAAAGCATTCTTGGCATTACGCCCGACGATTTCGCCACGCTTATGAGCCAGGCAAGTGCGGAAGATTTTGCAACACCAATCGTACTTGATGATGACCTCACGCAAACCGAGCTCGTGAATCTCCAGGCGCTCAACAATCCGGCTATTAAGGTGGAAAGCGATTTTGTGCGTGACTATCCCGACGGCTCGCTTTTTGCATCCGTAGTGGGCTACACGGGCCGTGTGAGCGAGAGCGACCTTTCCACGGATCCCACGCTCACCGGTGCCGACACGGTCGGAAAAACGGGCATTGAAGGCTATTACGACAAGGAACTGCGGGGGACGCCCGGTGTTACCGTGCAATACAAGAATGCAGCGGGACAGGTGCTCCGCACGGAACAGCAATCAACCCCCACCGTGGGGCAATCTATTCAGCTCACGATTGACGGCGGCCTCCAGCAGGAACTCTCGCAGGCGATATCAAACGAGCTTGCGGTCCTTGGGCGCACGGTGGGCGTGGGACTCGCCATGGATCCCCAGACGGGTGCCATTCTTTCCATGGTGAATATCCCCACATTCAACAACAATGCGTTCACCCAGCCTTCCGCGAGCTCCACGGCGGAGATAGAACAATTGCTCACCTCGCCGGACAAGCCGCTTTTGAACCGCATCGTGAACGGCTACTACAATCCCGGTTCCACCATCAAGCCGCTTGATGCCGTGGCCGCGCTCCAGGAAGGGGTTATCGATCCGAATCGTGAAATATTTTCTCCGGGATATCTTATGATCCCGGACCCCTACAACTCCTCCACGCCTACGCGCTATGCCGACTGGCAGTACCAAGGAAACGTGAACCTCGCCGCTGCGCTCGCGCAGTCATCGGACGTCTACTTCTACATCGTGGGCGGCGGCTCGCCGCCGGTTTCCACGCCGCTCTTGAATAACCCGTTGGATTACGGCATTAGCGGGCTCGGCATTACGAAGCTCAACCAATGGTGGCAGACCTTTGGACTTGGAAAGCAAACCGGCATTGATATGCCGAATGAGTCCACCGGATTTTTGCCCACACCGGCATGGAAGCAGTCCACGACGGGAACTCCGTGGCTCCTCGGCGATACGTATAACGTGGCGATCGGCCAGGGCAACCTGCTGTTGAGCCCGCTTCAGCTGCTCGATTATATTTCTGCGATCGCGAACGGGGGAGAAATTTACCGGCCGTATTTGAACGCATCATCCACCCCGAGTGTTGATGAAAATCTCACCTACCTTTTGCCGGAGATCCAGGATGTGCAGGAAGGCATGAAGGAAGGCGTGACCTCGCCGCGGGGCACCTCGTACACGCTGGATAATCTTCCGATTTCCGTCTGTGCAAAAACCGGCAGCGCGCAGGTATACGACAATACGCAGGAAAACGCCATCTTTGTGGGCTACGCGCCGTGCAACAATCCCCAGATCGCATTGCTCATTTTGATAGAGAATTCCAAGCAGGGAAGCTTGAATGCAGTGCCGATAGCAAAGGTGGTGCTCAATTGGTATTATGAAAACAGGATGCTTACGAACAATAACGCAACGACGACGGGCACTCCCACCGCACAATGAGCGAACTACGCCAGGACCTTATATCCGGTGATTGGGTGGTCATTGCGCCCGGCCGCGCCGCGCGGCCGGATTCTTTTGCCTCAAAAAAAACGCCGCGCATACCCGCACCCAAACGCGGCTGTCCCTTTGAGGATCCGGCAAAATCGGGGAACGCGATAATAACGGCATACCCGAACGAACGCGCATGGCAGGTCGTCGTGGTTCCCAATAAATATCCAGCCCTCTCGCACGCGGAAACATGCGCGGTTCCCTTTACGCACGGCATCTACCGCGCAATGACGGGTGTGGGGGACCAGGAACTCATTATCACGCGCGACCACAACACGTCTTTTGCCGCGCTCACGCCGGCGCGCGCCACGGAACTTTTCCGGATATTCCAGGCGCGTCACCGCATCGCAGCCAAGGACCCGTGCCTCGTGTATGCCACAACATTTATGAACTACGGCCCGACCGTGGGGAGTTCGGTGTGGCACCCGCATTACCAATTCACCGCATTGCCATTTACACCGCCGCATGCGCGCCATTCGCTCCGTGGCAGTGAGGAATATTTCAAAAAGAGCCATCGCTGTGCGCGCTGCGAGATGCTCGTCCAGGAACGGAAAGAAAAAAAGCGGATCATTGCGGAGAACGGGTCCGCGGTCGCGTTCGCGCCTTATGCGTCCAAGCGGCCCTTTGAGGTCGCAATAGTTCCCAAGCGGCACCAGTCACGCTTCACGGATGCGCCGGAAGGCACGCTCACGGCCGCTGCGGCATTGCTCCAGACCGTTCTGCAGCGCATGAAACGCTATGCGGGTGATCCGGACCTCAATTTTTTTATTCACGATGCTCCCACGGACGGTAACGCATATCCCCATCATCACTGGCACATTGAAGTGATGCCTAGTATTTCACGTTTGGGTGGCTTGGAGTTTTCTACGGGCATTTACATCAATGTGGCCGAACCGGAGATGGCGGCAGTGGTGCTCCGCGGTGAAAAGCTTGCATAACCGCATGAAGAAGATACTACGGCATAAAACGGTGAGTTTGGTATCTCTTGGCTCGTTCCTTCTCGTTGCGGGGGGATGTGCCTGGGCATGGGTCGCCTTGCGGGGCGTGGCGGGCTCGCCGCTCATCCTCCATTTTGACGACATCGGGGGTATCACGGCGGTAGGTGGTCCTGGCAGCTTGGTATTTATGGGCGTTCTGGGAATCGTGGTCGTGCTCATGAACTTTGCGATCTCACTTGAACTGGAGGAACGGAACCCGTTGCTGGGGAAGATCGTGGCCGGGGTAACCTTCATTTTTGCGGCCTTGCTTTTTATTGCATTCGCTGCTATTATAAACGTCAATTGACCATGACCGATTTTGCGATCATAGAGACCGGCGGGAAGCAGTACCGCGTGTCCGCCGGGCAAAAAATTAAGATAGAAAAGCTCGCCTCCGCTGCGGATGGCAAAAGCCAGATTTCTTTTGATAAAGTCCTCTTGCGCTCAACGGGCGGCCGGGTTGAAATAGGCGCGCCGCACGTGGCTGGCGCAGCGGTGAAGGCAGAGATCGTGGGCAATGGCCGCGGTGAAAAGAAAATAATCTTTAAGTACCACTCCAAAACCCGCCAGCACAAGAAGAAAGGACATCGGCAGGAATATACCGAGGTAGCAATCGCAGAAATATAGATACTTGACGAAAATTATAATACGTGCTATGATTCTCGTTGGAGGTGAGAAATGCAAACGACGGGGATCGCCGTTTTGCACGCGCATCCCGCACTAAGAAAGTTGGAGTGGGCGGAGGAGGCAAGGGGGAATTTCCGCAATTTCATCTTTGGGTGTGCGGTTACTCTCCATTTCGTTGTGGTGTGCCTGCTTGATCGGCGCGCCAAAAAATTTTGATCGAAGTGGCCCCTTGGCCCGCATTCGTCATCCACGCCGGTATTCTCACTGAATACCGGCGTTTTTACTTTTAGTCAATAAAGAAAATGGTGGTACTTGGGGTGCCGGGCGGAATTTGCCCCTCTTGGTCCGGTAACCCGCCACAGCCATTTTTACCACCAATGAGGTATTGAACGTTTTTTGCCATTTGCGTTGATGTGGTAAAAGTGTTCGTAATAAACATAGTGGTCTCCGCCGGCACGGGGATGTTGCGGGCAAGGACGCCGCAGGCGCTCACTACCACATATTTTGGGGTGGTGGCGGGAAGTGCATTAATCTCACGTCCGATAGTCACATAATCGGCATTGAAGGCACCGGGAACATTTGGATTTTCTCCCCAGACAATGAAGTAATCATAATAGGCAAAGAAGGCGAGGATCGCGAGCGCTATTACGCCGAGCGTAAGCGCCGCGCGGCCGCCCCAGTGGTCTTTGATCATCCGATAGGCCCACATGCCGCCGAGCGCGGCAAGCGTGACGGCAGGCACGACCATTAGAATGGAACGCAGCGCATGCGGGATGCCATCGTTCGAAAGCGCCGCAGGCAGTGCGCCCAAAATGAACCATGCAAACGTAAACCATATGCCGAACACGAGCAGCGTTTGCCCCTCGCTTTTCACGGGTGCATCCGTGAGCGCATTCTTTTTACGCCGCTCCTTCCAGAGCCAATAAATTCCGAGCGCAATGCCCACGAGGAAGAGAATGCCGACGGGCCAAAAGAGTTCCGGCGCGCCGCTGATGTTCTGCCGCCAGTTGAAATCACCCTGGACATTTATTTCAAGCAATGTTTTCCAAAAGTTTACGGCAAATGTTTCAAGCGGATTTGCAGTGCTCGTCACCGAGATCTCCGAAGTGCGGCCAAAGAAAGCCGATGGATTTTTGGCAAAATACCAGCCGATGGGCGCGGCGGTCACAAATGCGAGCACCAAAAAGATCGTGACGCGCTTCCAAAAACCGGGATATTTTCTGAAGAACGGAATAAAGAGAAGCAAAAGGAGCGGGCTGATGCGGTAGGCGATGTAGGTGTAGAATCCAAGGCCATACACGATCCCCGCCGCGACCGCGTACCATACGGCCATTTTTGAGCTTGCCGCCCGGAATGCTTTAAGGATGAGCCATGCGGTCCAGGTGAGAAGTAATGGCGAAAGGATAGCCCGGAACCCGATGCGCGAAAAATTTATATGCCAAAAAGACGTGGCCAAAAGGAACGCGGCGAGAAGTCCCACCTCGTAGCCAAAGAGTTCGGCGGCGAGCAGATAAAGGCCAAACACGGTCAGTACTCCCGCAATCGCGGCGGGGAGGCGCACCACCCACGGCTCGTGCGGCGCGTGGAAGAGTTGGAATTCAAGTGCGATGAGGTTTATGTAGAGCCCTTCGCGGCCATTGTCTTCCGGGTAGAAAACCTGGTAGTGCCCCGTTGCTGCGACCTCCGAGGCATTGTTGCCGTCCATCGCTTCATCCGGATAGAGGCCTGGAGGCGTGGTCGTAAAATGGTAGAAGCGGAGGAAGATTGCTATAATGAGGACGAGAGAAAGCAGGAATATCCGCGTCTTTTTACCCATAGCACAAGTATAGCAAGCTTCATAAATGCCCGACCAAATTTCTTCATATGAATCTGCCTTGGAGGCGGATATTGAGCGCCTTGCTGCGCAGATCCGCATCGGTCACGAGCTGCCCGAGATGCGCACGATGGGCGGCCAGGAGATCGTAAAAGAGGCACTGCGCGCATTCCCGCAATTGGATAAAAATATAGCGAGCCAATCCGCGCCCGGTGCGCCCGCGAGCGCTCCACGGAGCGCTTCCGACGGTCCGCTCCCCGCATACGCGCAAAATGCGCCCACAGAGGTAAAACTTGAGATTGAATACCTTTTGGACACCGCGTTCCGGCAAGGCATCGGGAAAGCGCTTGCCGAATCCAAGAAATCGCCCTACTTCGTGCAGGACGCTTTTCACGACGCGCTTGCGGGGAAATTGTATCCGGAACTCAAGAAGCGGGGGGTCTTAAAATAAATGCCGGGAAGGTGGTTTGCTAGAATTAAGGCATGATCGTTCTGCTTGTTATTATCGCCGCGATAATGGTGGCGATCGCCGCGTATTTTCTTGCCCGCTTGAACGCCCGCGCCCGCTTTGCTTCGTCGCTCAACACTTCGGTTTTTTTGATAAAGGTCCCGCGGCCGGACGCAGGCGCATCGGCCAGCGGCGCGGCGGGGGGCGGGGAGAATAAAGATTTTAAATCCGAGCTCGCGCATTTTGAACAACTACTCGCAAGCTTTGCGGCGCTCAAAAACGCTTTTACGTTTGAAGTTGCCGTGCCCCACGTGGGAGAAGAGATCCACTTTTATTTGACCGTGCCAAAGTTTTCACGCGAAGTGGCGGCGAAGCAGATACAGTCGCTTTGGAATGGCGCGAACGTGGAAGAAATGGCAGATGATTTTAATATTTTTAATGCGCACGGCGTGACCGCCGCGGCCTTCGTAAAGCAAAAAGAACATTATGGGTTGCCCGTGCGCACATATACAGAGCTCGGCATTGATTCTTTTGAGTCCATCGTGGGCGCATTCGCCAAGATAAACGAGATTGGCGAAGGAGCAGCGATGCAGGTCATCATGCGGCCGGCATCATCGGGCGTTAAAAAAGAGATACAGCACGCGGTGGGGAGATTGAAGAAGGGCGAAAAGTTTGAAAAGGTGTTCCGCAGCGCCCTACCCGGCTCGCTTGAGGAGGTGGGCGAAGTGTTCAACCCAAAAACAAAAGAAGACAAAAAAGAAGAAAAAGAAGAGCGCGTGGTGGACGAGGAGGCCGTGAAGGCCCTTCAGGCAAAGATGATGAAGCCGCTTTTTTATGTGAACGTGCGTCTGGTCGCGTCCGCCGGTTCGCAGTTCCAGGCAAACGATATTCTGGACGGCTTGGCGGCGGGATTTAGCCAGTTCGCGAGCCCCGCACGCAACGAATTCCGCATCATCAAGCCGCGGAACCCGGACAAGCTCATTCGGGAATTTATCTACCGCAATTTTGAGACAAGCGAATCAATGACGCTCTCTTCCGAAGAGATTACGAGCTTTTACCATTTGCCGATCGCGTCCACCGAAACCCCGCGCGTAAAGTGGCTCAAGGCCAAAGAAGCTCCGCCACCGGAAAATCTGCCCAAGCAGGGATTGCTTTTGGGCGAAGCGGTTTTCCGGGGCGTGGCGAAGCCCGTTTATCTTACGGATGACGACCGCCGCCGGCACCTCTACGTGGTTGGGCAAACAGGAACCGGCAAATCCACGTTTTTGGGCAATACGGTGATAGAAGATATCCAGGCCGGCAAGGGCGTCGCCATTATTGACCCGCACGGTGACCTCGTGGAAAACGCGCTTGGTTTTGTGCCGCCCTCGCGCCTGGACGATGTTATTTATTTTGACCCCGGTGATCTCTCGCGCCCGCTCGGACTCAATATGCTGGACTTCAACTTTAACCGGCCGGAGGAAAAGACGTTCATCGTGAACGAGATGCAAAGCATTTTCAACAAACTTTTCCCGCCGGAAACGATGGGGCCGATGTTTGAGCAGTACATGCGGAACGCATTGCTCCTTTTGATGGAAGACATGCCGAACGAACCGGCCACGCTTGTGGAAATGCCACGGCTCTTTACCGACACGCAGTATCGCTTGCGGAAGTTGGAGCGCATTCGCAATCCGGTGGTGGTGGACTTTTGGACGAAGGAGGCGGCAAAGGCGACAGGCGAAGGTTCTTTGTCCAACATGGCGCCGTACATCACGTCCAAGTTTAATAACTTTATTTCGAACGATTATATGCGGCCCATCATCGGCCAGGTAAAATCATCGTTCAATTTCCGGGAGGCAATGGATTCCGGAAAAATTTTGCTCATCAATTTGAGCAAGGGGAAGATAGGGGACATTAACGCGGGCTTGCTTGGCATGGTCTTTGCCGGGAAGATCCTCATGGCCGCGCTTTCCCGCGTGGATATTGCGGATGCCGGCAAGCGGCGCGATTTCAATCTCTATATAGACGAGTTCCAGAACTTTACGACCGATTCCATTGCGACCATCTTGTCCGAGGCGCGCAAATATCGGTTGAACCTCACGATGGCGCACCAGTTCATCGCCCAGCTTACGGACAACATCAAGAACGCCGTGTTTGGGAACGTGGGTTCCATGCTCGTCTTCCGCGTGGGCGTGACCGATGCCGAATTCTTAGTAAAACAATTTGAACCGGTCTTCAACCAGGGCGACCTCTTGAATATTGACAACCTGAACGCATATGCAAAATTGCTTATTGGCGGGCAAACTTCGCGGCCGTTCAATTTGCGCGTGGGCACCACGTCATGGGGTGGCGGCAATCGCGACCTTGCGGCAAAGCTCAAGGAATATTCGCGGATGAAATATGGCCAGGACAGGCAGGCGATTGAGGAGGGGATTTATAAGAGGCTGAGAGAGTAAAAAATAAAAGATCTGGCACGCGAACGTATACTTGACATATATATAATATCTGGTATAATCCTATTAGGAGTCAAATCAACAACTGAGGGGTAATGCCATGTGCCAGCTGAAGGAGCTTCTTCCCGGCCAGTTTTTTGTCCCGACGGTGATTCAGAACAGGAACAAGATATCGCCGCGGGTGTATATGCGGGTCTATCATCCTCGTGGTAATGCCCGCCGCGCCTTCAGACACGGCAGGCCTGGCCCACTCCTCAGGCTTCCAATCACGATCCCCGTCATGGAAGTTCATGGGCCCCAGCGACCATCTTGATGTACTTTGGGGTTAGCATCATCTCCGGGTGAAGCACCACGCTTTATCCGGAGATTTTTATTTAAATAGTTTAGTGATTTCTACTGCATCCAAACCCTGAGCGCCGTCCAAAGCGACATCACAGACCAGAGATAATCCAGCTCAATAAACTTCTTAAAGACTATTGCGGGCCAACCGGAAAAGACGAATGGACCGAACTTTGCGACCGCCCAGCCTTCGCCAATGGGAATGACGTAGGGATATTCCACGGGCGTGTAATTTTTCAAAGCGGGTGCATAGGCAGCACGCTCAATTTTCTTTATTTCTTCCACCACGTTGTGCGCCGCAACCGCGCCTTCGTCAATGGCCGCGCGCGCAACGGCGGGCACCGGGCGGTTTGTTTTGGGATTCATAAAACAAACGGAGTCGCCGATCGCATAGACCATCGGGTAGAGCTTGAGATCCGGCGTCGCGGGCAGGCAGATCATGTCGCTCTTGGCGAGCGGTTTCCCGTGCGGCTCTTTGGTGAGCGGAAGTTGGGTCACCATGTCGGGCGTCCGGATGCCGCCGGTCCAGACAAAAACATCAAAAGGGATCTTTTTGCCGCCATCAAGCGAAATTTCTTTTGGCGCAACGCTCACGATCTTCCCGGCTGTCATGACCTCCACGCCGAGTTTGGCAAGTCGCGCCGCGGCAATCTTCGTCACGCGCGCATCAAGGCCGGGCAAAAGCGTGGGCATGGCCTCCAGGAGCCCCACGCTCACCTTGGACGCACCCGCGCGGTTGGCCCACAAGCGGATTTCTCCCGCAAGTTCGCAGCCGTTTGCTCCGCCGCCGCCCACCACGATCTTTACCTCGCCGCCTTTCCCAAATGCATTTGAGATCGCCTCCCGCACCGCCATGGCCTGCTCAATGCTTTTCATCTGCAATGCATTTTCTTTCAACCCGGAAATGCCGAAAAAATTTGTTTCCGAGCCGAGCGCGATCACGAGGAAGTCGGCCCTCAATTCTTCGCCGGTCTTAAGATGGACGTCGCCGTTCGGAAGGTCAAGCGCCGCAATTTCGTTTTGCACAAAGCGGATTGGTAGCCCTTTTATGAGCGAAGAGATATCGTAGGTGCACACATTTTCTATCTTCCCGTGCGGGGAGTTGCTTGGTCCTGCCGCTGCTTCGTAGAGGAGGGGCGTATAAAGCTGGCAATCGTTTTTGTCCACCAGCACCACGTCATATTTGGCAAGCAAATTTGCGGCGCGCAATCCCTTTGCAATATCCATTGCCGCACGAAGTCCGCCAAAGCCGGCACCGAGGACAACAATGTTCTTTTTAGGCACCGGCGGTGCGGGTGCAACGCTCGGGGCGAGTGCTACTGGAATTGGCATAGTTTTATTCTACGGCTTTTTCCAGTAAAATGAAGTGCATATGGCGATCAAGTACCTTTCTGCAACACCAGCTGCTCGGCTGCGCGGCACGGCACTCCTGCGGCTCGACTTTAACACAGAAGATAATTGGCGGATGGTGGCGGTGCTCCCGACCATCAAATTATTGCTCAAAACCTCGGCAAAGATCGTGATTGTGAGCCACAAAGGCAGACCGGCTGGCGTCCAAAGGAAGTTTAGTTTGCGGAAAAACGCCGGAACGCTCTCGCGCTTGTTAAAACGCAAGCTCTTCTTTATGCCGCACTTCCAGTTTGCTCAAATCAAGAAGCAGATTGAAGCCGCGCCAAAGGGTTCTATCTTTCTTTTGGAGAATCTAAGATTTTTGAAGGGCGAGGAGGCGAACGATGCCGCGCTCGCCAAACAGCTTGCCTCACTCGCCGATTTCTACGTAAACGACGCTTTTGCGGTTTCCCATCGCGCGAATGCGTCCGTGGTCGCCATAACAAAATTTTTGCCGCACTATGCCGGCTTGGAGTTGGAAAGCGAGATAACATCACTTTCGCGCGCGATGCTGCAGCCCAAGCACCCGCTTGTCATGATCCTCGGCGGCGCAAAGGCGGCGGACAAGCTTGGCATCATCAAATATTTTAAAAGCAAAACCGATTGGTTCCTGCTCGGCGGCGGTCCCGCAAACACGATTCTTGCCATGAAGGGGATGGACGTGAAGAGATCCGTACGCGATACGAACACGAAGGACCTCGGCGCGCTCAAACCGCTTCTCAAATGGCCGAAGGTCATTTTGCCGACGGATTTTGTGTGGCATAACGACCGGATGCTGGACCTTGGGCCCAAGAGCGTTGCCGCATTTGCGCAAAAGATTGCGGGCGCACGGACCATCGTGTGGAGCGGCCCGCTTGGCGCCATTGAAACGACAAGGTTCGCCCGCGCGAGCGTGGCCATTGCCCGCGCCGTCATAAAAAACAAAAAGGCATTTTCCGTTGCGGGCGGCGGGGAGACGGTGATGTTTCTGAAGCAATACGGCCTGGATAAAAAGTTCAGTTTTATTTCCACGGGCGGCGGTGCCATGGTGGATTTCCTCGGTGGCAAGAAGTTGCCGGGGATAGAAGCATTAAAATGAAATACGATATTTATTTTCACAACGATTTTGACGGCCGCGCCTCGGCGGCCATCATGCTCGCGTTTTTGGAGAATCGCGGCGACACCATTGAGCGTTATACCTCCATGACCTACGGCAAGGAAAAGGAGTGGTATAAAGATAATTTTTTCAAAAAAGGTAATCCGGCGATTGTGGTTGATTTTACGTATCATCCGAAGGCCGCATGGTGGTTTGACCATCACGCGACGGCGTTCAAAAAGCCCGAATGGAGGAAGCATTTTATGCCGGACGCCCAACACCATCTTGAACCGAATTACGCATCCTGCGCGCATCTCGTCTACGCGGTGTTAAAAAAGGAATTTTCATGGAACCCGCCAAAGCACTTCGCGAAATTCATTGAGTGGGCCAACAAGATCGACGGGGCGGGATACCGTTCTGCGCGGGAGACCATCGCCATGAAGGATTCCGGGATATTAATGAACTCATACGTGGAAGCGCTCCCACACACCGAGCGTGAGGACAAGCACATGATCCGGCTCATGGCCGAGAAGCCTCTCGATGAGGTCGTGGAGGATCCTCAGATCGCCCGCGCTCTCCGCGGACTCAAAAAGAAAGTTGCGAAGAGCATGGCGTTCTACAAAAAAAATCTCAAAGTTTTCAAACATTCAACGTTTGTTGATGTTTCGCGCGACCCATTGCACGGCCTTTTGCGCTATGTGCCTTATTATCTTTATCCCAAAAGCACCTACAGCATTCGCATGAAACAGAAAGGGAAGTTGTGGTACCTTGGCGTTGCGGCGAACCCATGGCGCCGCTCGGCAAACAAGATGGATTTGGGTTCACTCATGCGCGAATATCACGGCGGCGGCCACAAAGATGTGGGTGCCACGGAGTTTGAGACGCGAGGAGAGGCAATGGAGGCATTCCAGGAGATAAATACTCTTGTAAATCAATAACCACATGGCGGCCGCACGCAAGAAAAAATACTATGCCTATTTTGTGCCTGCGGGTCCGCACGGCGTCACGGATGAGTGGGCAGTATGCGAAGGAATGGTGAAGGGGAAGCCCGGCGCGCGGTTCAAGGCGTTTGATAATCGCGCGGAGGCAGAAGAATGGCTTTCGCGCGGGGCAATGTACGAAGCGAAGCCGCGGCCAAAGCTTGTGCCCGGAATATACTTTGACGCGGGGACGGGCAGGGGCCACGGCGTGGAGATAAGCGTGACCGATGAGCAAGGGAAGAATCTTCTCCAAAAGGCGCTGCCTAAAAAAGAGCTTAATAAGTTTGGCAAGCATCTTTTGGAACGGGATGCCACGAATAATTATGGTGAGCTGCTTGCGCTCCGCTACGCGCTCCAGATCGCAAAAAAGATGCGCGTAAAGAAAATATTCGGCGACAGCCGCCTTGTGATTGATTACTGGTCAAAATGGCGCATAAAGCGCAAAGAACTACCGGAAGAAACCGTGACGCTTGCGGAGCAAGTGGCAAAGCTGCGCGAGGCGTTTGAAAAGACGGGCGGCACCGTGGAGCGCATCCCCGGCGGACACAACCCGGCGGACCTGGGTTTTCATTAATAGGGATTTTAAAGATAAAAAAATGGCCGGCGACGATGGGGGAATCGTGCCGGCCATTGGGGTTAGCGCCGTTCGGCGTATCGGATGCTTTCACGCCTCGCAAGGGATCGATCTTGTGGCGACGCATGAGGAGTGGGGGTAGCAACATCTTCCTCAATTGCGCGGAGTCGGTCAATCACTCTTTGCCGGCTTGGCAAATCGAGTTGGCGCAGGAACGGCCGGAGGCTCTGGATGAACGGGTCTTCGATCAGATCTTCGTTACAGGTTTCCAAAAGGAAAAAGCGGTTTAGCCCGATGCCGAGCGCTACCGCGATTTTCTCCAATGTGGCAAGGCTCGGCGTCATTCGTCCGCCTTCGATCCGGGAGAGGTAGGAGCGGGAAACACGGCAGCGCGCTTGGAGTTGGCTCTGCGTTATCCCGCGTGCCTCGCGCAACTGCAAAATCCGTTGGCCGACGTTTTGCACGATCTCCAAATTCGGCCCGCGAACGTTATTTTTGTCGGGCGTTTGAGGTGGCAGTTCCGGAAGGACAAAGATGGTCTTGGGCGTGAGCGCGTGGTGGCAGCAGCGACAATTGCCGGTCCGCGTACGATATTGCACCAAGCCGCAGGTGAGACAGCGAGTCGTTTCGCGTTCTAGTTGAGGGTTGGCGTCGGTGGGATTCCGGTGCAAGAGATCGACATGCGAAGCTACCGATGGTGTTGCCATATCAGGCGACCTCCACTCCGAGTTTTTATTGTAGTGCCGAAATCTAATTAATTTATATCAGCCGGGCGGATATTTGTCAAAATTAAACTGTGGATGTATAATATATTCGGCAATCCAGACGGTCGCTCTGCGGCATATGCCGCAGGGAGGAAAGTCCGGACACCAACGCGTTGCGAAGGCAGTGCGTTAAAAGGTAGCGGCTAACAGCCGCACGGCGCAAGCCGAGAGGTGCGATCAGTGACGCTTCGGTCCGAAAGGGCCGGAGGGACCCTATCCCGAGCTTGATGGTCCAATTCCGCCATAGGGACAACAAAGCGGAAGTGAAACGGCAAAACCCTTACTGGGTGCAAGGCCGCGCTCCCATGGATGCCGCAAGGCGTGCCACGGGAGAGTGCCGCACCGAGCCCGCGAGCGATCAAGGGCCCAGAGAAATGACCGTCCATCGTCCGGCA
>DATAXS010000018.1:0-17553 GCA_036266715.1 Minisyncoccota bacterium
GTCACATGGTCCATGCAACCAGTAACGGGTATAACAGAGACCCTTCCTTCGGGAACCTTCGATACCACTACGGGGCTTTACACCGGCGCACCGCTTACGTCGCCTCCAGACGGGGGTATTTTTGTAGTGACGGCGACCAGCGTCGCCGATCCCAGTGTGCAGGACTCAACACTCGTGTCATTTTCAGTCGGCTCTCCGGGCGGGCCTAACGATATAGATCCAAGTCGCATGGGGCTTACGCTTGCGGGTACGACGCTTGATGTTTCAAACACGGGGTCCTTCGGCGCCCTCGGAGGATATGATTCTTATACCGTGCCGGGGGGATGTGGCACGCCCGGCATCAAACCTGCCCAACACAATTATTCTCTCAATGGATTTGATTGGTATGTTGTGCCGAGCGGTTCAGACTCCATCTCTTTACAGGGCACGTTGGGGCTAACCACCGTTCAGGCTCCCACTTCCGGACCGTTCTGCCCTTCCGGTATTCCTCTTCGAGGGGAGTACTCCTACAATTTCCCCGTAGACGTTTCGTCCCTTTCTGCAGGCACTTACGTCCTTTATTTAACCGCGGACGGTGATGGCGGGTGGCTTAGTGCAACCATGGCAAGTTCTTCGTTCACAATTGTCCCGACCGCTCCGAACACGATATCGGCTTCGTCGGCAGTGACGCTTTCACCTCCACCACCACCACCGCCACCGGTGGCAAGCGGAACAATCTTTGTTTTCTCCCAGGATGCCTCGGGAAATTCGGTGTCTGCCAAATGGAGCTTGCTGGGTCCCTCTGTAGCCGCGTGCCCAGTGAGTAGCCCGTGCACCGGCACGAGTGGCGGGTATCCGAGCCAGCCCGCGGATACAACACTTCCCACAACGTATACCATTACGGCAACCTCTTCTGGATATACACTCGACCCCTCAACGGTCACGAACGAGACCATGCCTCCCGGCGGCGGACCACTCACCTTCACGTTGATATGGGATTCGACGCCACCGCCCCCTCCACCGCCGGCTCCCACGGTGTCGCTTTCCTGCACCAGTCCCGCGAGCTGCGCTTCCACGCAGACAATTACCGATGGCCAATCAATAACTCTCGCCTGGAGTGGTACGAATTTTAATCTGGGTGATACGTGTCTCGCCTCGGGCAGCCCTGCGTGGACTTTAAACACGAACACAAGTGGCGTCCAGGGTAGCATCATGCCCAGTGTTACCACCACGTATACCATTACTTGCACTCGCAAGAGCGATGGTGATGTGGCTGCGAAATCAATCAAAATCATTGTGAATCCTCCTGCTGGTCCGGTCACTATAAATATCAATTCATCTCAACCGGTTGCCGCAGGCGTTCCTGTGCGGCTTGCTTGCACTGGCGGCACGGGTACTGGCTACACATGGTCTTCAACGGGAGGCAGTGTTGTAAGTCCCGGTTCCGGGAGCGGCGCAGTATACGACCCAACTTATTCCCAACAGGGAACTTACACTGTTACATGCACTGATTCTGCGGGCGATACCACTCATGCGTCGGTCACCGTAGCCCCCGATTGTTCCATTACCGCTACTCCTTCAACGATCGTTCCTCCAGAAACTTCCCAGTTGGCCTGGAGTTGCCCGGCGGGTACCGCGATAGTGTGCAGTATCACGGACAGTTCTGGCACGCAGATAGTCACCGACGGACCAACGAACGGTACGACAGACGTTTCCCCGACCGATCAGGATACCTATACGCTTTCTTGTACGGCCAATAATGGCTTGGACAGCACTATTCCTCCCAAGACGACAACCGTGAATGCGGGCGGCCCCGGCATCTGCGAGACGAACCCGAATGCGCCGGGATGCCCATAGGGCGGGAGTGATATAATTTCTGTATGAAGACCGTTGTTTGTTCACGCCGTTCCCGCCACTCCGGACAGGCGATGATCCTTGCCGTGCTCGCGCTCGGTGGCGCGCTTTTGGGCGCGACCGCGATTGCGGGGTTTCTGACGCTCTACCAGATCCGTTCCACGACGGATGCGGAAAGTTCGGCGAAGGCAATTTTTGCGGCGGATGCGGACCTTGAGTGGATGCTCTTTAACTATTATTGCGGGAGCGCAACGCCCGCGCGCTGCACCGCGCCGCCGCCGGACTACCCCACCTCCACGTTCGCGAACGGCGCGGTTGCGGTGGCCACCTGCTACAGCACTTCTACGCCGCCGGGCTTGGTTGACTGCGGTGTGACGAGCACCGCCGCCTACGGCCTTGCCGTCGGAACCGCGCTCGGTTCGTCACGGGCATTTTACGTCAATCTCGCCGGCGCCGCCGGTTCTGTTCCGTAACAAATAGTGAAGCCCTGCGTGCCTGCAGTACTTTTCGGGCAGAGTACGGAGCCACACTGCCCGAAAAGTACTGCAGGCACGCAGGGCTATCCTTTTTGCGCATGGACCCATTCGGCGCTATATTTTTGTTATGCCGAAGAGTGAGCTTACGAAGGCGCAGGCGCGCGAACGCATTGCACATTTAAAAACGACCATCAACCACTACCGCCGCTCGCGGCTGGTTTTGGATAAGGAACTCATTTCGCCCGAAGCCGAAGACGCGCTCAAAAAAGAATTGTTTGACCTGGAAACGCAGTTCCCTGACCTCGTGACGCCCGATTCGCCGACCCAGCGCGTGGGCGGCGCACCTTTAAAAGAGTTCAAAAAAGTGCGGCACGAGGTGCGGATGACATCGTTCAACGATGCGTTTTCGGAAGAGGACGTGCGCGAGTGGCTGGAGCGTTTGGAGAATTATCTTGGCCACAAGCTCCAGCCGGCCAAGGCCGGTCACGCAGCGGCACTCCACGAAAAACTTTTCTATTGCGAGCTGAAGATAGACGGGCTTGCAATTGAGCTTGAATACGAACGCGGGGCTTTTGTGCGCGGTTCCACGCGCGGCGACGGCATGATCGGCGAGGATGTGACCCAAAATTTAAAAACAGTGGATGCCATCCCGCTCGCGCTCCTGCCGCGCGAGGAGACGGAAAAAAACTTGAAGGCCGCGGGATTAAAGCCGGGCAATTACGATCTCGCCCCCGAAAGGCTCGTCGTCCGCGGCGAAGTGTTTCTTACGAAGCGCGAGTTTGAGAGGATAAATAAAGAGCAGGAAAAAAGCGGTGCAAAAACATACGCAAACCCGCGCAACATCGCGGCCGGTTCCATCCGCCAATTGGACCCCAAGATCACCGCAAGCCGCCGCCTGGATTCCTTCCAATATGACATCGTGACGGAGCTCGGCCAGACCATGCACGAAGAGGAACACCTTCTGCTCGCGGCGATGGGCTTCCGCACGAATCCCAACAATAAAGGGGTGGCGAATTTGGACGAGGTCTTTGCATTCCGCGAGTATTGGGCGAAGCACCGTGAGCGGCTGGCATACGAGATCGACGGCACCGTCATCATTGCGAACGAGAACGCGGTGTTTGACCGCGCGGGAATAATCGGCAAGGCGCCGCGCGCCGCGATCGCGTACAAGTTCGCCGCGCGGGAAGCGACGACGGTGGTGGAGGACATTAAGGTGCAGGTCGGCCGCACCGGAGCCTTGACGCCCGTTGCCGTTATGCGGCCGGTCTCGGTGGGCGGCATCACGATCACGCGGGCAACGTTGCATAACGCGGACGAAATTGAGCGGCTTGGGTTGAAGATAGGCGACACAGTCGTCATTTCGCGCGCGGGCGACGTCATCCCGCAGGTCATGAAGGTGTTGAAGGAAATGCGCACCGGAAAGGAAAAAGCGTTCAAGATGCCCACGCGCTGTCCGGTGGACGGCTCGTCCGTGGTGCGCGAGGGCGTCGTTGCACGGTGTTCATCGCCCTCGTGCGGCGCGCGTCACCGCGAGGAATTGCGGCATTTTGTGGCCAGGCCGGCGTTCAATATAGAGGGCATTGGGCCAAAAATTTTGGATAAGTTTTTGGACGAGGGCCTGATCGCGGATGCTGCGGACATTTTTACGTTGAAAGCGGGGGACATTGCCACGCTTGAACGGTTCGGCGAAAAATCCGCAGAGAATATCGTGAGCGAGATCGCCGAGAAGAAGCGGATCACTTTACCGCGCTTCCTTTATGCGCTCGGAATCCTGCATGTGGGTGAAGAGACCGCGAACGACCTTGCGCGGCACTTGGAATTTCCCTCACACGGTGGCGCCGCGCATGGCGGGAAGGTCGCCATCAGCGATGTCGCAAAAACATTCAGGTCGCTTTCCGCGGAAGACCTTCAAAATGTCCAGGATATCGGCCCCGTCGTCGCAAAAAGCATCCACGATTGGTTTCACGAAGAGCGCAACATGCGCTTTTTGGGCCGGCTTGAAAAAGCGGGAGTTGAGGTGGAATTGCCCCCTCGCCGCACCGCGCACGCGCGCAAATTGGACGGCAAGCAGTTCGTGTTCACGGGCAGTCTTGCATCCATGACGCGCGAGGCGGCGAAGGAGCGCGTACGCGAACTGGGCGGCGAGGCGTCCGAGTCGGTGAGCAAGAATACCGACTATGTGGTAGTGGGTTTGGAGCCGGGCTCAAAATACGAGAAGGCGAAGAAGCTCGGCGTAAAGACCATCAACGAAAAGGAGTTTTTGGAGCTGATCAAATAGCGCTGTCAAGAAGTTTTTAAGGATTTTTTAATTTTCGCGCGCTTGCGTTATGTTGAAAGAAAATATAAGATTTTCCAGATAGCGTTCGGATATGCGGGTGTAGCTTAGTCCGGTCAAAGCACCTCCTTGTCAAGGAGGGGATCGTGGGTTCAAATCCCATCGCCCGCGCAAAAAGAAGAAAAGTGGTTCTCTGGCCTGTTATACACATCCACGCCTTCCGCAGATGATATAATGATTGCATGGTACAGGATTCGCTCGTTGAATACATTTCCTCCCAGTTAAAGCTTGGCGTTTCGCGCGAGACGGTAAAAGCGGCGCTTATGGGCGCGGGATGGCAGGCTGCGGATGTGGAAGACACATTAAAGAAAGTGGAAGGAGATATGAAGGCTGCGGCTCCCGCCGGTACGACGGCGGGGAAGCCCGCTTCCCTCGGCATGAGTGGTGGCATGGCCGCAGGTGCGGGCATGGGGGGAGTGGCAAAACCCTCGGATTCGCAGTCTATCCGCGTGAGCGATCTTATTTCTTCGTCCGGTCCGGGCAGCTCCGGGAGTTCCGCAGATTCATTTTTTACAAAAAGCGCTCCGGCGAGTGCGCCGATGGGCAAGAGCACCGCACCTTCAACCGGGCCTGTGGCGATGGGCGGAGCCGCTTCAATGAGCGGAGGAACCGCGCTCAAGAGTTTGACGAAATCATCGGATGGAGCAAAGACAAAGCCGATTGATCTTAGCGGGATGAAAAAGATGGGCGGCACGGAATTTCCTCCCAAGGGCAAGAAGCCGATAGGACTCATTGTTACCGTAGTGCTCGCGGTCGTTTTTGCAGGTCTCGCCGGATATCTTTATTTTGAAAATATGGGGCTGGGGAGCCAGGTGGCGGCGCTCGGCGGCCAGAGCGCAAGCGTCACTTCGCAGGTGGCGAGCCTCAACAGCCAAGTACAGGCGCTCAATGCATCCAATACCGCGCTTGCTGCCGAAGATTCGTCCCTTAGCGCCACGGATGCGGATCTCTTAGCTAATATTTCGTTTGTCGCCGTGCCTCTCGATGCCTCCGGAAGTGCGACGACCTCTGTTTCCGTAAGTGGAAGCGTGGCATACATAAAACCGCTCTACGTGCTCACCACGTCCTACGGTGTTACGGTGTACGTAAAGAATTCTACCGATGCGCAGGTGATTGCGGCACTAAAGCCTTTCCTGGCGAGCGCGGCATCGAGCAGTACTCCCGGTACGGTCACGCTCACGGGAGACCACGCCGCTGGTTCATCGTATCTCACGGTCACTGCGGTCAACGGCTCTCCGGTGCAATAGATACTCTGTACGTTATTTCCCGGCGCTTCCCTGGGCGTCGGGATTTTTTAATTCCGATTCCGGTTCAAGCAGGCCAAGATGCTCAAGGGCTTTTTCGTACACGGTAAGCGCCCGTTCGGCGAGGTCGCGCTTCAATACGAAGTTTGCCTCATGGGCGATGCGGTTCCGGATCTTGTGCGCCTGCCAGACATCTTCCACATTCGGCAGTTTTTCCGGGTTCACCCGCTGGAGGCGTTCGCCGAGGTTCACGCCCGGCACCCCCACGTCATGGAGCGCTTCGCCAAGCAGGTTGTCCGCTTCAATGATCGCGATTTTAAGATCGTTGTCGTCGCCCGCAAAGAAGTGGCGCTCAATGTCTGCCCATGACGAGCGCGCGTGCTCCTTGGAAATGTCTTTTTTGAGGACCACGTCGCGGATTTTATCAACGCGGTTAGAGATATAGCCGGTTTCAATAAGGAAATAGACCGTGGCAGCAATGAAGGCCGCGGAAATGATTGCACTTATAACCTCAAGGATCGTAAGGTGCGAAAAATACGCATTCAGCGCGTTTTGCGTGATGGCCTGCGTGGTGGAGCCATAGCTCGCCTGCAGTTGCTGAAGCGCCTGGTTTGGCGTCGTGAGAGTGGCGTTCGTGATGCTTGAGGTAGGCATAGGTGGCAGCGCACGCTCTTTCCGTGCACTATCCTATTTTCTCATAGAATTGCCCAATGCCCAAAATGTCCGCTTCCCGCCATTTTTTGCCGATAAGCTGGAACCCCACGGGGAGTTCTTTTGGCGCGAGGGCGGCTGCGGGTTTGGTCGGGATGGACACGGCGGGCAAGCCGGCAAGGTTCGCGGGAATCGTGAAGATGTCGGAGAGATACATAGAGAGCGGATCGCTCGTTTTTTCGCCGATCTTGAAGGCCGGGGTGGGGGTCACGGGTGCAAGGACGACGTCAACCTCTTTGAACGCCGCGTCAAAGTCCGCTTTTATGAGTGCGCGAACTTTCTGCGCCTTTTCGTAATAGGCGTCGTAATAGCCGGATGAGAGCACGAAGGTGCCCAAGATCACGCGGCGCTTGGTTTCCGGTCCGAACCCCGCCCCTTTCTGTGCAAAGTAAAGATCTTGGAGCGTCATAGCGTCCTCATGGCGCCCCGCTATCCTCGAATAACGGATGCCATCAAGCCGCGCGAGGTTGGAGCTCACTTCTGCGGGCATCACAATATAGTAGGTTGATAATGCGTATTTAGTATGGGGGAATGATATTTTTTTGAACGTGATGCCAAGGCTCGTGAGCTTTTTTATGGCGCTTTCCACTTCGGCCGTCACCGCAGGGTCCGTGCCGCCCACGAAATATTCCTCGGGGAGCCCGACCTTGAGGCTCCTGATATTTTCTAGCACAGGGGCGGTTAAATCTTTATAAAAAGAATCTTGACTTGTGGCGTCAAGCGGGTCGTGTCCGGCGATGGCCCGAAAAACGATAGCCGCATCCTCCACCGTTTTTGCGAAAGGACCGATCTGGTCCAGGCTGGACGCCATGGCGATGAGACCGGAGCGGGAGACCGCGCCGTAAGTGGGCTTCAAGCCCACCACGCCGCAGAAGGCCGCTGGTTCGCGGATGGAGCCGCCGGTGTCGGAGCCGAGCGCCGCGACCGCAAGATGCGCCGCAACCGCCGCCGCCGAGCCGCCGGACGAGCCACCCGGGACGCGCGTGAGGTCGTGGGGATTGCGCGTGATCTTGAACGCGGAGTTTTCGGTGGAGGAGCCCATGGCAAATTCGTCCATATTGGTCTTGCCAAGAAACACGGCATGCGCCTCGCGGAGCTTTTTTATTACCCCCGCGTCGTAGCTTGCTGTGTAGTGCTCCAGTATTTTTGATGCGGCGGTGGCGGGCTGGTCCTTTACGAGGATGGCGTCCTTGATTGCCATGGGCACCCCGGCGAGCTCGGCCACTTCTTCATTTTTTGCGATCGCGAGGTCCACCGCTTCGGCCTCGTGGAGCGCGGATTCTTCGGACAAGCTTAAATACGCGCCGATCTCTTTATCCTTCTCTTTAATATATGCAAAAGTTGCCTGTGCGACCTCAAGCGCGGAAAATTTCTTATTAATAAGGCCTTCGTGGAATTTTTTGATGGTCAGGTCGTGGAGGGGTTCCATGATATTAAGAATTTTCAATCGTCAATAGTTAATTTTCAAACACAGGAGGGACCTTCAAAAAGCCGTCCCTTTTTTCCGGGAACGCGTCGGTGCCTGCGCCGCGGTCGGTGTTCTCGCGTTCGTCATCCTCGCGGAAGACGTTTTTAAGATCGGTGCCGCCGGTCATGGGAACCACGCTTGCCGTATCAAGCGCCTGGAGTTCCTTAAAATAATCCAAGATCTCACCAAGGTCTTTTAACAATTTTTCTTCTTCGGCGGGATCAAGCTCAATGCGCGCGAGCTTGGCCAAGTGCTCCAGTTCGCGCTTGTTTATCGCGGATGCCATTACGGAGATTGTAGCGCGTCCGCGCCTTTATTTCAATTTTTTAGGAGCGTTGCCTTGGGCCGTCGCTTGAGGCAGGTAATTATTGCGCCAACTCTTTCTTCACGAGCGCTTTAAACTGGTCGCTGCGGTCGTATTCGTTCTTAAATATGCCGAAGCTTGTGGCGGCGGGGGAAAGGAGAATAATACTTTTTTGCAATGCGCTGGCGGCGGCAAATGCTTTCGCGAACGCCTCATCCATGGTGGATGCAACTTCAACTGGAAATTTTTTATCAAATAGCTGCTTTAATTTATCCGTTGCGGCGCCCTTGAACAATATCGCCACCTTGACCGACCGTTCGATCTCGGGGGCGAGATCACTAAAATTCAGTTCCTTGTCGCTTCCGCCGCCTATGAGAATGATGGGGCATTTTTGCGGGGTGAGCGTCCGCAGGGCGGCGATCGTGGCTTCGGGCGTTGTGGCGTTCCCGTCATCATAAAATGTAATGCGCGCGTTTCCCGCTCCGTTTTTTTCTCCAAGGAGTTCCAGCCGTCCCGGCAGGCCGGTCCACGTTGCCAATACTTTTTTGATTGTTTCGTCCGGGATGCCAAGCGCCCGCGTGGCTTCGTAGGCATATGCCGCGTTCTTCCGGTTGTGTTCCCCGGGCAATATCACACGCCATTCCTCGGGAAGCGCGACATCTGTGGCACACGTTCCGGCCAATGCTCCGAACTTCGCTTCAAGCCGCCCTTTTATTTCCGGCGTAGTAATAAGGTAATCGCCCTTCTTTTGAAACCGCGCGATGGCCGCCTTGTCGCGGAAATAGCGGTCCATATCGTTTTTATAATAGTTCATGTGGTCGGGCATAAAGTTGGTCCAGACAGCAACGTGCGGGCTGATTGCGCCCTCCTCAAATCCCTGGAGCTGCCAGGAATCCAGCTCAAGCACCGCAAGGTCACCCGGGCGCGCGCGGGGGGTGAGCGAGAGCGTAGCGACGTCGCGTTCATTTCCGCCAAGAAGCGGATTTTTACCGGCAGCTTTCAATATCTGATAAATAAGATGCGTGACGGTGGACTTTCCGCGCGTGCCCGTGATGCCCACGACCGTGGCACGGGAAAGTTTTGCAAAAAGGGAAGCATCCATTTCTATCGGGATCTTTTTCTCCCGTGCGCGGGCGATAAAAGGCGAATCAAGCGGGGCATTCGGCGCGCGGATGATGAGGTCGCGGTTTTCAAAGTCTTCGAGCCGGTGGCCGCCCAGGTGATAGGTAATGTTCTTGAATTTTTTGAGCCGCGCGAGCGATGGGGCAAGCTCGGCCTCGCTTTTGAGATCGGTCACAGTAAGGTCCGCGCCCGCCTCCGCAAAAAATTCCGCATCGCCCACGCCGCGACCCAAAAGCCCGAGCCCCATGAGCGTTATTTTTTTTCCTTTGAAGTCCGCCGCGCTATTCGCGCTATTCGGCATAAATCCATCCTCGCATTAATCGTGTTTTTTGACAATTCATTAAAAAATGATTTATAATTCCTAAACGATTTATTAACTCCGCCTGGCGTTTTGCCGTGCTGCGTGCTATGCGCGGCGCGGGCAGTACGCCACAAGTGCGGGTATCGCGCGGGAGGGTTGGGAATGGTTTTCCGGGGAGCCCCATAAGCTCCCGAAGCCGGTTCGATTCCGGCCCCCGCAACAACCGGCTTCATCGCCGTTTCATGAATTTGACATTAAAGGCTAGTTTTTTTATTTTATAAGCAGTAGTTTAACAACCCTCTTTTTATTAGAGGAGAAAGGTGATCAGCAAAATGGGAGACAAGAGTGTTATTAGGATCGTTTCATTCGGCGGCGGGAAAGGTCAGGCAAGAGTGGCAGAAGCGGTCAGGGATATTCCCGGGGTCCAACTCTCGGTCATCGTTCCCGACACCGATAATACCGGTTCTACGGGAGGATTAAGAGAGAACTATCGCAAGGCAAGGGGTTATCTCGGGGACTACACAAGATGTGCAAAAGCATTAACCTCCAACCCAAAGATTGCGGAACTGCTGGACTATCGATTTCCGGAGTTCGGCAATCACTCGCTGAGGAATCTCACCTTGCTTGCGGCAGAGGAATTGTTCGGCCGTAAGGAGGGAGGAGAACTCTTCCACTACCTGCTTCGTTTGAGAGAAAACGGTAAACCGGAAGGCGAGGAGCATTGTGTATTGCCTGCGACGATCCAGAAGGCAAAGCTCCGGGTCAATACGGTGGGGGGAGAGGTGGAAGACGATGAAGTGATTGAAGGACTGGGGAGCAATCCGCTCTTTAAACCGGAACTCCACGAAATTGTCAGCGTCAAGCTGATTCCTTTGGAGCGAGGGCCGGTGGTAAAAGCGTATCGTCCAGCGTTGAATGCGATTCGTAAGGCGGATTACATCGTGATCTGCCCGGGAAGTCTCATTACCAGCATTTCCGCTGCACTTCTTCCCGAAGGCATTAAGGGCGCGATCATGAGTTCCGGGGCAAAAGTTGTCCTTTTCCTGAACCTCATGACCTGCACGGGAGAAACCAGCGGCTACTCTGCCACGCGATTCGTGGAGTGGGTGGAAGATATGATCGGTCGCGAATGTGATTTTATCGTCCACAATACTCAACCGATCTCCGAAGAAACCACTCGTCGCTACGCCAAGGAAGAAAAAGTGGTAGTCACTTCCGGGGAGTTTCCCAAGAACGGACATCGTCTTATTGGTGCCCCTCTCGCCGAAACAACTCCCGAAGGGATACTTTACCACTGCTCTTCCGAAATCAGAAAAGTACTCACCAAGATCATCGCGGTATAACCTGAGGCCTAACGAACCCACTCGTGTTAGGCCTCATTTTTTATGTTTCTTTTTCCGCATCCGCGCTTTGACAAAATGTACGTTCATTCGGTATGGTTCTCTCAATCAGACTGCGGAGTTTCCCGCGGCTTGAGGCAGGAGTGCAATCAAATCGCTCATTGTCATTGAGGAGAAAATACGATGGGAAAAAGGAATTTTCACGAGCTGCTCAAGGCACGCTTTGAGAAACAGAAGACGATGCTCTGCGTGGGATTGGACACCGAGTGGGCAAAGATTCCGGCGAGAAGGCAATACGGAGACATCATCCAGGACATAGTACGCTTTAACGGCAGTATTATTGAATGGACCATGGATCTCGTGTGTGCCTACAAACCCAACCTCGCCTTTTATGTGAGCCAGGGCAATGAAGGCGTATATGCGCTTAAGAAGACAATAGAGTGCATTCGCCTGCTCACGCCCATGGTGCCCGTCATCTTGGACGCAAAAATCGGCGATATCGGGAAGACAAACATCCAGTACGCGCACGAGATATTCGAATTTTTCGGTGCAGATGCCGTCACGGTGCATCCTTATCTAGGTCGCGAAGCCATGAAGCAATTTCTGGACCGCGAGGAAAAGGGTATCTTAGTGCTCTGCCGCACAAGCAACGAGGGCGCGGGGGAATTCCAAGACCTCGTGTTGCCTGTTCCATGGTCGAATAAACCGCGTAAGCTTTACGAACACGTTGCGCACCAGGTGGCGACTGTATGGAACGAGCACGGGAACTGCGGCTTGGTGGTTGGCGCGACATATCCCGAAGAACTGGCGACCGTCCGTGAAATATTGCAGAACACCGACCAAAGCGAAATGCCCATTTTGATTCCCGGCATCGGCACGCAAGGAGGCGATATTGCAAAGACCGTGCGTGCCGGCAAGAATTACCGGGGAGAAGGGATGATCATTAATTCTTCGAGCGGGATTATTTTTGCAGATGACCCTCGTGCCGCAGCAACGAGCTTGCGGGACGAGATCAACCGCTGCATAAAGGAGGAGTGAGATGGAGACTGTCACACCGCAAGGAGAGCACCCATTAAAACTTCTTGAACGCTGCGGCGGATATTATGAGTGTCCACGCGCGGCGAACGGGAGGCGCCTTGGCCCACTTGTCGGCTATGCCGGTAGGTACCAGGACGGGAGTGGGAGGAAGTTGCAATACGTCGGTGAAATATACGCAAACTTCGCGATGGCCGAGCGCCATGGCGCAGTGCTCAAGTGGGTGGCGAACGGGCTTCTTGCGCATCTTGCGGGCTACACCGAAGACAGCGATTCGGTTTCCTTCGGCGATATAGTCGGATTCTGCGGAGCGCCGGAGGGTGGGAAAGCACTCGCGAACGCACTCGCCATTGCTTTCGGGAAGCAATATATTTTTCCGGAAAAAGAAGTAACGGCGGTGAAGACGGACAGCTCACGGGAGGTTTCACGGTTGGTCTTTGACCGCCACGAACCGCACGAGGGCGAATGTTGGTGGATTATGGAAGATGTTTGCAACAACTTCAGCACCACCGAGGCGATCATCGAGCTGATAAACGGCTTTGGTGCACGCGTCGGCGGAATACTCTGCTTTCTCAATCGTTCCATGGTTGCTGGTAAAGCATATTATTCTTCTCTTTACGCACGCGAGATCCCGGTGGTCTCCTTGGTGCACATGCCGATTCCGCAATACCAACAGGACGATCCCGTGGTCGCGCAGGACGTCATCACCGGTAATGTGGCTTGGAAACCAAAGAACGAATGGCCTCGCTTGGCGTCAGCCATGGCCGCAGCGAAGGAACATTTATGAAAGGAGTTTGGGCTTTGGGCGCACGCAGAAACTTGCGTGCGCCCTCTTTTTTTCATATATTGATTGAGCAATTCGCCGACGTAGCTCAGTGGTTAGAGCAGGGCTTTCATAAGGCCAAGGTCGCAGGTTCGAATCCTGCCGTCGGCACCAGACCAAAAATAAAAAACGACCGCTATCTGGGGGATAGCGGTCGGAATAGGGGTGGGGCGCCGGAGGATGGGGCGGCGCACGGGTTGCGCAAGGTGTTCACCAAGCGCGGTATTTAAAGAGCATATGCCGCAAGGAGCAGTTCTGTACGGTCGGCACTACCGGCCCGACCATTGCGTTTTGCGGGTGGTGAAGGCTGTTTTCGGGGGTCAGCAGGGTCAGAGGTCGGGGTTTCGGGCGTGTGAGCCGGGGATGTGGGTTGTTTATTCAAATTCCTCGCGAATTTCCGCTCGGCGCTCTTCTTTTCTCCCGCGACTTGCCATTCGGTGCTCCGGGTTTTGTACATCGCATCCTCCGTGGGTTGGGCCTTCGGAGATTATAACGATAAATTTTTATAACCGTTACTCAAAAATGAAGGGCCGCTACTTGAGTGCGGCCCGGTGGAGGGTTGTTGTCTGGCTGAGTTTGCGTTTGTGCGGCCGGGATCCGGCGCACCGCACATGGCTGTAATGGTGCTGATCGGGCCTTCCCGCAAAGAAATCTGCGGCGTCCAGGATGGCATCGCAGTAGCACACATCGCGGTTGTAGAGGAGAAGTATCTTTCCCTGATGTGCCTCGGTGCCGCCAAAACCGTCCGCGTGAAGGTAGTTGAAGATGCTGCAGATCGTATCCCGATGGTTGGTGAGGTCCACCGGCACCGGGCTCATTTGCCACGGCTGGCACGCGGTACCGTCCCAATACATCGCGAGCTTTTCGTATGACAACGGCTCAAATTGGGGTAAGCCGAATGCCCCCGTCCTTGTGCCAAGTCTCTCATATGCATCCCAGCCGTTCTTTTTGCAAATGGAGAGGAATGCGATGAGCTGGTCTTCCGGATGGAATTTGGCGTCGGGATAGTAGGCGGCGAGTGCGAGCAGCGTCTTCACAATAGGGTAGGTATTGGCAGCGAGTTTGACGCCGAACTGCGTTTCGGCATCAAGGATGCCGGTCGGTACGTCTTTTTTTACGGGAGGGAATTGGGTTTCCGCTTCGGCGAACACCGGGCCATATTCCGCAAGATAATCCAACCCATGTTCCTTTGACCATGTGTTTATCACGTAATCAAAGCCATGCCGTGGAATCTTTGGTTGAGCGGGGTTGGGGACGGGAGACGGCGTGGCACGCCGCGTGTAGCGCGCCACGATCCGCGGTTCAAACAAAAAGCGCGGGTCGTCCACGATCTTTTCGCCGTAGCCATCGGGGAATGCTTGGATAATATCTGCAGCGATTTTTTCCTTTCGGTCATGGATGGAAGTAGGCGTTACGATTGGCTTTGCGACGCGAGCTTTTGAAGTACCCGCCGCGAAGGCCGGGGATATCTGGAGAAACACGGCAAGGACGATCAGCAATTTTTGCTTCACGACGGGACTCCTTTCCTTCGGTTAACTATTATTTTTTTTGTTGCTCTAAAAGGATTTTAGCACTATTATATTCTTCATGGAATCCTCCGCGCCCGGCCGCCCCATTTCTCCAACGGAGCCGCTCTATGCCGCGCCGCATTTGAAGCGCCATGAGTTTAAGGTGCCGCTTGACGAGGAGAAGCAGTTGCTGAAATCCCTTGAAACGCGCACAGATTTTGAAGCATCGCGCTTGAAGCGCTATCTTGCGATGCCGGACCTCACGCGCACGCCGGGCAGTCCGCTCAACGAACTCACAAAGCGCATTTTAAACCTCCCCGAATTCGCCGGGTTTGATGTGATAGAAACGCCCGAGGTGGTTCCCGTGCGGGAAAGCTTTGACCTCTTTAATTTTCCGGCTGACCACCCGGCCCGCAGCCACTCGGACACATATTATTTGGACGACGCGCACATTTTCCGCACGCACACCACGATCATGTGGTATTACTATCTGTTCCTCCCACAGATAAAGGCCCAGCTCGCGCGCGGCGAGTCCGTCGGCGCGCTCTCGTTCGGCAAGGTCTACCGCAAGGACGAGATAGACCGCAAGCACATGAACATTTTCCACCAGATGGATGGATTGTTTTTGTGCCGGAAATCGGAAAGGAAGATCGGCGTGGCCGAGCTCCAGGAAATTTTGGCGGCGATCGCGCGCGCCATCTACGGGCCGAATATCAAGTACCGCTTTAATCCGGACAAGTTCCCGTACACCGATCCGAGCTTGGAGATGGAAGTGGACTTTAATTCGGTGGCAGACGGCGACAAGGGTGCCGCGGAACCAAATTGGATTGAAGTGCTGGGCGCGGGCGTCGTCATGCCGAACGTGCTTGATAATCTTGGCATTGATTCAAAAGAGTGGAACGGCTGGGCGTTCGGCTTTGGCCTTGAGCGGCTTGCCATATTGAGCATGGAGCTCCCGGACATCCGCCTGTTGTGGTCCGAGGACCCGCGCGTCACGCGCCAGCTCAAGCTCGGGCAGGAATATAAAGAGGTGAGCAAATATCCTGCCATCACGCGCGACATTTCGTTTGTGGTGCCTGCGCGCTTTGTGCCCAACAATTATTTTGACCTCATCCGCGACCTTGGCGGCGAACTCGTGGAGGAAGTTTCGCTCCTGGATAAATATGAAAATGCGGAAAAGTTCGGCAAGGACAAGATGAGCTATACCTACAGGATCATTTACCGGTCGCCCGAGCGGACGCTCACGACGGAAGAGATAGATCCCATTCAGGGGAAGATTACGGAGGAGACGAAGAAGCAGTTCGGGGCGGCGGTGCGGTAATATAAAAAATGAAAACGAAATTTTCCGTCCCAAAAGAAGTGGTTGCGGTCGTCAAAACCCTCGCCGAGGCCGGTTTTGAGGCGTATCTCGTGGGCGGGTGCGTGCGCGACCTGCTCCTTGGCCGCGCGCCGAAGGACTGGGATGTGACGACGAACGCACGGCCGGAGGAAGTTCAAAAACTTTTTAAGGACAGCGTGTATGAGAATGATTTTGGCACGGTCGGCGTGAAAACGGAGTCCGAAGATCCAAAGTTGAAAGTAGTAGAAGTGACCACCTACCGCATTGAGGGAAAGTATAGCGACAAGCGCCACCCGGACGAAGTGAAGTTTGCAACGAAGGTTGAAGACGACCTCGCCCGCCGCGATTTTACGGTGAATGCGCTTGCGATGGATTTTGCCGAGAAAATTATTGACCCGTTTGGCGGGCAGAAAGACTTGAGTGCCGGCATCATCCGCACAGTGGGGAAGCCGGAAGAGCGTTTTGCAGAAGATGCTCTGCGGCTCATGCGCGCGGTGCGGTTTGCGGTGGAATTGGATTTTGAAATTGAGCCGGCCACGCGCAAGGCCATCGCAAAGCTCGCGGGCGAACTGGAAATGATCGCAAAAGAGCGCGTGCGCGACGAACTTGTAAAGATTTTGATGACCCCGCGTGCGGCGAAGGGGATTATTTTACTTGAGGAACTCGGCTTGCTCAAATATATTTTGCCCGAGCTGCGGGAAGGAGTGGGTGTTGGCCAGAACAAGCACCACGTCTACACCGTGTTTGAGCACAACGTGCGGGCGCTGGACTATTCCGCGAAACAAAATTATTCGCTTTTGGTGCGAGTGGCATCGCTCCTGCACGATGTGGGCAAGCCGCGGACCAAGGTGGGCGACGGGCCAGATTCTTCATTCCATCAGCACGAATACGTGGGCGCGAAAATGGTTTTAAAGATGCTGGACCGCTTGCGCTTCCCGAAGGATTTTACGGAAGCGGTGGCGCACCTCGTGAGGCGGCATATGTTCTTCTACGACGTGGGCACCGTGACCCCGGCGGGCGTGCGGCGGTTTGTGGTGCGCGTGGGGCCGAAAAATATTGACGACTTGCTCAAAGTGCGCGAAGCGGACCGCATCGGCTCGGGCGTCACGCAAGCGGTGCCGTACCGCCTGCGCCATTTCCTTTTTATGATTGAGAAAGTGAAGCGCGATCCCATTTTGCCGAAGATGCTTGCCGTGCGCGGCGAGGATGTGATGACACTCTTAAAAATTGAGCCGAGCCCGCGCATTGGGTGGATTTTGAATGCGCTTCTTGAAGAAGTGCTGGATGATCCCGCGCGGAACAATAAAGAATATCTGACCGGACGCGTGAAAGAGCTTGGCAAGCTTTCCGACGCGGCACTCCAGAAGCTTTTTAAATCGGCGAAGGAGCGCAAGGGCGAAGTGGAAGAGGAAGAAGAAGCGGAGATAAAGAAAAAGTTCAGGGTTAAATAATAGAAAAATAAAACCGGCGGCTTGGGATTGGACCAAGCGCGCCGGGTGGGGGTGAGAGGGAAGATTCTCATGCGGTGCGGAATCCTCGGACGGCACCCGTTGTTTTCCGCGCACAGAACCGAATGGTCCGCAGAAAGATCATTGGGATGCACCATCGATAACAAGTTTCCGCATTGCTTTCCTCAAAGTTTATCGAGGTGGGTATCATCATAATTGTGCACATCACCACGGCGAGCGCGCACAGCCAAAGGCTACCGATAAGT
>DATAXS010000010.1:0-3750 GCA_036266715.1 Minisyncoccota bacterium
TCTACGCGCCACCCTTCGGCATAGAGGACCACTGCCGCGCTTATCACAAAAAAGAGCGCCAAAAGCACGTAAAAAACCCTCCGCCGCGTCTCGCGTCTCATAGGTCATGATTCTAGCAGAAGTTCACTTAAAAATCATCCGCCCGCATGCTATAATGAAACTAGTCCCGTCATAGATCTCGGATCAAATAATTATCTCAGGGAGAACAAGAGTATTGCGATCCGTGGATTGCAATTGAGTTCACCCACTTGGCGTTATGCCAGAGATCGGGCGGGATGCAAAAAACACCGACACTACGTCGGTGTTTTTTGCGCGTCCAAACCGCGCGCGGTGAAGTATAAATGCCGTTCCCGCAGGAGAAACGGCATGTCCCCGTAAGGACGAGATATCACTTGGTTCAGAAACTCGCAGTGTTCACGTGGAACGCGCCGCCTACGACGACGCCGAGGAGGTATGTGGCGAGCGCCGTGCCGAGCATGAGCGATGCCGACTCGCTGAACTCCCGCAAGAACCGCCGGTCAAAGACGACCGCGCCATAGAACGTAAATGAAGCAAGGAGGATCATGCCGATCAAGGTGGAGGTGGTGAACGCGGTGATCATTGTGCGAATGAGGAAGTAGGGAAGTGCGAGGCAGATGACGGAGGACATATACGAAATGCCCGTCACGAACGCGGCGGCGATCGGCGATTTTTCAGGGTCTTCCTTCGATTGCAGGTATGCCGCCGAGCCCATGGAAATGGCCGCCGCAAATCCCACGATGACGCCCGAAATACCGGCGATGAGCGTGGAACCCGTGACGCCCAGGAATCCGGCATGGACGCCCGTGATCTCCACGATTGCGTCCGCGAGCCCGAGCGCCACAAAGCCAATGTAGCTCACGCGCCGCTCTTTGAGTGCGCCGATGAGCCCGCGCTCGTGCGACTCTTCATCTTTAATGATTTCCTGAAGGTGCGCTTTGTGTTCGGCGGGGATGGTCGCGAGCATCTTGGTATAGATGACGACGGAATCCTCTTCGTGAAGTTCGAGAAACTTGGTCGTGAACGTAATGCCGAACACGGTGCGGAGCAGGGGGATGCCGTAGCGCCCGAGGAAGCGCGGCGACACGTTTGTTTCCGCAGGCAGAAGCGATTTCCAAAATTCGTAGTGTGTTCTTTCCTGCACGGACAGTTTTTCCAAAAGATCGCGGTTCGCCGGGTTCTTTTCACGTGCGGCGAGCGCGTGATACACGAAATGTTCCGTGAGTTCGTTCCTTGCCCTGTCCAGATATTGTCGTTGCGCCTCGGTTACCATTGCCCTAATTGTAGCAGAACGGCAACGAACAAAAAAAGCAGAGGTATGTACATTTGAGAGCATTAAAAAGAGCCCATGCTCGCAAATGTACATACCTCTGCTTTTTTTGTTGTCGGGCCGCCGGGAATCGAACCCGGTCTAAACGCACCCCATGCGCTCGTACTACCGGTATACTACGGCCCGCAAAAGACACTTTACTATAACGGTTGTCGTGATAAAATGGAAGTATGAAATATGAAGCTCCCGGGAGGCAGGAATCAGAACCGCAGGAACTCCCACCCCATCTTCGTTCGTCCGGCTCGCTTGGCAGCTCATTGAACAAGGCCATGCAAAAGGACACGCGGATCCCCGAGGACAAAAAATGGGTGCGGGATCTGATCCGGGAAATTCCCGCGAACCAATTGGGTATCGTTACCGATTTTTTGGAAAATGTTCCCCCCGACAAAGCGGAAGGCGCCGCTCACCAGCTCTTCGAAGTTATTCACAATATGACCCAGGGTATTTTGCGATCGGATGACCCAAAAGAAGCCCTCAAAAATTGCATTGAAGAAGTAAAAAAGCGTCTGGAGAATTAACTACGCTGCGGCGGTCGCCTTCACCGACTTCCTCGCAAGCGTCTTCAAGCAGTTCGTGCAGATGAGCTCGCGGCGGCCGTTCACTTTTGCGTACTGCAAATTCGGGTACTTGCGGGTCCAGTTGACGGGATTATAGTGGCCGCGGAGCAGCTTGCGGGCGCCGCCCATCCGCGAACCTTTGTGGCATATTGCGCACTGTCTCATAGTTTTGAAAGTATACCTTGGCCGAACGATTTTTGCAAGCAGGACCTCACCGCGGCGCCCGCAGTGGATCCGACTGGACTTGAACCCGCATCTCTGGATTAGCAAAACCAGCATCCTGCCGTTAAACGACGGGCCCATGATACTACTGCGGGCAAGGTCAGCGTAGCAAAATGGCCATTAAAACTATTTAAAACGTTGAGAAACAAAAACAGCCATTTTCATGACTGTTTTTGCGCTAACCCAGATTGTACCCGTCATTTGACGGATGCTGGCTTCTTAAAAATTATAGATCCGCCGAAACGGAAGTCAAGAACTATTTAATGTTTTTTTAATCCGCTAATCCGCCTTCACGCGCAACTTCCGGGATTTCTTTTTGTTTGCCTTGGGAAGGCGGACGGTCAGAATGCCGTTTTTGAAGCTGACCTCTGCGTTTTCCGGGTCCACTTCCTGCGGCAGTATAATAGAGCGCGCAAAGCGGCCCCAGTAGCATTCCTGGTAGAGATAGTCCTCGTCACCCACGTGCTTTTCGTGTTCGCGCGCGCCGCGGATCACGATGGAGTCCGGCGTCACATTGATGTCAATGTCGTCCGGCCGCACGCCCGCAATCGCGGATTCCACGACGATGTCGGAAGGCGTCTGGTACACGTCCACGGTGAGCTGGCCTTCCGGTTCGCCGTCGTGCGCCGCCTTTGCCGATGCGCGCGAGGAGGTGCGGGAGCGGGACGCAAGCGAGGCGAGCGTGGAGGAATCCGCCCGCGCAAGTTCTGCACGCGGCTCTTTGTCGCCGCCGGTTTCGGCCGCGCCGCCGCCCGCCAAGGTCTCAAAAAATTGTTCGTCGTCTGCGGTCATGATAATAAAATAAGTATAAATTATTGCGCTGCCGGCTGCGCCTTTAACTTTTCAAAATCGTTCAGTACGAAAAATCCTACAATGAGCAGGAACACCACGGTGTAGGCAATGTTCCCATACGCAAGTATAAGGTAGTTAAAAGACGCGTGCAAGAGTGCGGCGAAGCCGAAGCCCGCAATAAGGTATTGTGTGACCTTCTTTTTGGCCACGCCGAGCGCCCACTGGTAGCCCACGATGGCCGACGTGAGCGAATGGAGGAGCGTGGCGCCCACAAAGCGCATTGATGCGGTGGCAAAGAACGCGCCCACGGTCGCCGTGAGGGTGGGCGCCGCGCCGCTCGCCACGTTCGTGATGGCGCCGATGTTTTCCAAGGTGGCAAAGCCGAGGGCGGCCACGACCATGTAGATCATCCGGTCCACCGGCTCGTCGAGCTCGGGACTTTTACCGACCGCAAAATATGCCGCGCCGAACTTCATGATTTCCTCAATGAGCGCAAGACCAATGAGCGAAAGCACCGAGAGCATTTGTATCCCCACGTCCGCCGCGCCCGCGTCAAAGATGTTTTCTATCACGATCGTAAAGAATGCGAACGCGATGCCGGAAAAGAACGTGAGCACGATGAGCCGGTCCGGCTCCGGGTGCGGGTCTTCGCTCAAATAGAATATCAGCCAGGCGAATCCCGGGAGAAGGCCAAGAAGAAGATCAAATGCAAGCAACATTTAATAAAATTTTAACATACCGCCTGCGGCGATCGCCGCGCCGGGCTTACCAGGCCTCTACCATAAGCATCTTGCCCGGGCGGAAGATGCCGTAGACCTCCTCGGTCACAAA
>DATAXS010000027.1:0-3545 GCA_036266715.1 Minisyncoccota bacterium
TCGCCTCCGGCAGAAAATAGTTCATGGCAAATCGGCCGAGCGTCACAATTACCTTTGGATCTATTATCTGTATCTGCCGCGTGAGGTAGGGCGTGTAGGCCGCGATTTCCTCCGGCAGCGGGTCGCGGTTCTGTGGCGGCCTGCGCTTTACGATGTTCGTAATATAGACGTCCGCACGCTTCCAGCCGATGCTCTCTATCATGCGGTCCAGCAGCTGCCCGCCGCGCCCCACGAAGGGCCGCTTCAACCGGTCTTCCGTTTCGCCCGGCGCCTCGCCAATGAACATCACGGCGCAGTCAATGTTCCCCTCGCCAAACACAAGGTTTGCCTCGCGGAGCGGGAGCGCGCCCGCGGCGAGTTCTTCCTGCAATTTTTTGAGTTCTTCGGTTTTGTTCATTACTATAAGCTTACCGCACAATCTCAGCCCATCCTGTGCTCTTGGCTGGAATCGAACCAGCATCACCTCCTTCGGAGGGAGATATTCTATCCATTGAACTACAAGAGCTTCGTCGCAGTTAGCGTATCACAAACGTCCATACCTCGTAAACGGCGGCGACGACGAAGGCGGCAGCGGTGAGGTCAAGGAAAAATTTTCGCGTGGAGGAAAGCGCGAGCACGCGGCGGCCGACGGAAACAATGAGGAGATATTGCGTGCTAAGAAAAAGTCCGCCGACCAACCCCACGATCACTAAAAAGTTCGTGAGGCCGGCGAGGACGAGCAAGAGCGGCGCAAACACGATGACCGTGCGCGAAACGGATTTGTTCCAGCCAAGATCGCGTTCAAGCGAATTGCGGATCTCCCGCGAGATCGGCATGGAAACGGTCCAGACGGCGATAAGGCCGAGTGCCGCGATCACGTCCTTTTTCCACGTGGCCCAGTTTGCAAGGCCGGAGATGGTGTCCGGCGTGAAGGCACCTGCAGTTCCCAAAATGCCGGCGGAAAACATTACATAGAGAAGCGCCGCCAGCAAGGTACCCATGGCAAGCGGGCGCCAGGCCGCGGCGCGCGTGACAGTCGGTGAACTCTCCCTCGCGCTCCCGCCGTCTTCCCCGCTGGTCGTTGCGTTGCGCCTGACCCTTTCCGCCTCGTATGCCGGCTCTATCGCCGTCCATCCCGCCAATGAAAAAAGCGCCGCGCCGAACGGGAGGAAAAAATTTGCGGGATTGCCGAACGCGGGAATACCGTCAAAAAATATGTTCGGCCACGCGGTCACAAAAATGATCACGACGACGAGAGAGGTGAGCACGATCCCCACAAGTTCAAGCTCTACGACACGCGTGTCGTTCAAAAAGACGGTCGCCGACACGAATGCCCAGAAGAGAACCAAGGGAATGCTGGGCGCCACGTAAGGAAATCCGAGCTGTATAAAATGCATTCCCAATATAAGATATGCAACTAGCGTAAGAATGAGGCCGAGCACGATGGATATGAATCCGGCCCAGAATCCCCCGGCTCCAAGGTATTTCCGCGCAAGCCCGAGCAATCGCTCCTTTTCGCCCACTTTGCCGAGCGTTTCAAAGTACGTCACGTGCGCAAGGACGACCATCGCGCCGAGCACGGCAAGATAAAGGATTCCCACAAACCATCCCGCTTCATAAAATACGAACGGCAGGGCGAACGCCCCGTCGCCCATTGTCGCCGCCATCACGATCCCCACCACTTTCCAGTTCATTGAGGCTATTTTGCAAAATGCACTTTGTCGCCCTCCCGGACCCGTTTCTTTACTTTGATACCAACTTCCTTCCCTTTCGGCGCGGCCGCGACCGGCTTATGGTCATACTGCATTGATTTTGCGGTGTCTTTGAAATCGGTCGTGGCGCCCAAAAAGTGCAGTTCCGCGCCGACGGGAACTTTTTTATTGAACTTTACGATAGCCACGCCGATCTCGGTATAAAAATGGGTCACTTCCCCGATGTGCTTCGGGGCTTTGGGGGCTTTGGCCTTTTTCTTGCCCCGTTTCGGCTGCGCCGCGGGCTTTTTCTTTTTTGCTTTTATTTTCTTTTTCGCCTTCGCCATTTTTTAGAATGTTTTAATGGTGTTTATGGTAGCATCTATCCGCGCTTGCGTTGGAGGGAGGGCGTCTTTTCCCGTGATTCCACGATTTTCTCGTCGGCCTGGATCATGGCAACCACCTTGTCTAAAAGCGCTTTAGGATCGCTGTCAAAGACCACCTTTCCCATGCCGCGCTGGGCTATCTTCAAAATGTGTTCTATTTCATCGCTTTCGCCGCCCGTGCCAGTGAGGACGCCTTGGGGTTTTTTGTCCTCAAACGCAATCGTGAATTCGTTCAGCGTGCCCACGCGGCCGCAGATGGTGATCACGGCATCGGCCGTGCGCGTGAGGAGCAAGTTGCGGCCAGAATAATCAAACCCGGTGTAGACAATGAGGTCGTGGTATTCGATCGGGAGATGATAGCTCTTTATGTGGGCCAGCTTTGAGGCGGCCGGGGAAAGGCCGATCACAATGCCGCCTGCCTGTTTGGCACCTTTTGCCGCCCAATAAGGGATTCCCGTCGTGGCGCCCGTCACGAGAATAATGTCTTTTTCGGCGATCATGCGGCCCATGGCTTCCGTCTTCTCAAGCGTTCCGGGCGTTGCCACATCGGTCACTGCAGAACCGGAAATGCAGATTTTGTACTTGAGATATCCCGTCGCGAGCGCTTTTGCGGTATCTTCTGCTGCTGTGTTCGCCACGTTTGCTGCGTCCTTTTTGGTGGGCATATCCTTAATGATAGCAAAATTACAGGGTCACCGTCTCATTCGGTTTCGGCACTTCCGCGAGCACCGCCATTTCATCCACGATCTTTTGCTTGAGCGCTTCGCTTGATTGTTGTTCGCCCTGCACCACAAACACTTTCTTAAGCGACTGACGCATGTGGCCAAGCCACTCCAAAAGATGCGGCTGGTCGGCATGCGCGGAATAGCCCGGGATATTTATCTTTTTACAGCGCACGGGCACCGTTTCGCCAAAGATACGCACTTCGCGAGCGCCATCCAGGATCTCACGGCCGAGCGATCCCTGCGCCTGATATCCCACAAAAATGATCATGCTCTTCGGGTCGGGCAAATAGCGCTTTTCGTGGTGGAGGATGCGGCCACCGTTCGACATGCCCGAACCCGCGATCACGATCTTTGGCGGCGGCACGTCGTTAATCTCTTTTGATTGCTCCGTGGTGAGCGTGAGCCGCAGGCCGGGGAAGTTCAGGATGTCATCGCCGGACTTTGCGATCTCCGCCGTCTGGGGATTGAAATAGCTTTCGTACTTTTTGTAGATCGCGGTGAGCTTGATGGCGAGCGGGCTGTCTATAAAGACCGGCACGCGCGGGATGCGGCCTTCCTGAAAAAGCTGGTGGAGATGGTAGAGCAGCTCCTGCGTCCGTTCCATGGCGAACGTAGGGATCATGAGCGTGCCGCCGGAACGGACCGTGTCCTCCACGGCATCCTCCAGCATCTCGCGCCGCTGGTCCACGTTTTGGTGCACGCGATCGCCATAGGTGGATTCAATGAGGCAATAATCCGCAAAATCCACCATCTCGGTGGGTTGG
>DATAXS010000029.1:0-10184 GCA_036266715.1 Minisyncoccota bacterium
CGCTGCCTGCGCGAGGACCGGTGCAATTGCGGCGACGGACGAGGCGACCCCTAGCCGCCAGTCATACGGCGCAATAAAAAGCGTGGAACTTTCCGCATAGCCGTCATTCGTAAGCGCCTCAATGAGCGGCTCGTAAAACGGGACACCGAGTTCGCTTTTTACAATGCCACCCACCGCGAGCGCCGTGGTTGCGCCACCGGTCGCGGTCAGTTTGAGATCGTTCAAATAGCTGTCGGTTCCGGAAAGCGCCATCTTGGATGCATTCGGCCACACTTCGGTCCCGTCGGAGGCGCGGTCCAGGATTGATCCCATTATGCCGGGCACAATGACTACCGGTTCACGCACCGTCTGTATATTGAAATCGATGTTGCCGACCGCACGGTATTCCGTCCATACCGAACTTGAACCGTTTACGGCGTCCACCGTCCGCGCTTGCCAGTGGTACGTGCCTGCCGCGAGTCCGCTCACCGTGGTGGAAGCCACGGCGCCCGATGGCACAATGGCGCTCGTCGCCGTCGGCTTTCCGGTAAAAGGAATAGTAAACGGCTCTACCTCTACTTGCATGGCGAGCGTATCGGAGGCAAAGAAGGAACTTACGGTACTTTCAAACCGCACGCTGTTCGCATCCGCAAAACCGTTTTCAGGGATCAGTGTAGGAGTGCCGGCGGAATACTGCCCGAGGCCGCTCATTATAGAAGGCGAACCAATTCCCCCCGAATCGGCGAGCACCAAATACGGATAAAAATTTCCTCCCTCATTTGTCCCATAGACATCCGCATCAAAACCGCCCTGCGAACTGAAGCCCACGGAAATGCCGTTTCCATAACCGAAGTTTGCGTCATTGAACGTGTATACCGCCTTGTGCCCAAGCTTCCCCGCCGCTTCCGCGGACGTGATGCAATGCACATAATCAAAGTTCCCGTTACTGTTCCAGACGATAATGAGCACTCCCGTGTTCGGCGCGGTCGGGCAATAGTAGCTTGTTCCGCGCTGTTCGTCATTTGTGATATTAAGCTCCACTTGAATATAGCTCGCCCCGCTCATTTGGGGGACCGCATACGTGGACGATACTCCATACATTCCCGCACCCGACGTAGCGTTGTCCCAATATTGGGCGTACGTATTTGCACCGTGCGCCGTGTGCGTGGCCGCCAAGAATAAGACTGCGGCGGCGGTCGCCGCAAAGAAAAATAATTTTTGTTTTGTCATGCCCGCAATCCTAGCACGCGGGGCATTAAAACTATCTTAAAGAATGCTTGACACCCCCATGCCGTATTTTTGAAAACAGTACTAAGAAGGGCTGTTTTCAAAAATACGGCATGGGGGTGTCTCGCGAGTTCGGTTCCAAGCGCACACAAACACAAGTATTCCCCTTTTTCTGAAAGGGCATCTCGGAGGCGACCCGAAAAATTTTGAATGATGGGTGTACTGGCAGCGCCGAGAGAGAGGCGCGCGCCGAGTACGGCGCGACGCCGTCCCTTTCAGAAAAAGGGGAATACTTGTGTTTGTGCGCGCGGCAGGGATCGGACCTGCGACCTCTCGATTATCAGTCGAGTGCTCTACCACTGAGCTACACGCGCCCGTAAGTCAATTCATCAAGATCAAGAAATGCCTTAATAGCCATCATAATCTCCGTCTTCTTTTTTACACTACAAACGCTTAAGCTGCAAGTGCCGTGCCGAAACGATTCACGGTAGCTAAAGCTTGACTTCTGTAATTTCCTCATCTGCGTCTTATAAAATTGGCCTTCGCTGAGATCCAACTCGGATTTCCAAAAAAGTGTTTCTTTAGGCACATCCATAGTGGGGTAAAGATGCAATTCCACCCTGAGAGATTCTTTGGAAATATCTAAATATCGATTTAACCATCCAACGAAAAATTTAATAATACGCGCGTCAGTATTGGCAATCACGATGCGATAATGATCCCTCTTCCCGCCTTCGGCCAGGTAAAGCATCAAGCCAGCGATAAAGAACGAATCCTCGGAGAGATTCACGAATTTTGCCAGATATTTCGCATGAATTTCGCGCCTGCCCAATTCCCGTTTTTCCGCCATGGTCACTCGATAACGCTCGATCTTCGCCTGATTTTTCGTCCAATTCGCTTTCTCGAGCTCAAGAATCCTTTCGCGGCTGAGCGGAAAATATTTTAACCACTCGTGGAGCGTGCTCTTTGAGACGTTGATTCGCTTTCGAATTTCGTCATAGCTCATTTCTTCTTCAATTCGCAAACGGACTGCCTCTTGTTTTAATTCGTGATGCATGTATAAACCCTAGCAACGGTGGATGCATCCTGCAACTATTTTTTAATAAATTTTTAATGTGCGTCCTGGAGGGATCGGACCTCCGGCCTTCACAATGTCAATGTGACGCTCTACCACTGAGCTAAGGACGCCCGGTTCCGCACTGCTCCAAAGTGCAAGTACGGGGTTATGATACCCTGACCGTTATTGGCTGACAAGTCCGCGCAGGTGAAGCAATTGCGCGCCTTCCAGATTGAACCCCGTACCTTGGGACGCAGTGCCGTTCGCATTCAGGGCGCTATTGGCTTCGGAGAATACATAGCCGATACCCCACACAAAATAGGCGATGATGAGGCCAACAAGAACAAACGCGAGGACAACAAGGAGCGGCTCTTCGAATTTTCTAAAAAAACTTTTCATATTCTTGTTCTTTATTATTGAGAAAAAACTTTACCCTGCGCGGCGAGGTGATAGTTCGTTCCCTGGCTCGTAAGCGAGAACGAATCAACGGAGAGCAGGAACCCCGGAGCGTTGAATTCAATGTCCTGCAGGAACGAGGCAATGGCGGCGGCGCTCCCGTCAACGCCAAGCGTAAAACTGTCCGTTCCCGGCGTAGACGCGGTGGGGGGCGCGTTGTTCCCCGTGAACGAGAACGAGGCCGTGACGTTATCCGTTTGCGCAATACCCGCAAGCCACGTGGAAAAACCTATGAGCGCGTCGTGGGTCGGCAAAAGCGTCTGCATGGCCGTGAGGTACGTCGCGGCTTTCGGTGCCGAAGCCTCAAGCGTGGCGAGGACGCCGAGCGCCGCGTTCTGGTCGGCGATCAAATTTTTGTCCTCAACGATCTTTTGGGCATTCGTCGCGATATCGCCGGAAAAGATATACAAGCCGACGGTAGCAAGCACGATTGCGGCAACCACAACGCCCCCGCTGAGCCACAACTGTTTTCTAAAATTGCTCTTCATCCTTTAATTCCATTTTACCACATCGCCCACACGCGGATGCGCGGGTACCAGCAGGACATTAAAAGATCATAAAAAGAAAATTGACCTTTGCCCGCGGCGGGTCCACTCTACAATGATATGGACAAAGCACTTTATTACAACGCGGTTGCGGTCGTATGCGATGGCGACCGCGGGAAAATCTTGAGACTCCAAAAGCAGTATGGGAACTGGGAGCGTGCCTGGCAAAATCTTTCCTCGGAAGCGTTGCCAATGCCTGGCACCCTGCCCGACCCCCGGGAAGAATGGGAGAAATTATCCAAGGCAAACGTACGGCTCATTATGAAGGGCGGAGAAGAGTACCCAAAACTCCTTGAGGAGATCCCGGATCCCCCGTTTGGAATATATATAAGAGGCACGCTCCCCGTTTTGCCAAATGCGGCGGGCGCGGGCGGAGGCACGGGCGGAGCCATCGCCGTCGTAGGCACCCGCCGGGCGACGCCGGACGGGAAGACCACAACAAGATATTTTACACGGAAGCTCGCCGGGGCAGGAATGCCGATCGTGAGCGGTCTGGCATTCGGGATAGATGCCGCAGCACACGAGGGATGCCTGGAAGCGAAAGGCGCCACCACCATCGCCGTACTTGCGGGCGGCCTTGCCGACGTCTACCCGCGCAATCATGCGCGCCTTGCGGAAAAAATACTTGCCGCACGCGGCGCGATGATCTCGGAATATCCGCTCCACGCGCCGCCGTATCCCCTGCGCTTTCTGGAACGGAACCGGCTCATAAGCGGTCTCGCGCGCGGGACGCTCATTGTGGAAGCGCCCCTCGGTTCCGGTTCGCTCGTGACCGCCCGGCATGCCGCGGAGGCAAATCGGGACGTGTTCGTGGTGCCCGGGCCCGTCACCCATGCAAACTTTAAAGGCTCCCACGCACTAATCCGTCAAGGGGCGGAACTCGTGGCATCGCCGGACGACATTTTAGCCGCGTATGGCATCGCGCCCGCGGAAAGATTGGCGCTTGAAGAAAAGAACGCGACTGCCGAAGAAAAGCTTATTCTAAAAGCCCTGCACGATGCGCGCGGCGCGGCAGATGTTGACAAAATCATCATAATGACTAAACTTGAACCCCGTGTCGTCAACCGCTCGCTCTCGTTCCTCTTATTAAGAGGCGCGGTCGTGGAAAAGAGCGGAGGGTATACAATAGAAACCACATGGAACTCGTAATCGTAGAATCCCCCACAAAGGCCAAGACCATCGGCAAGTTCGTCGGCAAGAACTACACCGTGGAGTCGTCCTACGGCCATATTCGCGACCTGCCCAAAAGCAAGGTCGGTATTGACGTTGAACACGATTTTGAGCCGCAGTACGTTGTCCCCATAAAGGCAAAGCCGGTCGTGGCGAATCTGAAGGCGCTTGCCGCAAAAGCGGACAAGGTCATTCTTGCAACTGATGAAGACCGCGAGGGCGAAGCGATTGCGTGGCACCTCATTTCGGCGCTGGACCTTAAAAAGATCAAAGTGAAAACCGAGCGCATTGCATTCCACGAGATCACGGAATCCGCCATTAAAGAAGCATTAAAAAATCCGCGCGAATTGGACATCAACCTCGTGGACGCCCAGCAGGCGCGGCGCGTGCTGGACCGCCTCGTGGGCTACGGCCTTTCCCCCTTCCTTTGGCGGAAGGTGCGGTACGGGCTCTCGGCCGGACGCGTCCAGAGCGTGGCGGTACGCCTTATAGTAGAGCGCGAACGCCAGATACAGGCCTTTAATAAAGAGGAGTACTGGTCCATAGAGGGCATGTTTTTGCCGCCCAAGGGGAAAAACGCATTCCCCGCCTCTTTATATTCCGTAAGCGGCAAGACGCTCGGCAAAATGGATATTAAGAACGAAAAGGAGGCGAAAGCGCTCACGGCAGCCCTGGAAAAAGCCCACTACGAGATCGCGGAAATTTCGGTACGCGAGGTCCGGCGGAACCCGTCTGCGCCATTCACCACTTCCACGCTCCAGCAGGAAGCGGCGCGCAAGCTCGGCTTTTCGGCAAAACAAACAATGGTCGTGGCGCAAAAGCTCTACGAAAACGGCCACATCACCTACATGAGGACCGACAGCGTGAATCTTGCGAACACGGCGCTCGTGGCCGCGCAGGAAGTGATCGGCACGGAATTCGGGAAGCAATACCAACTCGCAGAACCGCGGCGTTATACGACGCGCAGCAAAGGCGCGCAGGAAGCGCACGAGGCCATCCGCCCCACGAACCTGGGTGTCACATCCGGCAGCGCGCTCGGCATAAAAGAACGCAACGACCAGCGGCTCTATGACTTGATCTGGAAGCGCACGATCGCATCACAGATGAAGGAAGCACTTCTCGAACAAACCGCGGTGGACATCCGGGCCGACACGGCGAAAAAAGAAATTTTTCGCGCGAACGGGCAAACGGTAAAATTTGACGGTTTTATCCGCGCCTACACCGAAGGCCGCGACGAGGGCGAGAACGGCGGCGAAGTGGAAGGACAATTGCCGAAGCTGGAAAAGGGCATGAAGCTCTCCGCGGAGGAAATAAAACCACTCCAGCACTTTACGGAACCGCCGCCGCGCTACACGGATGCCACGCTCGTAAAGGCGCTTGAGGCGGAAGGCATCGGCCGCCCGTCCACCTACGCGCCCACGCTCTCCACCATCCAGGACCGCGGCTACGTGGAAAAACTGGAAAAGAAATATCACCCGACGGACATCGGCTTCGTGGTGAACGACCTCCTTGTGGAAAATTTCCCGGACATCGTGGACATCAAATTCACTTCGCACATAGAAGAAGAGTTTGATGAAGTTGCAGAAGGGAAAATAAAGTGGACCGAAGTGTGCCGCGAATTCTACGGCCCGTTCAAGAAAGAACTGGACGAAAAAGAAGCAACCGTGGAAAAGCAGGTGGAGATCTCCACCGTCCCCTGTCCGCACTGCGGGAAACCGATGATCATCAAGTTCGGCCGGATGGGCAAGTTCCTTGCCTGCCCCGAGCCGGGTGTGAAGGTCACTTTGCCGATGCCCGAAGAAGCGGCGCAGATCAAGGCGCTTGAGGAAAAAACAAAGGACGAACGCTGCCCCATCTGCGGCAAACCCATGAAGGTCCGCCGCGGCCGCTTTGGCTTCTTCCTTGGCTGCACGGACTATCCGAAGTGCAAAGGCGTGTCAAAAATATGGAACAAGACCGGATTCAAATGCCCGAACTGCCTGGAATCCCCGGACCGGCACGATAAGCCGGGCGACATCGTGGAAAAGAAATCTCGCGGACGCGGGAAACCGTTTTTTGCCTGCACCCGCTACCCCGACTGCACGTTCGTCATGAACAAAAAGCCGGAGTCGCAGGAAGAGCTCGACGCGGCATTCAAAAATTGGAAGGAAAATCCGCCGAAGCCGAAGGAAAAGAAAGAATATAAAAAGACCGTGTCGGCGGGGACATAGGCCGCGCAGCGCGCAAAATCGATGATCAAAAAGTGCCCGTTCCAAAGTTGTGGAACGGGCACTTTTCTATTGGGTTGTTTTTAAAGAGCGTGTGCGCCAGATGCCGGATGTGCGCCTGATCGCCTGATACCTGATAATGGCGGACGGCAGGGTGGTAAACGGCGCTAAGCGTACGTCTCCGGGTCGGCGTCAAATTTTTGCTTGCAGCCCTCCGAGCAAAAATAATAGGTGGTGCCTTTATAATTGCTCGTGAACATCGCCGTGTCCGGGTCGATCTGCTTCCCGCACACGACATCTTTCACTTTTGTTTTTGTCTTGGCGTCTGCCATAGTAATGGATGATGTATTGTGAACTCGACCTTTTGTGCATCGTAGAAAGAACGCAATGAAATTTGGATGAAAATCAATTAAACGCTACTATAAATAAATGAGCACGCCATTTGCCGTAAAAGAGATAATAAAAAAGGATCCGCACGGGCTCGTGGCGCGCGCGTTCGCGTTTTCGGAAAAGGCGCACCGCGCGCAGACGCGGAAAACGGGCGAGCCGTACTTTAACCACGCGCTCGCAACTGCGGAAACGCTCCTCGCCTGGCGGCTGGACGACGCAACGATCGCCGCAGGGCTCCTGCACGACACCGTGGAAGATACGGGCGTCACGCTGGATGCGGTCAAAAAAGAGTTCGGCGGCGAAGTGGCGTTCCTTGTGGACGGCGTGACCAAGCTCGGCCGCGTCAAATACCGCGGCGCCGAAAACAAAGCGGAAAATCTCCGCAAGATGATCCTTGCGCTCTCGCAGGATCTCCGCGTCGTTTTTATAAAGCTCGCCGACCGGCTCCACAACATGCAGACCCTCGCCGCCCTCCCGCCCGCAAAACAGAAGCGCGTAGCGCTCGAAACGGACGAGATCTACGCCTCGCTCGCCTACCGCCTCGGCATGCACAACCTGAGCGGCGAGCTTCAGGACCTTTCCTTCCCCTATCTCCACCCGCGCGAGTACCGCTGGCTCATTGCAACCGCAAAAGAGCAGTACGAAGAGCGCTCCGCCTATTTGGAAAAAATAAAACCGATGGTGGAAAAACTGCTCCGCGAGCACGACATCAAGCCGGTCGGGCTCGAGGTGCGCGCCAAGCGCTATGCAAGCCTGTACAAAAAATTGCTCCGGCGCGACATGGACATTGGAAAAATATACGACCTCGTGGCGATGCGCGTCATCGTAAGTACCGTGGCCGAATGCTATGCGGCGCTCGGCGTGATCCACGAAACATATCCGCCCGTTCCGCGGCGCATCAAGGACTACATTGCCATGCCCAAGCCAAACGGGTATAAAAGCTTGCATACCACGGTCATCGGCCCCGAAGGAAAGACCATAGAGTTCCAGATCCGCACCAAGGAAATGCACGACGAGGACGAATACGGCGTGGCAGCGCACTGGCTCTACGACGAAAAGCGCCGCGGCACGCGCACGGCCTCCGGCGAACGGCTTGCCAAAGAGCTCACGTGGGTCCAGCAGCTCAAGACCTGGCAGGAACATCTTTTTGAAGCGGCGGAAGAAGGAGCGGGCGCCGACACCAAAGACCACAAGGAACTTTTGGATGCCATGAAGGTGGACTTTTTCACTGACCGCATTTTTGCCGTGACGCCGCAGGGCGACGTGATAGATCTCCCCGTGGGCGCAACGCCCGTTGACTTTGCGTACCACGTCCACTCGGCGCTCGGCGATTCGTGCGCCGGCGCGCGGGTGAACGGCGCGCTGGTGCCGCTTGACCATAAATTAAAATCCGGCGATGTCGTGGAAATTCTCGCGCATAAAGGAAAGAAACCGTCCGAGGACTGGCTCCGTTTCGTAAAAACCACCATGGCCCGCGACCACATCCGCGCGGCGCTCCGCGGCGGGAAGACCGGCAGCGCGGGCGCCATCGTCCGCGCGCTCAAAACCCCCACCCGCTCCGAGCTCAAGATCGTGCGCGAAGCGCATTTTGAAAATGCGGACGAGATCATGAACGTCATCCGCCGCAGCAACATGCACATCCTCCATTCGCACACCGACGACCAAAAAGGCGGGCACTACCGCTTTAAGCGCATTGAGGTCCAATCAACCGACCGCGCAAAAATAGACAAGCTCATTGTGAAATTGAAACAAGTGAAAGGCGTGCGGGAAGTGAGCTACAAGTTTGTTTGAACTATTGCGATCTTTCTAATCATGCCCTTCCACATACGCCCGCGTAATCGGCCCGAAGTAACCGACGTCAGGGGTGATGCCCACGTTTACCTGAAGGGCAGCAAGCGCCTCTTGGGTCTTGGCACCAAAGTACTCCGTCTCGTAGCCTAATGAACCAGCGTAACCAGGGACGGTATTTACCGGGAAACCGTGGGCGTTGAGATACTGCTGCAGGGCTTTAACGTCGAGACCGAAAGATCCGAGGGTAAGATTGCGGGCGAAAACGGGCGTGCTTTGCGCGTTCCCAAGCTCCGCCTCCAACTCTTGGAGTTGCGCCTCCAGTTGGGCGATGAGGGCTTCCAGTTGGGCTGTGGTCATGGAAGCAATGCTTGTTGAAGATGCAGTGCCCGGGGTAGAGGTGGACACAGCAGTGGGGAAGGTATAATTGACAGCCGATCCTCCGCCACCTCCCCCACCTCCCCCGCCGGAGGTGACCGTGCCGCCACCACCGCCTCCGGACGAATTATTTGTGAGCGCGGGCTGGATCTCAAGAATAATTGCTTGATCGGGGACGCTCACCGACATAATCTGAATATTATTGTTTACAGCAGTGGTCATTGTTGACGAAGTAATGTCCCCGTATTCGGTCACCTTCGCCATCACGGAAGGGAAATTAAGCGTAACGTTGATATCCGAATTCGTGATGTCCACCTCGTCAGCCACGTCATAACTCGTCACCTCGTTCCACAGGACAAGATAATAAATGCCCGTCCGCTTTTCAAGAAGCATTTGATGAAGGGAGCCTACCGCATTCGTTATCGTGTACGGCAAAGTGGTGGTGGCAAAAGCGGGTCCGGGATCTTGGAGAAGAGATATTTCATTTTGTATTGCGACTGCTCCCGGTTTCAACGTTCCATCGCCGCGCAACAGGCCGTAGTGTGCCTCGCTGCTCGTGACCGAATTATTGGTATCATCGATCAGGTCGTATGCAAAGGTCCTCGCAATGCCCGCATTAAAATATTCAGGGAATAAGCGGCTGTAATATTTTCCCTGGGCAAGTTCGGAGATTCCCTGGACCCCGTCGGGCATCGTGTAATAACCAGTTTCCGTCGCGTAATAAGGATCGCTGCCGTATATTCCCGCAATAAGGTTGCTCTGTATATTTTGCGACGGATAGCTCCCCCCGGAATAAGAATGTTGGTTGCCATAGTCTTCGTAAGAAGAAAGGTTATAGTAAGAAGAACTCGCGTCCTTAAATCCGCCCGATCCTCCATTGGCAACCCCGAAGCTCGGCCCTATAACAGGGATCGACACAGAACTTGAAGATGTTTTGACGGCAGCATAAAGCGCCTGTTGGTAAGCAAAATCCGCAGCTGCCCATGT
>DATAXS010000013.1:0-5513 GCA_036266715.1 Minisyncoccota bacterium
GTTGGGCGTAAAAAGATAATTCCGAGATTGTTTGCGAAACTCATTGATCCGCTGGCGCTTGCGATATGGTTTATGGATGACGGCTCGTTCAAATCGAACCATCATAGAACATATATCATTCACAGTGTCGGTTACACGAAGAACGACCTTGAAATTGTTCAAAAAGTTCTCAAAGAAAAGTTTGGTATCAAGATCGCATTGCATAAGCAATACGACCGGTGGAGGATTTACTTCCTTTCCGAAACGGCGGATAGGTTCAAAAAACTTATTGAGCCATACATGATACCGTCAATGAGATATAAATTAGGTTTAACACAATTGCCAAAAAAGTAACGGAGGAGTTTATTAAGGTCAGCTTAGCCCGAATGGAAACCGGGCAGGACGTGCAAACGCAAAAGCTGGCTTGACTGCGAGACATACAAGTCGAGCAGGTGCGAAAGCAGAAGTTAGTGACCCGATGGCATTCTTGATAGAAAGGCCGGAGACACCGGATAAAAGCTACTCCGGGGATAACAGGCTAGTATTGTCCGAGCGTCCCTAGCGACGACAATGCTCGGCACCTCGATGTCGGCTCGCCTTAGCGCGGGGGTGAAGAAGCTCCCAAGCGTTTGGCTGTTCGCCAATTAAAAGGGCACGTGAGCTGGGTTCAGACCGTCAACGAAAGATAACCCAATCGAGATATCTGTTAAAAAGAAACGGCGGCTTTCCGCAGAAATGCGGATCGAACAAATCGACTCATATCGGTGAAGTCCTTCTATTCGGACCTGGAATAGTAAGGATAATACCGAGGGAAGTGCGGTCTTTAAGATCGCACCCCGTAGAGACTCAATCTTAAATGATTGGATGGAAGCATCTTCCATAAGACGTCGGTCATCTCGGCGGCGAGATGGTGGTATAGTCCAAACCGCCAGTAATGGCGTGAAGTATGAATTGCGTGAGACAGGTCGGTCTCTATCTGCTACAGGCGTTAACACTTGAGGGGAGTTGGTTTTAGTACGAGAGGACTGGACTGAACATACCTCTGGTCTGCCGGCTTTGGTACCAACTGAAATGCCGGGTAGCTATGTATGGAAGGGATAAGCGCTGAAAGCATCTAAGCGCGAAGCCTACCCCAAGATTAGGTGTGCGTGGTTTCGTAGTAGACTACTACGTTGATAGGCTCTAGGTGTAAGGCCCGCAAGGGTTTAAGCCAAGGAGTACTAATAACCCGCCAACCATCCCAATGCTGACTTTCTGCTGTGTGTTTGTCTTTTGTAGGGACGTGGTTCGCGCGTGCTCGCGCGACCACTCTCTCTCGGCGCTGCCCATCGGACAATGACATTCATTGCGTTCCGGGGCGCCTCCGAGATGCCCTCCAAAAGACAAACACACAGCAGTACAATTTTCTGCTATGAAAAAACCGTGCGCCACAGGCGAAACGGCTTTTTGATGTCGGTGCTTTATTCGGGCGTGTCCCACCTCTTCCCATTCCGAACAGAGAAGTGAAAGCGCCCCGATCTGATGATACTTGCGGTAATATAACTGCGGGGAAAGTAGGATGTGCCGACATCAAAGTGCCGTTTTTTATTGCTATAATGAATGTATGGACTCCCGACGCACAAAACAGCTCATATACGGAGGAATTTTCGTCATCGTAGTGTGCCTTATTGTGTACGGAGCGTATGCTTTATTTTTGAAACCCGCGCCATCGTGTTTTGACCACGTGCAGGACGGGGGCGAGACGGGCGTGGATTGCGGGGGGCCGTGCGCGAAGGTGTGCACGCCAAGCACGTTGCAGGGAATCACGGCGGTGGGCGGCGTGCAATCGTTCGTCACGAGCCTCGGCCACTACACGTTCCTTGCACAGATTGCGAACGCGAATACGGATTTCGGCGCGCGGAGTGTTGGCTATTCCATTGACCTTTATGGCGGCGCATCGAGCACGCTCATTGCATCCATTCCTGGCCAATCTTTTATCTACGGCGGCGAGGTAAAATATCTTTTAGTGCCGAACCTGCTCGTATCCACGCCCTTTACGAATGCATCGCTTACGATTATGAACGCGAATATCGCGTGGATTACATCGAGCACCATGGGCGGCGTGCCCCAGTTTGTGGTGCAAAACCTTGGCCCCGGACCGCTTTCTTCCAGTACCGTTTCTGTGAACGGCGAGCTCACGGACAACGACGCGTCCGCGTTCAGTAATATTCTTATCGTCGGCGTTTTTAAAGACGTGAACGGCAACGTGATCGGCGCCTCGCAGACGGAGCTTGACGGCATTGCGCCCAACCAGACGGAAACCTTCAGTGTGAGCTACCCCGTGACGCCTGATATTGACCCTTCGCTCACCGAACTTTATGCCTATGCCCTCCGGTAGAGTGTGCTAGAATGTGAGGCATGTTGGCCCTTTTCATACCCCTCGGGATCCTTGTGGCCGCGGGCCTTATCACGCTTTCCGCGCTCTCGTTCCACTTCTTCGCGCTCCAATTTCTCTGGGTCGCGATAGGCGTGGGTCTTGTGATCATATTTTTGTACGTTGACTGGCGGTCAATTTTCAATTCGCGATGGATCACGTGGGCGCTCTATGCGTTCGCGCTGCTCTTGATGCTCTTTGCCTATCTTGCGGGGCCGGTCATCCGGAACGCGCGGAGTTGGATCGTACTGGGGCCCTTCAGCGTCCAGCCGGTGGAGGTCATGAAGGTGGCGCTCATTTTCCTCTTTGCGCACTACTTTAGCCGGCGGCATCTTGCCGTCGCGCGATGGCAAAATATTTTGACGACCTTCGCGTTGTTCGTCATTCCCGCCGCGATTGCCGTGCGTTTGCCGGACCTTGGGTCGGCGCTCATCTTCTTCAGTATTTGGTTCGGCTTCCTTTTGCTTTCCGGCCTGCCGCTCCGGCGCGTACTTGTGACGCTCGTTATTTTTGCGCTCGCCGCGGGATTCATTTGGACCTACGTGCTGAAGGATTATCACCGCGCGCGGATACTCGGCTATCTTGATCCGCAAAGTGGCGCGTTAAGCATCAATTACAGCGCCACCCAGGCGCGCATCGCAATCGGCTCGGCGGGATTCCTCGGGAAAGGATATGGGCAGGGGACGCAGACCCAGCTTGGATTTTTGTCGGAACCCACAGAGGACTTTATTTTCGCCGCGCTCATTGAAGAATGGGGCGTGCTCGGCGGCATCGTGGTGGTCGCCGCATTCTTTTTCCTCATTTTCCAAATATTGCGCATCGGCGCGCTCGCGGACGAGAATTTTGAGAAATTTATCTGTCTCGGCGCGGCAATGATGTTCGGCGTGCAGTTCCTTTTGAATGCGGGGTCGGCAACGGGGCTCACGCCGGTCGTCGGCGTCACGTTCCCTTTTGTAAGTTACGGCGGCACGAGCATGTTTGCGGACTTTTTCCTGGTGGCCGTCATAAATTCAATCAGAAAACGGTCGTCGGTGGCGTAGTAAAACCTCATATAAGGCCCGAAATACATATATAAACCGAATGGATGCCATAATCGCAAATTCCAATAAGCAATACACCATCGGGGCGGCGGTGATAGCCGTCCTTCTCGTGATTTTCGGCGGTATTTTTCTTTATGCGTTGCGGCCGGCGGATGCGGGCGGGACTTCCGTCATCTTTTCCGTGGACCAGGGCGAAAAGTTTCACTCGATCGTGACGGCGCTCCGCGCGGACGGCCTCATCCGGTCCACATCGGCATCCGAACTCTATGCGGTATTGAGCGGCGCCGCGTTCCGCATGCAGCCGGGCCTCTACAAATTGTCCCCCGCGATGTCCGCGCCCGCGATCCTGGGTGGCCTCGCGACCAAGAACGCAAACGAGGTAACGGTCACGATACCCGAAGGGGACAATGTGTACGAGATCGACGCCGCGCTCGCGAACGCACTCGTGCTTCCCCCGGGAACGCTCATTGCCTATGCGCAGGCAAATAATTTGGAGGGAAAACTTTTTCCCGATACGTACCAATTCTTTACGGGTTCGAACGTTGAGGACGTGGTGCAAAAGATGACGGACGATTTTAATGCGAAGGCCGCGCCGCTTCTTGCGGCAGATCCCAAAAACGCGACGAGCGACCTCATCATTGCTTCCATTTTGGAAAAAGAAGTGCCGGACCCGACCGACCAGGAAATAGTCGCGGGCATTCTTTGGAAGCGGTTGAATGCGGGAATGCCGCTTGATGTGGATGCAAGCATCTGCTACGCAAAATTAATGGAGGAATATGCGAGCTCGACCGCTCCCGCGGGAGGAACTGCGGTCCCCGGCTGCTATCCCCTGAGTGCCACCGACTACACCATAAATTCACCTTACAACACCTACCGTTACAAGGGGCTCCCGCCGGGTCCCATCGGCAATCCGGGAGTGGCGGCCATCCAGGCAGCCATCAGCCCCAAAAGCTCGCCTTATTGGTACTATTTAAGCGATCCCGCGACGGGGAAGACCATCTACGCCGTGACACTTGACGAACAGAATGCAAATAGAGTAGAATACTTAAAATCTCATTAAACGGTACTTCTTGTGGAAAGAGAGGTAAGCCGTTTTTTGCTTGTGTGGGGCTTGCTTTTTGGGGTAGTCCGTGGTCCTTGGAAGTGCGGGAAGGCGGTTTTAATACTTTTTTAAACTTAAATTTAACCAAAATTTAATGGCAAAATTTGCTTCAACCAAACACTTCGGAAAATCGAAACCCCTTATTGCGCCCTTCAATTTGAATGAGGCGCAGTTGCGTTCATACCAGTGGTTTTTGGAAAAAGGATTGAACGAACTTTGGGAAGAGATCTCGCCGATCCGCGATCACACCGGAAAGGAGTTCGAACTTTTCTTTGTGAACTACCGGTTCGACGAGCCGAAGTACGACGAAGCGACCGCGCGCTACAAAGAAGCGACCTACGAGGCGCCGTTGCGCTGCACGTTGAAGCTCGTGAACAAGAGGACGGGGAAGACGCAGGAACAGGAAGTGTACTTCGGCGATTTCCCGATCATGACGACCCGGGGGACATTCATCGTAAACGGCGTGGAGCGCGTGGTGGTTTCGCAGCTCGTGCGTTCGGCGGGCGTCTACTTTACGGCGACGCCGTACCGCGGCCGCCAGCTTTTCGGCGCAAAGATAATCCCGTCGCGCGGCGCGTGGCTTGAATTTGAAACGGACGCGGACGGCCAGATAAGTGTGAAGATAGACCGCCGGCGCAAAGTGCCGGTGACGGACATTCTCCGCGTGTTCGGCATGAGCAACGACGCGATCAAGGCGGCTTTCGAAAAGATAGACACGGGTACGATCAAGTTTCTTGATGCGACCCTTAAAAAAGACGTGGCCAAGGACGCGGCGGAGTCCTATGTGGAAATTTACCGCCGTCTCCGCCCGGGAGACCCGGCGAGCCCCGAGACCGCGAAGAACCTGATAGACGCAATGTTTGACCGCGCCGACCGCTACGACCTTTCGGAAGTGGGCCGCTACAAGATGAACCAGCGTTTGAATCTTGACCGCAAGAAGACGAACAAACTTCTTGACCCGGAGGATTTGGTGGGCATT